>JADZBO010000237.1 GCA_020851995.1 Burkholderiaceae bacterium
CGCGCAGCCGAAGACGCGGTCATGCGCGGCGCACCTCTGGGACCACTGCACGGGTTGCCGCTGGGCGTGAAGGATTTGCAGGACACGGCCGGCCTGCTGACGACCTACGGCAATGTCGGATTGCGTGGCAACATCCCGTCAACGGACAACAGCCTGGTCGCGCGACTGAAAGCGGCAGGGGCCATTGTCACCGCCAAGACGAACGTACCCGATATGGGTGCCGGCGCGAACACCCGCAATCCGGTCTGGGGCGCGACCGGAAATCCGTTTAATCCCAGCCTGAATGCTGGCGGTTCATCCGGCGGATCAGCCGCAGCGCTCGCGACGGATATGCTGCCCATTTGCACCGGATCGGACACCGGCGGATCCCTGCGGATTCCCGCCGCGATCTGTGGCGTCGTGGGTATGCGCCCCTCGCCGGGCGGGGTGCCCAACGATGCGCGCCCACTTGGCTGGTCGGTCATTTCAGTACTTGGGCCGATGGGTCGCACGGTCGCCGACACGGCGCTGCTCTTCGCGTCGTGCACGGGTCGGGACCCCACTGATCCGCTGGCGTTTCCGCTTGACGCCCGAACCATCTGGCCGATGGAGTCGGTGGATCTCTCGACACTGCGGGTCGGCTATACCGAAGACTTCGGCGTGTGCATTGTCGGTGAAGAGATCCGTCGCACCTTTCGCAACCGCATGTCGGCGCTTTCGGGCCTGGTCAAATCCTGTGAGCCCGTCGATCTGCAACTGACCGAAGCCGACCGTACCTTCGACATCCTGCGCGCAGAGGCCTTCGTCGCGGCGTTCGCGGACACCATGCGCCGCGCGCCGGAAACACTGGGACCGAACATCCGCGCAAACATGGAGCTGGCCTCATCGATTACGCTGGCCGACCGCGCCTGGGCTCATCTGGAGCAGACGCGGATCATGCGTCAATTGGCTGACGCGTTTTCTCGTTATGACCTGGTGATCGCGCCTGTCGTTCCGGTCACCCCCTTTCCGTGGACCGAACTGTATGCAGATCAGGTCGATGGCCAGAAAATGCGCAACTACTACCACTGGCTTGGCCTGACCTACAGCATCACGCTCGCTACCAACCCGGCACTCGCCCTGCCATGTGGCACCGATGAGCACGGTATGCCTTTCGGACTTCAGGTGCTGGGCCCACTCTTTGGCGACGGCAAGCTGATGGCGGCTGCCAACGCAATCGAACAGGCGTTTGCTGGCGATCGGGCGCTGGCGCGGCCACGCCCCGACCTGTCGCGGCTCGCCACGGCGCGGCCAGACTTACGCTCGATTGTGACGCATCCACCCATCTTCGAAGGCGCCACGCCCGTCAGCAAACCGTTGGGGAGCCTTTAGGCATTGCATGTTCGGCGAAAGACGATCGCACGATCCGAATCAGTAGTAGTTATATGGCGGATCGAAACCGTCAGCGGTGCGAACAACTGGAGGCATGTCCTGGCACCCCGCAAGCAAAAGGGCGAGCAACATAGCGGCGATCAGCCTGGTCAAAAACACTGTGGTCTCCTGAAACGGTTGCCTGCGACGAGGACTCCGGCGAATTGTAAAGCTTGGCCCGCGAGGCTGGCCGATATGGGGTGAGGCGTTAACCTGCCGAACCACTCAGCCTCGGATCAGTGAATCCAGATTGATGGTCATGGCCAGTGGCACACCTTGCGGGATATCGTGGTGTGCGATGAGCCAGGCGCGTTCATTGTGTTGCGCCTCGACGCTCAGCAATTCAGAAAGCGCTTCGACGGAGGGCCGGTCGAGCGCCGCGAAAAGATCGTCGATCAGCACCACCGGCGCGGAGCTGGCAAACGCTGCTGACATCCAGACTTTTCGCCTCGAACCCGACGACAGCATATAGATCGCCTTGTCCAGATGCGGCTCCAGTCCGAGGCGCACGGCAACCTCCAGAGCCACACCGACGTCGAGGCCCATGTCACCCGCCGCAAGCGACTGAAAAAATTCACGGGGCGTCTGCTGATCAAAATCCTGGGATCCCGGCTCGATCCAGAACACCTGCCTGCGATATGCCGCTGGATCCTCATCCTGGCGTACCCCGCCTGCGGCAATCCAGCCCGCCTGTGGTGCGAGAACCCCCGCCAGCAAACGCAGCAGCGTGGTTTTCCCGCGTTCGCCCGTCACCAAAGTGACGCCTGGCACAACATCCAGGTCGAACGCGTTCAGGAGCGGCAGCCCCGGGTAAGCGAAAGTCACGCCCCGCGCCTGTAGAAGCCCGGACGCATTGAATTGCCTCTGATTCATGGTGGCAAACGATAGCAGAAGGTCTTGATGCTCGCCCTCGAAGCGTATTCCGCCCGGTGGATGGCATTCAGCATCCGGCATGCGGCATGCGGCATCCGGCATCCGGCATCCGGCATCCCGCGTTCATTCTTCAGCCTTCAGCCTTCAGCCCCATCCGGGTTGATTGGCCTCAGACGGTTGGGTGCCAGTGCGCCAGCCGACTCAAGAATCGGGTACGCAATCGAACAGATGTGGGAGTTAATGCGTTTGAGGTCGCTGATCAAATCAATATGCAACGAACTCGTCTCGATACTCTGGATCGTGTTGTCTGACAGGCGCGCCAGGTGGGTGGTCGCGTACTCGCGCTCCAGATCGCGAAAACGGGCCTTCTCTTCAAGCAGGCGCTGCGCGTCGCGCACGTTACCGTTTAAAAACACGCTCATGCCAAGGCGCAGATTATCGATCAGCCTTGCATGCAAGTCGCAGATTTCAGTCATCCCGGCATCCGAAAACTGCCTGCCCTTCTTGATTTTCTTGTCCTCGATGTCCTGGATTACCCGCTCGATGATGTCACCGATCTGCTCCATGTTGATCGTGAAGCTGATGATGTCGGTCCAGCGGCGACTTTCCTCCTCGCTGAGCGCTTCGCGCGAAATCTTAGTAAGGTAATACTTGATCGCAGAGTAAAGATCGTCAACCGTGTCGTCGAGCTTGCGCAACTCCTCCGCAAGCTTGCGGTCATCCTTGCGCAGCACGGTCAACAAGCCAAGCAACATCGTCTCGATCACATCGGCCTGGTGCAGAGCCTCGCGCGCCGCGTTGGATATGGCAAGCGATGGCGTATCCAGCGCAAGCGGATCCAGATGCAGTGGCCGCTGCGGCAATTTCCCCGCTTCGGATTTCACCGCAAACCGCGATAACAATACGGCAGCCTTGTCCGTCACGCCGACAAAAAGCACACAGACGCCCAGATTGAAGGCCAGGTGAAACGAAACCACTGCGGCTGCCATGTCGGTAAACAGCTTCTGGCCCCACATCACCCAGAGCCAGATGAAGGGCATCGTAACCAGAATCCCGAACACCCGGAACACCAGGTTACCGATGGGCACCTGCCGCACCACAATGTCTGCCTTGGCCGTGTTCATGACCGCAAGCAGGCCACTGCCCAGATTGGCGCCCAGCACCAGGCCCAGCGCAACGTCCAGGGTAATGACCCCGGATCCTGCCAGCGCCGACGTCAGCAGCACGATGGCCAGGCTTGAGTAGGACAGAATCGCGAGCGTCGCACCCGCCACGATCTCCAGCAACAGATCGCTGCTCAGGGATTGCAACAGCAGGCGTGTCGCCGGGGCCTGAGTCAGCGTCGCCGTCGAAGCGCCAATGAGTCGAAGCGCAAGCAGCATCAGACCCAGCCCAATCAGGATTCGCCCAAAACGCCCCACCGCTGTGGCCTGGCGCGAGATGAAAAGCACCACCCCGGTCAGGATCAGCAACGGCGACAACCACGACAGATCGATGGAGAACACAACCGCCATTACCGCCGTCCCGATATCGGCACCCAGCACGACCGCCAGGGCCGATGACAGCGGCATCAGGCCTTGCCCGACGAACGACGCGACGATCAGCGACATGGCTGTGCTGGATTGCACCAGTGCCGTCACGCCCACGCCAGTGGCCACGGCGGCCAGCCGGTTGGAGGTACCACGCGCGATCACATTGCGAATACTGCCACCGAACACGCGCAGGATTCCGGTACGCACGAGGTGGGTGCCCCAGACCAGCAGGGCAATCGCGGCAAGCAGATTCAATAGTTGGGTCATGCCACGACCGCCAGGCTATCGATCACGGCGCAGGGCGCTCCAGCGGGTACAAGACGGTACCCGCACCGGTGTTGCATCAATTAACCCGATTGCCAACAGAATCCCGCCCATGACCGCTCTTGTCATCACGCGAATCCCCGCTAAAGGTGTGCGTAAGCATGCAACTTAGCACTTCCATGCTAAAAATAAAACATGTCACCCAAGATCCAACCAGACAATGCCGCCGCCGCTGCCGAGTTAGCAGGGCAAATGCCGTCAACGCGCCCGACGCTTTCGGAAACCAGTGCCTCCTACCGACTGGCGTTCGAGGATCCCGATTTCATCGAACGGCCTGAAGCCCGCGGAATCCGATTCCAGCTTGAACTGCTCAAGGCGGATCTGATCCTGCGTGAGAATCAGGTCGATCACACAATCGTGGTGTTTGGATCGGCGCGTTTTGTCAGCCGTGAGGATGCCGAACACCTCGTGGCGCAGGCAGTGACCGACGAGGAAAAGTCCAGAGCGCAATCGGCTCTGATCAACAGCGCGCATTACGAGTCTGCCCGCGAGTTCGGTCAACTGGCCGCAACCTACAACCTGCAGCAGCTTTCCCCCACCAAACGTCTGCATATTTGCACGGGGGGCGGCCCGGGCGTGATGGCTGCGGCCAATCGCGGGGCCCATGAAACCGGCGATCTGTCGATCGGGCTCAATATCACCTTGCCCCACGAGCAGCATCCGAATCAATATCTGACGCCGGCTCTGTGCTTCCGGTTTCATTATTTTGCCCTGCGCAAGATGCACTTTCTCCTGCGCGCGCGCGCCATCGTGGCGTATCCCGGGGGTTACGGCTCGTTTGACGAAATCTTTGAAGTGCTCACGCTGGTGCAAACCCGCAAAATTCTGCCGATGCCAGTCGTACTCGTCGGACGCGAATTCTGGAAGAAGATCGTGCGTTTCGACCTGCTGGCAGAATATGGCCTCATCGATCCAACGGATCTGGACATCATCAGTTTTGTCGACAGCGCAGAAGATGCCTGGAAAGCCATCGCCCGGTGGTACCAGCTTGACCAGTCAGACAATGGGCGGGCACAAGCCCGTCTTTAGTGCAGGTGGAGTGTTCCACGCGATCAGACGCTTCATCCAGTTGAGTGCTCAACGCCATCAGGCGTTTAAAGCCGTGCCTTCAACCGTTGGACACTGTACTGGCCCAGGCGGCTATTTGTCGTCGATTTTTCCGCCATTTTCGATCGTCGCCCGGTGATCGGTTTTTGGGCCATTCTTGACATCGGCGATTTGGGCCATTGTTTTGACGTCAGGGCGATAGTCGACCGCCTCGCTCTCAAGGATCCTGCGCATAAGATTCTCGTGCTTTTTGATCCACGCTTCACGGAAGTGATCGGTCATCGAAATCATCATCGAAGTACTCCAGGCCATCGAAAAGAGACCCGAAAGCGTCATGATGATCGCGACGGCCCGCCAACCAGCCGGCAGGATGTTTTCCATGAAACCAAGCGTGGTGTAGCAGCTCCCGGCAAAGAGAATCGATTGCGTGAAGTCGGTGACCAAGCCACTGAGGGTCAACGCCAGCGCCCACAAAACGACCGCGGCCACGTGGACCAGCGCCAACGCCATGATCGCCAGATAGAAATGGATAAAAACCCGCTCTGGACGCTTTCGGGCAAAGCTCAGCCGGCTTTTGAGTTCATAGTTGAACGCAATGCGGGTCAGGCATATGCCATGAAACGCCAGCACGATGGCCAGCATGATGGTGCCCACCAGGACATCACGCACGAAACCCAAGGTATCGAACGACGTTGGCGCCATGAAGCCTCCCCGGATGCGTTAAGCGACTACTCCCAGATAGGCCACCGCAGATTCAGCCGCGACCCGCCCCTCGTCGGTCGGCAGAACCCAGACTTCGACCGCACTTCCTGCCGCGTGAACCGATACACGACCATCGCCCGTGGCCGCCGCGTTGGCCTGCGCATCGAGCTCAACGCCCAGAAACGCCAGATCGCTGCAGACCCGGGCGCGCACTGCGGTATCGTGCTCGCCGATGCCGCCGGTGAACGCGATTGCATCCACACCGCCCATCACGGCAACGAGTGCGCCCGCTTCCCGGCGAATCCGGTAAATGAACAAATCGATCGCAAAAGCCGCGGCAGGTGAATCCGACTGGTGCAGCAACCGCATATCGGCGGACAGGCCAGATACGCCCAGAAGGCCCGACTCCTTGTACAGCAACTTGCTGATTCGGTCCGACGACCACCCCTGATCCATCAGGTACATGAGAACACCGGGATCGAGCGCCCCCGAACGCGAACCCATCATCAATCCGTCGAGCGCCGAGAATCCCATTGTCGTGGCCACGCTCTTGCCGCCAACGGCGGCACACAGACTGGCACCGTTACCGAGGTGCGCCATGAGCAATCGCCCGCTTGCGGCCTTGGTCAGCCGGGCAAGGCGACCTGCGACAAAAGCATACGAAAGTCCGTGGAATCCGTAGCGTCGCACTCCTTCATCGTAAAAGGAGGCAGGAAGCGCAAAATGCTTTTCGATTTCCGGTGCGGTGCTGTGAAACGCCGTATCAAAGCAGGCAATCTGCGGGGTTTCCGGGAAGGCCTCCATGCAGGCACGGATACCGGCGAGGTTGTGCGGTTGATGCAAAGGCGCCAGGGGATTGAGGCGTGCGAGGTCCGCAAGCACCGCCTCATCCACCCGGACTGGCTCACAGTAGAGAATCCCGCCATGCACGACCCGGTGCGCCACGGCGACCAGCCGACACCCGGCGAGCAGGGAATCGACGGCACGGCGCAGCTGCGCCAGCGCGGCGGCCATGGGGCGTTGCCCCTCGACCAGCACGATCGGCGCCTGTGTCGAACCGGTCTCGGATGTGAGCTTCAGCACGGGCTTTCCGCCAGGCTCAAGACCCTCAATCAGACCCGAGGCGTGTGCGCGGTCCACGTGCGCATCGCCTGAAACGGTGTAAAGCGCGAATTTCAGGCTTGAGGACCCGATATTGACCGAGAGAACATCCGACATGTGCAGTTTCCGTCAGGATTTAGGTGCGCGGCTTGCGGCAGTGGTGCGCAATTTTCTTAACCAGCAACGCAGAGCCCATGCGCGCCGAGGGACCATCCGCCCTGCTGGTCAGCGCAATCGGGACACGCGCACCGAGCACGACGCCACAGCCGGACGCTCCCGCGAGGTACTCGAGTTGCTTCGCGAGCATATTGCCGCTTTCGAGATCCGGCGCAAGCAGGATGTCCGCATCGCCGGCCACTGACGACTTGATGTGCTTGATGCGCACGGCTTCCGGAGAAACCGCATTGTCGAACGCCAGGGGGCCATCAAGCCGTGCGCCCGAGATCTGCCCCCGATCGGCCATCTTGCAAAGCGATGCGGCGTCGAGTGTGGACGCGATTTCCGGGTTGATCGTCTCGACCGCTGACAGGATTGCCACCTTGGGATTTTCGATGCCCATGATCCAGCACAAGTCGATCGCGTTCTGGGCGATGTCGCGCTTCTCGATCAGACCTGGCTTGATGTTGAGCGCGGCATCGGTGATCAGAAGCGGTTTACTGTAAAGCGGCACATCAAAGCGGAACGCGTGGCTGAAGCGCCTGCCTGTGCGCAGCGCGGCGGTGACCACCACGGCGTGCATCAGCTCATCGGTATGCAGGCTGCCCTTCATGAGTGCTTCCAGGGTTCCTGCCGCGGCCATCTCCGCAGCTCGCGCGGCCGCTTCATGACTGTGGGTGGTCGAAATGATGGTGTACTGCGTCAGGTCGATACCGCCTTGCTCCGCGATCGCACGGATTTTTGACTCGGGGCCGATGAAAACGGGTTTGATCAGGTTGGCCTCAGCCGCCTCGACCGCACCACGCAGCGAACCATCATCGCAGGGGTGTACGACCCCGCACGCTACTGCGTCCAGATCGGCACCCAAAGCGATCAAAGCCCTGAGGCGCGCCGCCGGATCAAAAACCTGAATCCGCGGCGAAGCCGCCAAAGGAGCCCGGATCTTGGTTTCCGGGGCCCGCACCCGGGCCTCGCCGTCGAGCACGATTTCACCTACCTGGTTGACGATCCGGCAGGCCAGTGTGACCGATTTGTCGGTGGAATCCTTCGCCGATACAGTCACAGTGACGGTCACCGTATCGTTGACATGAACCGGCCGGTCAAACCGCAAGGTCTGACCCAGATAGATCGTGCCGGACCCGGGAAACCGTGTGCCCAGTAGCGTCGAGATCAACGACCCCAGCCACATGCCGTGGCCCGTGACCTCGTGCATCGACGTTTTGCTTGCAAAAGCGGGATCCAGATGCGATGGATTCAAATCGCCGGAAACGGCGGCAAAGGCCTCGATGTCCTGCATCGACAGCGTTCGCAGCAGGCTGGCCGACTGTCCCGGCCGAATCTCATCAAACGGTGCATTCTCAATAATTTCCACGGCAGATTCTGCCATTACATCCTCACAACCCAGACTC
>JADZBO010000238.1 GCA_020851995.1 Burkholderiaceae bacterium
CGCATGTGAAACGGTTTCTGGTAGGGGTTTTTGCCGTCAAGACTGGACGCGAGTCCGTTTTCGACCAAACCGACCCCGCACTCGTTGACGCCCATTTTGCCGCCCACAATGCCGGCCTCAGTCAGGCAGATCAGGCTGGGCTTGTTTTTCCGGGTAATGCGCAGCACCAGCGTGCGCTGATGGATGCCCTCGAGCCAGTCCCAGTTCTGACCCAGCCAGGTGTGTTCGTCGGTGGTGACGTCCGCCATCAAGCCAAAGGTCGTGCAACCGTCGGTTTCACCTGTTGCTGTATCCTGTCGCCGCGCGTCTTTGCCGAAGATCATGAAGGCGATCTCGTAGCGCGCGTTCAACAGTGCAATGGCGGCTTGCGTTTGCTGGGCACCTGCAGCGATGCCGCGCATTTCCTCGGCGTATTCGGCATTTTGCGTCTCCATCGCCTTTTGCCAGCGCAGTGCTTCCTCAAACGCGTCGTCGATCGCGAGACCGGACGCGCCAAAGCGCCGCAAATAGGTATCCAGGTTATGCGCTACATCCTGCGCGAATTCACGCCCATGCAGCAAGCCCCGTTCAAACGGGTCTTCGCCAACAGTCAGGCAAGGCATGCGCTTGCGTTGCGCACTCATTGAAACGCCTCCTCGGGTTTGCCCTTCATCGTTGCGAGGCCGGAGATCACATCACCGGATTCGACAATCCAGCCCAGTGCGGCATCAATCAGTTTGATGGCCGCCTCGTGGTAGTCAGGGCCATTCATGCTGGCGCACACATCGCGCGCAACAATGACCCGGTAATCGCGGTTGAATGCTTCGAAGCAAGTGCAAAGCACACAGTTGTTGGTGTTCACGCCCACCACGACCAGCGTGCGAACGCCCAGGTTGCGCAGCAGCAGGTCGAGATCGGTGTTATCAAAGGGGCTGTAGCGGTGCTTGAAGACGGTGTGCTCGCCAGGGCGGGGGGTAAGGGGTGCCACAATTTCGGTAATCGGAGCCCCCATGACGGCCAGAGATTTGCGCGGTTTGCCAAAGCCGGGGATCGAGCGACCGTGTTGCGCCATCCAGAAGGGATTCCGGTTGTCGACGATTTCGCCGCTGCGCGTATCCTGTCGGTGATGTGTGCGCACGAAAATGACCGGGCGATCGGCGCGGGTAAACGCATCGCGAAGCGTGACCGCCTGCGCCACAATCCGGTCGGCCTCACTTTGCTCAACCAACAAGTGACCGATGCTGTGATCAAGATGCGATCGGTTCATGTCCACCAGCAACAGGGCGCTCTGCGCGAGCCAGGTGGGATCGAATTCTCTGTGCGATGTATTCACATCATGACCTTATAAAGTTCTCGGTTGATCTCGCCCACGATTTGACTGAATTCATCCGAAAGCCGTGTTTCCGGCGTTCGCGGTCGGGGCAGATCAATTTCGTAGATTTGGTGGATGCGTCCGGGGCGCGCCGACATCAGCACGACCCGGTCCGACAGAAATACCGCTTCGGCAAGCGAATGCGTGACAAAGATGACGGTCTTCTTGTAGCGCTGCCAGATGCGCATCAGTTCGAACGCCATGCGATCGCGCGTGATTTCGTCCAGCGCGGCGAACGGCTCATCCATCAACAGGATGGATGGGTCCAGCGCCAGCGCGCGCGCGAGCGACGCGCGTTGCTGCATGCCCCCGGACAGCTGGTGCGGGAGTTTGCCTTCAAATCCCTTGAGACCGACCACATCGATCAGCCCCTGGATTTCATCCTTGAGCGGCAACCCCACCGCCGGGCTCTTTTGCGACACCAGATCGCGCAGCAACCGGATATTGGCGGCGATATCCAGCCACGGCATGAGATTCGCCTGCTGAAAAACCAGTCCGATGCGTCCGGCGCGTCGTAAGACTCCGGGTTCGGATCCGTCGATCAGCACGCGCCCTTGCGTGGGTGGCATCAAATCCGCAAGTACCTTGAGGAGTGTGCTCTTGCCGCACCCGGAAGGCCCGACCAGCGAGACGAATGCGCCATCTTCGATCGACAGGTCCACGGCCGCGAGTGCATGTACAGGCTCGGGTCCGGCAGTTCCATAAACGACCTCGACACCCTCAATCGTGATGCCAGCGTTTGCGTGCGTCTTGTCCATCGTGCGCTGTTATTTCGCCGGTTGTTTGATCAGGGTCGCGAGCGCGGCGGATTCATCAAGACTTTCGAGGATTTTGTTGGTGTACATTGTTTTCGGATCCGGCTTCTTGGGCAGGTCCCCGCTGTCGGCCAGGATGTTGATGGAAGATTGCCACTTGGCGTCGTTCATCATGCCAAAGCGGGTTGCATAGTCGGGCGAGTTGTATAGGTCGAAGATCATGCGCAACTTGCGCGATTCAAGCTTGAGGTCGCGATCAGGTGACACCGCGACAATTTCCTTCATCGCTGTTTCGACGTTGTCATGCGTCCAGATCAGGCTGCGCAACGTGGCGCGCAGGAAGCGCCGCACGAGATCCGGATTGCTTTTGAGCAATGCTTCGCTGGTATAGAGCACGGTGCCGTAGAACTGGACTCCGTAATCCCGCACCGGCATGACGTTCACCGGGAAGCCTTTTTCTTCGAGTGTGAGCGCCTGGCCAAAAGAATAGCCAAACAAGCCATCCACCTGGCCGGCGGCGAGCATCTGCACCTCGGCACCGCGCGCGACCATGACGAAGTCGATGTCCTTGCGCGCGAGTCCGCCCTTTTGTAAGACTGGCTCGATCAGCCCAATGACGTTGGCCTGGAACCAGGCGATTTTCATTCCCTTCATTTTTTCCGGTGCATCGATGCCGGACTTCTTCAGGGTGATGACTGAAAAGGGATTGTCAGGCTGATCAGCCATGATGGCGACAATGGGCAAACCGCTTCCCTTGGCTTTGACAAATGCATCGGCGTTTGTGAGCCCGAATTGTTCGCGCCCTGTGCCAATCAACACCTCATTTTGCTGGCCCGCGGCCGGCGGGCGGATTTCAAGGTCGATGCCTTCCTGCGCATAAAAGCCTTGCGCACGTCCTCCGAAGTACTGTGCGTGCATGCCCCAGGGCGTGAAGTTGATCCGCAGCACTACCTTGTCGGCTGCCTGGGCCGTTCCGGCAAGCGCACTCAGGGTGAAGGCAAGGCCAGCGCAAAGCGTGCGCAGCGTGAGACGTCGATTGAAGGTCAAAATGGGATGCTCCTGTGGCGTTAAGTGGTTGCCTGGCGGTCGTGGCTAAGCCTGTGCAGTTGAGTCCGTCAACCCGGATCGCCATGAAATACGAGTCTCGATCCAGGACATCAGATTGAAGAACAGCGTGCCGATGATCGCCAGTGCAAGGATGGCGGCAAAGGAACGCGCGGTGTTGAAGTTGAAACTGCCTGACAGCACGAGGTAGCCAAGTCCGCTGGAAGCTGCAAGCCACTCGGCCACAATGGCGCCGAGCACGGCGAGCGTCGTGGCGATGCGCAAGCCAGCAAAAATATACGGAACGGCGTAGGGCAGCCGCAGCTTGATGAGCATCTGGCGTTCTGTCGCCGCCACCGAACGGAACACGTCGGTCAGCCCGCGGTCGACCTCTTTGAATCCGGCCATGGTGTTGATGACGATCGGGAAGAAGGCAATCGACATGACGACCGCGATTTTCGAACCAATACCGGCACCGACCCAGACGAGGATCAGTGGCGCAATCGCAATCTTCGGCACGCTCTGAAGTCCGACGAAGATGGGCATCATCAGGCTTTCGGCCAGTGGGAAACGGATCATCAGCGCCGAGACGGCAAGCGCGAACACCACTGCCGCGACATAGCCCGTGAGAATTGACCAGATCGTCGCCAGTGAATGCATCTGGATCAGCGGCCATTCATCAACGGTGAGCTTGGCGATATCCGTCGGCGCAGGAAGCAGGAAAGCGGGAACCTCGAAGACCTTGACCGCAGATTCCCAGACCACGAGCAGCGCGATCAGGAACACCGTCGATCCCCACCGCTCGACAAAGCGCTTTCGACTCGGCGCGGTCACCATCTTGTTCGCACTAGGCCGATCTTCCAGCATGGACCGTATTCCTCAGTGTCATGTTGCGGTGCATCAGGCCGCCGGATTGGATTTGCTCTTCAGCGGATAACATAATGGAGTGAACTCGCTCTCGTCAACGCATTTGAGCCTTTGCGCTGGAGTACCGGTCTATGCCCCGCCATATTGTCTGTCTGACCTTCGATTTTGATGCGCAGTCTGGATTTATTTCCCGTGGCCTGACTTCGCCAACCCCGCTGTCGCGGGGTGAATTCGGCGTGGTTGGCGCTGCACGCGTGCTGTCGCTGCTCAAACGCTGGGATATCCCGTCGACCTGGTTCATTCCGGGGTTCACCATCGAAACCTATCCCGCTGCATGCGAGGCAGTGCTGCGCGCCGGTCACGAGATTGGTCACCATAGTTGGGCGCATATCGCGCCCGCCACGCAAACGCGGGAAGAGGAACAGGCCGACCTTTTGAGGGGCAGCGAAGCGATCTTGCGTCTGACCGGCCGAAAACCGGTGGGATATCGTTCTCCCGCCTGGGATTTGAGCCCGAACACGATTGATTTGCTGCTGGAACAAGGTTTCCAATACGACAGCAGCATGATGGGCGACGACTACACGCCTTATTTTGTGCGTCAGGGCGATGTGGTCGAACTGGGTCAGCCGGTGAAGTTTGGTCCTCCGAGCACCTTGCTGGAGCTGCCGATCAGCTGGACGCTGGACGATCATCCGCACTTCGAGTACTGGCGGTTGCCGACGACGGTTAATCCGGGCTTGCAGAACCCGCGCGCGGTGCTGCAAAGCTGGATGGACGAATTCCGCTATTTCAGGCGATCGGTCGACTGGGGCATCCTGACTTACACAATGCATCCCTATGTGATTGGCCGAGGGATGCGGATGCTGGCTCTTGAGGAATTTGTGGCGGGGCTGGTGGGCGAGGGCGCCGTGTTCATGACGATGGAAAACGCCATGCACGAAGCGCGCTCGCGGATCACTTCAGCACGCTGAGCAGATTTGAAAAACCGTCAGTCCAGGCTTTGAAGCCTTCCCGGGGCTTAAGGGGTAGTCCACCCTTGAGTTGATCCGGAAGGTGTGCAGCGCGGTCGGGGGACATGATCATGACCCAGATCGAATTGCGGCAATACTTGTCCTGATCGCCAGGATCCATTTCATACTTAAGTGCGACTTTGCCAAAATGCTGAGCGATCGCTGCCATGACGGGCAGCAAATCGAGATAATGGTTGGTGACGTGGACCGCCAGAATACCGTCGGGTTTGAGGTGGCCCAGGTAGGTCTTCATCGCTTCAATCGTCAGCAGATGCGTGGGGATTGAATCGCCGGAGAACGCGTCCATGGCGAGCAGGTCAAAGTGCTGCCGGGGTTCGCGCTCGAGCATGAGACGGCCATCGCCCAATACCTGCGTGACCTTAGCGGGTGTGTCCTTGAGGTAGGTGAATTCGTCGCGGGCCAGATCCAGCACTTGCTCGTTGATTTCATAGATTCTCAGGTCATCGCCAGCGCGTCCATAGGTAGCGAGCGTTCCGGCACCAAGCCCGACAATGCCGATTTTCAGGGCACGATCCTGAGGCAGGCCGCGGATCGCGCGTCCAATGCCGGACTGCTCACAATAATAGGCCGTCGGAGTGCGACCGCGGCCGTCATCACCCAGCAGTTGTTCCCCATGTACGATAACGCCGTGGTACATCGCGCGCTTGGGGCCTTGCTTGGAGTGCACCGTGTCGCGCACCTTGAGTTGGCTGTAGAAGTTGCGCACGGTCACGCGGTAGCCGCGGACTTCATCGATTGAAATTTCACCCAAGCGCCAGCCGTAGCCGACCAGGGCAAGGATCACAGCCGCACGCCAGAGCGGCTTGTGTATGTCGCGCCAGGTGACGATCACCGTCAATGCGGCGCAGGCGAAAAGCCCGATGGGCAGTTCGAAATAGGAAGTAAATGCAACCGGTGCAACCAGCCCCACCAGTGCCCCGCCCAGTGCACCGCCGATCGACAGCATCAGGTAGAACAAGGTGAGATGGCGAACGTGAGGCTTGCGGCGCACCAGTTCGCCGTGGCAAACCATGCAAAAGACGAACAGCGACACACAGATGATGGTGACCAGTGCCGGTATGCCCATATCGACCGCCAGTGCGCGGTCGATTGCGAAGAACGAGACCGGCAGTGCCGCGAGGAACAGGGGGCGTACGTAGTAGCGCGGCGCGTCAAAGCAGAGGATAAAGCTCAGCAAATAGATGGCCAGCGGCAGTACCCAGAGAAAAGGTACGGGGGCCACATCGGCGGTCAGTTGGCGGGTCAGCGTCAGGAGCAAGGTCGACGCGGTTGCGCCCAGACCGACCCAGATCAGGCATTCGGCCAGCGCTGGGCGGGGCACGTTGACGGGCGCGGCATGTTTTTTCACCTCCGGGCCCGCATGGGATCGCCAGACCATCGCCGCGGTGGCAAGCGCGAGCGCGACAAAGGCGGCGTACCCGGCGGACCAGAGATTGGCCTGGATGCCGACACCGAACACGGGTTCGATCACGATGGGATAGGACAGCAGCGCAATCATCGATGCCAGGTTCGACAGGGCATAAAGCCGGTAGGCGCGGCTGTTGCCGGCATCGGTCGAAAACGCACGCACATACCAGGCCTGCATGAGCGGGCCGGTGGTCGAGAGCATCAGGTAAGGGGCGCCAACCAGGATCGTGAGCACCACCAGCACGCTCCAGCTTGGATTGGCCTGGCCTGCGCCCTTCCAGGAGGGATCGGCCGCCATCGGCAGCATGACCAGCGAAAGCAGCAGCAGGGCGCCATGCACGATGACCTGCTGACGGGCCGTAAAGCGTTCATGCAGCCAGTGCACATAGGCGTAGCCGATCAGCAACGCTGCCTGGAAAAACACCATGCAAACGCTCCAGACTGACGACGATCCGCCAAACCATGGCAGGATCATCTTTGCAACGATAGGTTGAACCTGGAAAAGCAGAAATGCCGAAAGAAAAACCGTGCTGGCAAAGATGAGCATGACGCGTGGACAAGTTCGAGATGGTCGCGCGGGATGGCGAGTGGCGGCTGAGTGATGAAAATCTTTCGTAAATCCCGGGGGGAATCCTGAGGTGCAGCAAGTACCGAACAGCCGGTGTAGCAAGCACCGAACATCCGGCCTAGCAAGCACCGAACATCCGGCGTAGCAAGCACCGAACATCCGGCGTAGCAAGCACTTGACGGCCTGACCAAATGTAGTCGCAAATTCGGCCGTGAGGCATCAGGAAGCCCAAAAAGACACTACTGACTGTCAGGTTTTTGCCACGACGTTAAAACGGCGGTGAAGCGGTCACTGGCATTGTCATGCTATGATTTTCCGCTTTCCTGAATAAACCGCTTCTGCGCGCCGCGAACTCTCTGGTGCAAAGGCCGGAAAACCGGAAACAATTCCCTGATAGCTCAGTCGGTAGAGCGACGGACTGTTAATCCGCAGGTCGCTGGTTCGAGCCCAGCTCGGGGAGCCAAAATACAAAAGCAGCCGCATGGCTGCTTCTTCTTGGTGCGCCCGGCATGGGCGCGCACCTGTGGGTGCAAGCTGCAACAGAGGTTGTCTGTGAAGCCTCCACAAAGATCCTGCACATTTCAGAATTCAGTCATTAAACACCTGAATTCCGAATGCAGTCATGACCCATCTGAAAACTCTTTCTTGATTTCCTTTGCAAAAGTTTCCGCCAGTTTGAGTCTGGGTCCGGGGTAGGGAAAGACAATGGCTGACCGCGAGGTTAACTCTTCCTTGATGGGGCGCCGCGCAACACTTGCACCTGAAAATGCTTCAGCAGCCCAGTGGGATACAAGTGTGATACCAGCACCGGCCGCCGCAAAAGAGCACGCGATGTTTGAATGGGGCGTCTCAAGAACGATGTTTGGTGAGACTCCGTTGCGCGAAAATACATCCTCGATCTGGTAACGCAGAAAACTGTGTCGTGACAGCAAGATCATTTTTTCACCGTCAAAGTCCGTGACGGACAAAACCTTCTTTTTTGACAGTGGATGAGACTCGGGTATCACCGCGACAGCCCGTGCCGCGGGCAGTTCTTCCAACGAGATGGCGGAATTAGCCAGCGGCAGCTCAACAAGCCCGATATCAAGCTGGCGATTGGCAACCTGTTCTGCAACCTGCCTGGATGGAAGGCTTTGAACGAATACTGAAACACCCGGACGGGAAGAAAGAAATCGGGTGGTCACGCGAGGCAGCAGTGATTGAGACAGGGAAGGCATTGAACCGATGCGAAGCTCGCCACCCCTCTGAGAGCGTATGTCCTGTGATGCCTGGGCAAGCCTGTCAAGACTGCCGAAGATGGGCTCGGCCTCCCGAAAAAACGCGTGTCCTTCGGGCGTTGCCACTAGCCTCCTGCCTTTTCGCTCAAACAGCTTGTATCCGATGCGAGTCTCAAGAAGGCTGATGGCGCGACTGACGACAGGCTGAGTCACATTCAGTTGTTGTGCTGCAGCAATCACCGTGCCGGTGCGCATCACTGCATAAAAAGACTCTACTTGCCTTAGGTTCAGGGTCGGTTTCATATATAGCAATTAAACATAAACAAGAGACAAATTTCAATTTGTTCTCACGGAACATAGAACCTACCATGGCGTTTGCTTATTCAAAAAAATAGTTTCGGAGGAGACGATGAAATTTTTCACCCCCCTGCAAGGTCTGTCCAGCGATAAATTCCGTTGCGATCCCTCCAGCTTGAATCATCAAGGGTTCCGAATGAAGATAGTCCGTTATGTCTCAATTGCCGCCCTGGTGCTTGCGTGCGTGATCCCCTTGGGCAACGTCGTGGCACAGGACAACTTTCCGAGCCGACCCCTGAAGCTGGTGGTCGGATTTCCGCCAGGCGGCTCGTCGGATGCAACTGGCCGCTTGCTCGCCACAGCCTTGTCCGAGAAGCTGGGGCAGCCGGTTGTGGTGGAGAACAAGCCGGGCGCAAACACCATCATCGCGAGTCAATACGTCCTGAGCCTGCCTGCTGATGGATACACACTGTTTTCCGTGTCGTCTTCCCTGGCGATCAATCCAGCCTTGCGAATGCTGCCCTTTGACATCAGCAAGGACTTCACGCCGGTTGCGTTGCTTGGGATCATTCCGCTGTGGGTCGTGATCCCCAACCAGGTTGAAGCTAAATCGCTTGCCGAGCTGATTGCGATTGCAAAGGCGCAGCCAGGTAAGCTGTCCTACGCGAGTTATGGATCGGGCAGTGCCGGACACCTGGCGTCCGAGATGCTTCTCTCAATGACTCAGGCCGACATGGTCCATGTGCCTTACAAGGGGACAGGTCCTGCCCTTATTGACGTCATGGGAGGACAGGTCACGATGATGATGCCGACTGTCGCGTCATCGGTTTCTCTGGTCAAGGAAGGCAAGCTCCGTGCGCTCGCAGTGTCGAGCAGCAAACGGGTTTCTGCCGTTCCGGATATTCCGACGATTGCGGAGGCAGGCGTTCCAGGCTTTGAGCTCGTTGCATGGGAGTCGCTGCAAGTGCGCGCTGGAACGCCACCCGCAATTGTCGAGAAGCTTAGCCGAACCATTCGCGAAATAGTCTCTTCAGCGGAATTTCAGCAAAAGCTGATCAAGATCGGGATCGAACCTGAAACCAGGATGACTCCCTCGGAAGTTGCAGCGTTCATTCGCAGTGAAGCGGAGAAATTCGCCATGGTTGTAAAGCAACGAAACATCAAAGCCGACTGATCTCGCAGGGTTGCGTTCCTGTAGCCATCGAATATGTTTTCAATTTTTGAGGCATCTCCTGTCCGGCTTTCACGGGTCATGCTCAGGCCTTGCCGTTGTAGGGTGCATTACTCAGAAGGGAGTCTGAATGGCGTTGGATGTTGATGTGGACAGTCTGGTGATCGGCGGCGGAATTGTCGGGCTGTCCGTTGCATACGGACTTGCAAGGGCAGGGGACAGGGTTGTTGTTCTTGACGGTGCTGATGATGCCTTCCGGGCGTCACGTGGAAATTTCGGATTGGTCTGGGTCCAGAACAAGGGATTGACACGACCTGACTACGCACGCTGGACCATGCGGGCAGGTCAGGACTGGGCTGCATTCGCAACCGAGCTGCATGACTTAACGGGCGTGGATGTCGAGCTTCGGCAACCTGGTGGTTTGACGATGAGTTTTGACGAGGAGTCGTTGACCACGGCGGGCAAGAAACTAGATGCTCTTGGGCAAGAACTTGAGATTCGCTACCCTTACGAGCGTATGAATGCGGTAGAGCTCAGAAATCTGACACCTGATATTGGGCCAGATGTGGTCGGCGCAATTTATTGCCCACTGGACGGGCATGTCAGCCCACTTCGAACACTGCGGGCTTTGACCCAGGCTTTCAAGAATCTTAACGGTGAGCTCGTTCCTGGTGTCAGTGTCACCCAAATCGAACACCGTGGACGCGAGTGTGTGGTTCATAGCGACAAAAGGTGCTTTTCGGCAGGAAGGGTGGTCCTCACGGCGGGCCTTGGCAACAAAGCTTTGGGCGCCATGGTAGGGCTCAATGTCCCTGTCCGTCCCCAGCGTGGACAGATACTCGTGACCGAGCGTCTCAGGCCATTTCTGAAACACCCTTGTCATTACGTCAGGCAAACGGGTGAAGGCGTCGTGCAAATTGGCGACTCCAAAGAGGAGGTTGGGTTCGATGATGCGACCACGCTTGCGGAGTTGTCGCGAATAGCCGCCAGGGCAATCCGTTGTTTCCCTGTTCTGAAGGATGTCAATATCGTGCGAACGTGGGGCGGGTTGCGTGTCATGACCCCAGACGGATTTCCGATCTACGAAGAGTCCAGGCAGTGTCCTGGTGCGTATGTTGTCACGTGTCACAGCGGGATCACACTGGCCCCGGTGCATGCGGGTCCGCTTGTGGAGTGGATGCAAAAGGGCGCCACGCCCCGGGAAATTCAAAGTTTCACTTCGGAGCGGTTCAGTGTTTAAGCCAATCGAGGTTCCCGTTTCTGAAAAACGCAGGCTAATCACAATCAGGGTGGATGGCAAGGAAATCGCCGTCCACGAAGGTCAGAGCGTTGCTACGGCTCTGTTGGGAGCAGGGTTTGCATGCTTTCGTCGCAGCGCAGTGTCCGGAGCGCCACGCGCGCCACTATGCCTGATGGGCGTGTGTTTTGAATGTCTGGTCGAGGTCGATGGGGTGCAAAACACGCAGACTTGTCTTGTCGATGTCCGACCTGGGATGGTCATTCAACTTCCTGATGGCAATCGAAGGGCAAGATGATGGCATTGAACAAACACAATAAATCCAGCCAGACCAGATCAACTGGCGGAGATCCAGGTTTCACCCATGACTTTGTCGTGGTCGGAGCTGGGCCTGCAGGCCTGTCCGCCGCAATGACGGCAGCATCGCTGGGGCTGCGGACCGTCGTGCTGGACGAGCAAAAGTCGGTCGGAGGTCAAATTTATCGTAACGCAGCGTCGGTGTCCGGCA
>JADZBO010000239.1 GCA_020851995.1 Burkholderiaceae bacterium
ACGTCCGAGGCGACCGGAATACGGTAGTCCAGAAAGCCCGGGTTGGAAAGCCGGCCGTTCTTGTCGTAGATGTATTCCTCGTTGAGCGCCCAGCCGATCCCCTGAACGACGCCGCCTTGAATCTGCCCTTCGCAGTAATCGTGGTGGATCGCGCGTCCTACGTCCTGCGCGGCCACTGCCCGCAGGATCTTGACGGCACCCGTTTCCGGATCCACTTCGACGTCATAAAACTGTGTCGAGAAGCCCGGTGCCTGACCGCCCGCGTTGACGGCGGCTTCGGCCACGATCGGGCCGCCAGTCACCGCGCGTTTGGCGGAAATTTCCGCCAGGGTCAGGGGATCGAAATCGCCCACACTCATGTCGCGCACTTTCGCGCAACCGTCTTCCCAGATCACGTCCTTGACGTCGATGTCCCACATCAGGGCAGCACGGTGACGCAAGTCTTCGATCACCTTTTTGCACGCATCGATGACGGCGAGGCCCGTCGAATAGGTCACCCGCGAGCCGCCGGTCACGTGGTTGTAGCCGATCGAGGCGGTGTCCGAAACGGTCGAACGGACCTTCTCGTAGGGAATGCCCAGCGTCTCGGCGGCCATGATGGCCATCGAAGCACGCGAACCACCCACGTCCATGCTGCCCGTGGCGATCGCCACCGACCCGTCTTCGCTCACGTGCACGGTCGCGGTCGATTCACCGCCCCCGTTGAACCAGAAACCGGACGCAACGCCGCGGCCCTGGTTGGGACCGAGGGGCTTGTTGTATCCCGGGTGCTCCAGCAGCGCCTTGATCGTGTCGGCGTAGCCATCGTGCGCGTGCTTGGGTCCCCAGGAGGTCGGCGAGCCGGCCTTGACTGCGTTTTTCAGACGCAGTTTGAGCGGATCCATGCCGATCTTGTGCGCAAGCACGTCGAGCACGCTCTCGACCGCAAAGGCCGAGATGGGCGAACCCGGGGCGCGATAAGCGGCCGCCTTCGGGCGGTTGCAGACGACGTCATAGCCGATCGTGCGGACGTTGTCGATTTCGTAAGGCGAAAAGCCGCACATGCAGGCGTTCATGACGGGCGATCCGGGGAACGCGCCCGCCTGGAACTTGAACGTCGCGTCGGCCGCAACAATCGTGCCGTCCTTTTTGACGCCGATTTTGACGGTCATTGATGAGCCGGAAGTCGGGCCGGACGCGCGCAGCGTGTCTTCGCGCGTCATGGCCAGTTTGACGGGCAGGCCCGTGATCTTCGAAAGCAGCGTGGCGACCGGCTCGACGTAAATCACTGTTTTGCCACCGAAGCCGCCGCCGATTTCGGCGGGATGAACGACCACGCTGCTGATGTCGATATCCAGCAACTTGGCGACGTAGGCGCGCACCACGAAGTGCCCCTGGCTCGAGGACCAGATCTCCACCTGACCGTCGGCGCCGTAGCGCGCGAGGCACGCGTGCGGTTCGATATAGCCCTGGTGCACCGGTGCCGTCTTGAAATCCATTTCGACGATTTCGTCGGCCTTGGCAAAACCCGCTTCGAGGTCGCCGATCTTGAACTCCAGGCGTTTGGAAATATTCGACGGTCTGGTCGGTGCCGGCTCGACGCCGCGGGTCATCATGTCCTCATAGAGCAGCGGCGCGTCAGGTTGCATCGCCGCATCCACGTCGATGACGTGGGGCAGGATTTCGTAGTCGACTTCGATGAGGCGAATCGCTTCTTCGGCTATCGCCTGCGTCGTGGCGGCCACGGCGGCAATCGAATGCCCTTCGTACAAAGCCTTCTCGCGCGCCATGATGTTGCGCGTCATGTGCCAGTAGTTGACGGCAACGCGCTCGGGGCCCAGATACTCATGCTTTTGCTCGGGGAAGTCATGGCCGGTGATGACCGCCTTCACACCCTTGAGCGCCGCGGCCTTGGACGTGTCGATCGAGCGGATGCGCGCGTGCGCGTGCGGTGAGCGCAGCACCTTGGCCCACAGCATGCCAGGCAGTGAGTAATCCGCACCGTACTGCGCCATGCCGGTCACTTTCGGCACGCCATCGGGGCGAATCGGCGAGGTGCCGATGAGTTTGGTCTCTTTTTCGACGTGTTTGGTTTTTGTCAGCATGATCAGGCTCCCCGCAGTTCACGTGCAGCGTCAAGCACTGCCTCGATGATTTTGTTGTAACCGGTGCAGCGGCAAAGATTGCCGGCGAGCCAGAAGCGCACTTCTTCTTCAGTGGGGTTCTGATTGCGTTCAAGCAGCGCGCGCGCAGCGACCAGGAAACCCGGTGTGCAGATGCCGCATTGCAGCGCGGCGTGCTCAAGGAATTTCCGTTGCAGCACGTGCAGTTTGTCGCCCTGCGCCATGCCCTCGATCGTCTGGATCGCCTTGCCCTCGGCTTCGACGCCAAGCACCAGACAGGAGCAGACCATCCGGCCGTCAATCGTGACCGTGCAGGCGCCGCAGTCGCCCGTTGCGCAGCCTTCCTTGGTGCCGGTCATGCCGAGGTCATTGCGAAGTACGTCGAGGAGCGTCTGTTGCGTTTCGCACAGAAACTCGACCTCGTTGCCGTTGATCGTCGTTGTAATGTGTTGCTTGGACATTTCAGTTGTTCCCCATGGCCCTGTCGAGCGCTATTTTTGCTGCGCGGCGTGCCAGCACGCCCGCAATCTTGATCCGGAATTCCTTGGTGCCGCGTTTGTCGTCGATCGGTCGCGCGGCGGCGCTTGCGGCTGCGGCCAGGCGATCCAGCGCAGCATCGTCGATCTTGCTGCCGACCAGGGCGGCAGCAGCTTCAGGCACCAGCAGCGCACGCTCGGCGACCGCGCCCAGCGCCACGCGTGCCTGTGTGCAGACACCCTGGTCGTCCAGCGTCACGTTGATGCCAACGCCCACCACGGCGATATCCATCTCGGTGCGCGGTGTGAAGCGCAGGTAGGCATCGCCCGAGCGCGCAGCGCGCTTGGGCAGCAGGAACGACGTGATGAGTTCGCCCTTTGCGAGGGATGTTTTGCCCGGGCCCGCGGCGATCTGCTCGACCGGGATTTCGCGCTTGCCTGCGGGCCCGGAGATTTTGGCAACCGCACCGGCGGCAATCATGGCGGGCACACTGTCTGCCGCGGGTGAAGCGTTGCACACATTGCCGCCGACTGAGGCGCGACCGCGCACCTGGACTGAGCCGATCAGGTTGACGCCGTCAATGACGCCAGGCCATGCGAGTGCAAACGCCTTGTCCTCGACGAGTTTCATGCAGGCGACCGCTGCGCCGACACGCCAAGCGCCATTGTCGTTCGATACGGTGGTCATTTCGGGAATGTATTTCACGTCGACCAGGAGGCCCGGCTTTTGAACGCCGGCGCGCATCTGGACGAGCATGTCGGTGCCGCCTGCCAGTACCTTGGCCGGACCCGTGGCTGCGGCCAGCAAGGCAACCGCGGCGTCCGCGGTCTTTGGTGTTTCATAACGAATATCGCTCATCGCCCCATCCTTCTCATTATTTTCAATCCCGGTTGAACCACATCTAACTGCTCGATTCTATCGTATTGTGGGAAACCCTTTGTTTGCTGCGACGCATCAATCAAAGCGGACCCGCACGGCTCCAAGAACGCCAAAATCGCAAATGATCACGTCGCCAGGCGAGACGGGGACGGGGACCACGCTTGTTCCCGTAATGACCACGTCGCCCGCGGCAAGAAACAGTCCTTGCGAGGTGAGTTCGTTGGCCAGCCAGGTCAGCGCGATCCGGGGGTCGCCCAGGACGTTGGCGCCACTGCCGGTGGCCACCACCGCATCGTTTCGCCGAACCGTCACGGCATGTCGGGAAAGATCGATTGCGCGCCAATCCGCGGCCACGTCGTCGCCAAGCACCACGAAACAGGCGCACGCGAATTCAGCAATCAGTTGCGCCTCGCCGGCGGTGGCGAAGTCAGCCAGTCTGGAGTTCGGTACTTCGATGGCCAGGTGCATTGCCTGGACGGCGGACATCACCTCGTCGACTGCCAGCGGACGGCCGGACCGGTCAGCGCGCAGGTCCCGGCCGATACGAAACGCAAATTCGGCCTCGGCCACGCGCATCGTGTTGCCCTCGAGCGACACCGTGTCGCCTGACGCGCGCCGTCGCGACGCCACCAATCGCCCGGCGAGCGGGCCGCTGACACCAATATGCTGCTGACCCGCCGTGCTGGTCGCGGCGATTTTCCAGCCAAAGCCGGTTTCGCCGCTGGCGCGCAGCAACGCTGACTGGACGGCATAGCCTTCGGCGCGCGTGCGCGGACGGCAGTCTTCGGGAATGGCGTCAATACGCCCGTGTGATTTCCAGGCCGCAAGCAGCGCCTGGGCTGCAGATTCAAATTGGGGATTGGTCATGGGTTCGCTGCGATTGCCGCTGTCGTTATCCTGGGTATCTGGTGTCTGTCTTGCTGCGCGGGCCGTTCGGGCTCGCGCCGCCGCGCCTGGCCTAAGGCATCGCCGCGATCACCTGAGCGACTGCGGCCGTCAGGCGCTTGGCGTAGGGTACGTGGAGGAACTCGTTCGGTCCGTGCGCGTTCGACGCGGGTCCAAGCACGCCGCACACCATCATCTGGGAAGTCGGGAAACCTTGCGCGAGCAGGTTCATCAGGGGAATCGTCCCGCCCTGGCCGATGTAACCGACTGGCGCATTGAAGTGTGCGAGGCTTGCCTC
>JADZBO010000240.1 GCA_020851995.1 Burkholderiaceae bacterium
AGCGCCTCGACCAGAGCGGGATAACCCATGACCGCCTGATACTTGTTCAACTGGACGTCGCCCATCAGGGCGGGAAGCGCGGCGATCGCTTCGGCCGGCGGACCGTAGTTCACCACACCCTGACCCAGTGAAATAGTGCCTGGATTGTTCGTGACCAATGCGCCGATCGCGGGAATAATGGGGGCATCCACCGCGTTCATGCGGAGTGAAAAGCGCTTCATGTGTCAAATCTTCAAGGGTTAACCTGCTTTGTGCTGAAGTTTACACATTGTGGCTCGCGAGCCTGGTGAAAAATCGACTACCAGCGAGGTTACCAATCCGCGATTAAATCGCCTCGATTCGCGCTGGAAGTCCCTGACGCACCGTCGCACCCGAAACCCAGTCGATCCACGAATTCGCAACCTGGCCGTGGGTGGGATCCGCGAAACCAAGATCATTCAGGCTCACCCCCGCCGCCAGCGCAGGGTCGTGTGGCATTTGCACGCCGTCCACCACATGCACCGCGGCGCCAAGTCCTGAATGCCCGTAACCGTGTTCGATGGCCACGCAGCCTGACTTGACGCCATCCCTGACCATCGCGACTGCCTGAATCGATCCGCCCGGCGTGGTAATGCGCACAGACTGTCCGTTGACAATGCCAAGCCGCTTCGCGTCCGCGCGATTCACCGAAACCGGATTGTGGGGATGCACTTGACGCAGTCGGCTGACGCCAATCGATATCGAGCTCATGAGGTTGGATTTGTACGACGTCAACAGCAAGGGAAACTGCTTTTCGTCGTAGCGCTCGCGCATCGTCTGCCCGCCCGCGAGGCGGGTCGGATACCAGGTCGGGCACCCGCAGTTGCGTTCGCCCGTCATGGAGTGCCGGGTCCGGGCGATATCCTCGCTCCAGACCTGCAATGGCTGTTTGTGCTCGGCTTTGAGCTGATCACCCTTCCAGGCGGCGTCGAGGTTGTCGAAGCGTCCACCGCGCGTCAGGACCATGGCGGCCTGACGCCATTCCGTGGGTTTCAGTGCGCCCTGCAAGATCGGGACGTAGCGCTGCATTCCGGTGACTTCGACGTCATCGTCGCTCGCGGGGGGTACCGTCTTGCCACCCGCGAAGGCAATGTTGGCCACGCCGCGCAGATAAAAATCCTCGGCGGTGTGCAAGCCATACTTGCCGCCTTCCTTATCGGTGATGGCGGCATCGCCAAAACCCGGCATGCCCAGGCGTTTGGCGGTGGCGATCAGAAATGATTCGAGGTTGACCGGCTGCCCCTCACGGGTTTTGGCCACCCGGGGATTAACGACAGGGCAGCGCACTGTTGACGTCTTGGCGACCACATCTGCCCAAGGCGCGCCAATACCCCAGCTTTCGTAGGTGACCGTGTCCGGGACAAGGTAGTCAGCCATGGCGCTGGTTTCATTGATGAACGGATCGATCGAGACGATCAGCCCCAACTTGGCGGGATCCCGCAATTGCGCCAGCACCGCGCTCTTGAATCCGGCGATCGAATACACCGGATTGCTCATATGGTTGATCCAGACCTTGGCGCGATAGGGATATCCGGCCAGACCAGACGCCAGCATCTCACTGCTCAGCCCGCCGACTGCCGGATACCAGGGCGCCGCCGCCGGATACGGCGATTGGCCGGCCGCCTTCTTACGCTGGAATTCGCTGGTTTTTTCGTAGGGAAACCGTGATCGCGAAAGCGATACGCCTTTGGGTTGAACCTTGCCAGGGAAGGTCGAAAAATCGTAGCGCGGACCAGGCCCAAATGGGCCGAACGGCCCGGCGTCAAGCACAAGCCCACCACGAACGTTCAGGTTTCCGACCAGAGTGTTGAGCATCGCAATTGCGTAGGCGGTGTAAAAACCGGATCCACTCATCGTGCCACCGTGGGCATCGGCGACGGCACGCTTTCCGAAACTGGTGAATTCCTGCGCAAGGGCTTCGATTTCCGCGCGCGGCACGCCGCACAGGTCGGCGTACTCGTCCAGGGTCTTACTGAGTGCCTCTTTGCGCAACATGGACAATGCCGAAGCGACCCGCACGGGCTTCGCGCCAAGCGCTGACCCGGCAATCTCAAAATCCACAAAAAGCTCAGCGGAACGGTCGACGGTATGTGGTGCGAGTGTGCCATCGGGCAGTCGAACGACATACACGTCAGGCGATTTGTCATCGCCCTGTTTGGGCCACCCCATATCGGCGCCGCGCAGGCAGGTGCCAAAACGCGGGTGCTCAGGATCCGCAATGATCAGGTGGGTGGCGTTTGTCCAGGATGCTTCGCCAGCGGCCGTCATGGCGGCAGGCCCCGGTTGCGAGAGCGCCTGCGCGTCAAACCGTGAATTTTCAAGAATCCAGCGAATCAAACCCATGGCCAACGCAAGGTCGCCGGCAGGTTTGACGGCAACCCACCGGTTACCTGATCCGGCCGCGAAGCTTGATGACGTCGGCAGAACGGGGGAAACGACGACGTACCTGAAGGCGTTTTCGCTCCGAGTGCGTGCTTCGGCAAGCTCGCGCGCTTGCCGCTGGAAGGGGTTGCCTGACTGGGCTGGCGCGGCACCAATGAACAAGCCGAACCGCGCGGAAGACCAATCGGGCTTTCCATGCGGCATTGCAGCCAAAGCGCCGAGGGCAGCCGCGGCGCCAACCCGAAAGGATTGGCCGCAATAGGCACCATGGTTGCTGAAATTGATGGTTCCGAACGACTGCAGCGCAAAACGGTTGATGAGCGGAGTGCGGCCCTCGTTCGAGGCGTCTGTAAACAGCAACTGGTTCGATTTCGGCCCGTACTCAGGGTTCTCAGGATCGATCAGTGTCTTCTGATCATAGATGGCACGCAGCCCATCCACCTGCCCTTCGCCGAACAAATTTCCGCCTTCACAGACTTCTTCGATCAACTGCTCTAAGGAAATGGTCTTCCATTTGCCTTCACCGCGCGCACCGACGCGCTTCATGGGCGACAGAATACGGTAGGGGCTGGCTTGCTGCTCGAACATCGACGATCCGCGCGCGCATGAGGTGGCCCGACCTTCGAGTCCGTTCTCGCCGCCCAGCATCGCATACACCTCGCGAACGGGCTTTTCCATGGGGGCCGGATGCGTCGTCGCCAACGGGTGATAGGGATTCCCGGCAACCCTCAGGATCTTGTTTGACTTGGTGTCGACGCGCACCCTTACGCCACATTGGGTCCAGCAACCCAGGCAACTTGATGGGCCGACCGTTTCGCCCGGCTGAGTCGTCAGGACGCCGGTCAGCGGATCGATACGAAATTCCGGAACCAGGGAGTTTCCCCGTGTCCCATGTGCAGTGGCCACACCTGCCGAACCCGTCGCGAGCCCTTTCACCGCCTTGACAACGGTTTCGCCATACCCCGCGGCAAATGCTGCCAGGCCTCCGGCGACAGCGCTCCCCTGCAGGATCAGTCTTCTTCGGCCAGGATTGGCATCGCCTTCCGCTGTCCCCGAGGCCGGGGTTCCATCACGACCCACTTTCTTGCTCATCACACATCATCCTGTTCAGCTATTCCGTTGCATTGCACACGGCCCGGTTCTGCAATTCCGTTCACCAATGCACACTGCTCTGTTCTGCAATTCCGTTCACCAATGCACACCGCTCTGTTCTGCGATCCCGTTCACCAATGCACACTGCTCTGTTCTGCAATTCCACCCGGCGTCGCGCACCCTTCCCGGCCCTTCAGTTTTGTTCACCAGCGCACGCTTTACCGCGCTGCGAGCGCCTGAATCCCTTGACCCGGGAAACGGTCAAGCACGATGGTTACAGCCGAAATCAATGCGACG
>JADZBO010000241.1 GCA_020851995.1 Burkholderiaceae bacterium
CTTGACTATGACGGCCCTCCGCCGAGACCCGTGTATCCTCAGCACGCTTTGCGTGCACGGCAACAGGGGCTCGTTGTCATTCGCGTCGTGATCGGCAAAGACGGTTCCGTCCTGCGCGCCGATGTCAGTCAGTCCTCAGGCTTTGAATTGCTGGACGCCGCTGCAGTCAGCGCCTCATTGCGGACGAAATTTCATCCGTATTCACGCAATGGCATCGCCTTCAGCGCGTCCGCCGATCTGCCGTTTAACTTCGTCGTCAAACCCTAATGTGGTGTTCAACGCACGAAGGCACGGTTTTAAGTGCCTGATCGCGTTGAACACTGCCCTAGCGGTGGCAGCTGCCTGCGCTATTTTTCTGGCAACGTGTTCTGGGTGACGAATCCAATTCGGCTGATCCCGGCCTTTTGCACCAGAGACAGCAGGAATGCGATACGTTCGTAGCGCGCATTCTTGTCGCCCTGAATTTCCACTGCGGGCAAGCTTCCACCTGCAGCACGTTGCCGGAGATTCTCGAGGAGTTCGGTGTCACTGACACGGACGTTGTCCAGAAAGTAGTCCCCGTCCTCAATGACGGATAGCCGCAAAACTTCCGGCAGAACGGTCAACGGCTTGCTGCTGACTCGGGGCAAATCAAGATCAACGGCGTGCTTCATCACCGGCATGGTGACAATAAAAATAATCAGTAGCACCAGCATGACATCGACCAGAGGCGTCATGTTGATTTCGTTCATGCCCTCGTCGCAATCGTCAGAATGGGAGAATGCCATGACCAGCCCTATGTCAGTGATTTGTTGTCGACACGCGTCCCAGTGACAAAGTAGGCGTGGAGATCGTGCGCGAACCGCTTGAGCTGTGCCAGCACGGTTTTGTTGGCTCGGTTCAGCGCGTTGTACGCGAGAACGGCCGGTATCGCGACGCCCAGGCCGAGAGCCGTCATGACCAGGGCTTCGCCGATGGGGCCCGCGACCAGTTCGATTGAGGTCTGGCCGCTGCTGCTAATGCTGATGAGAGCGTGATAAATGCCCCACACTGTTCCAAATAATCCAATGAAGGGCGCGGTCGAACCAATGGATCCGAGCACAGCCATTCCCGACTGGAGGCTTGACGCACTGAGGTCAATCGATTGATGCAAGCCACGCGAGACCCAGTCACTGAAATCCAGTCGATCATGCAATTGCGGTCGTTCCAACTGATCGCTGGCAGATTGACTCTGACGGATGTGAAGCAGCGCTTCGTGTCCACGGGAGGCCAGAAGGTAGAACGGGTTATTGCCCGAAGGCCCCAAATGCAACAGACCTTGCTCCAGATTGATGCTGTGCCAGAAACCATCGACCTTGCGCGCGAGTCTGTGCTGCCAAATCAGGTTCACCGTTTTGAGTGCGATGAGAATCCAGGTCGTGACCGACATCGTGACCAGGAGAATCGCGACGCCATTGCTGACTGGATCGCCCAGGGTCCAGATTGCGAGCAGGGAGAAAGAAGAGTTCATCAATAAATACGGCAGGCTAAGGGGAGGGGGAAACTGCAAAAGGGGAGGGGAAACCGCAAAAGCGGATGGGTTTGCTTCAAAAGGCGAGGGGATTGCTTCAAAAGGGAAAGAGAGGAACTTCAAAACATTATAAATGATAACCATTCTCATTACAAAGCGAGCCGGCCGATACAAATGCTGGTTGAAGGCGTTAAAGTCATGATAAGTTCACGGTCAACATCAATTCATCGCCGATAAGGTCGCTCCCATGTTCCTGAAGTCACTCAAGCACGCTGCGCTGTTCGCTGCAATCGGATTCTCAATGGCTATGGCACCCGCCGCACATGCCGCCGACATCAAGCTCGGTCACGTGCTCGCCGCCAGCCACAGCTGGCACAAGGCCGCCGAAGGGTTTGCCGCTGAGGTCAAAGACAAGACGGCGGGGCGGGTCAATTTCATCCTGTTCCCGAGCGGGCAGCTCGGCAACGAGAAAACCATGCTTGAGGGCATTCAAATCGGCAGCGTGGGTGCCGCGATCATCGGCTCGGGCTCATTGCAGCCCGTCGATCCGCGTTTTGGCGTGGTCGAATTACCTTACACCTGGAATACGGCAGCCCAGGCCTACAGGGCCTATGACGGCGAACTCGGCGCCGCGCTTGAGAAAATCGGCGATGCCAAAGGTCTGGTATTGCTGTCCTGGTGGGAAAACGGTTACCGTCACATGACCAACAATCGCGGGCCGATCAACGTCGTCGCCGATCTCAAAGGTCTGAAGACACGCGTCACGCCCGACAAAATGCGTCTGGACACATTCACCGTGCTCGGCGCCAATCCCGCGCCGCTGGCATTTGGCGAGCTGTATTCCGCGCTCCAGCAAAAGGTCTTCGACGCGCAGGAAAATCCGCTGTCGATCATCTTCACGTCGTCATTCTTTGAGGTGCAAAAATACCTGTCACTGACGGGTCACGTCTGGAGCCCGGCGAGTCTGGTGATTTCCAAGGCTGCCTGGAGCAAGATCACGCCGGCGGACCAGAAGGTCATCAAGGCAGCCGCCGATCACTGGCGCGACGAGCAACGCCGCATGATCAGTGCCAGCGACAAGGATTACATTGCCCAATTGAAAGAAAAAGGCATGGTGATCAACGAAGTCGACAAAGCTCCGTTCGCCGCGGCCGTGGCACCTGTCTGGGCTACCTACGAAACCACCTTCGGTCCCGAGTTGATGGGTCTGGTGCGTAAATATCAGGCTCAGCAGTAGTGGTCGTGCTGACGCGCTTTTCATACGCCATCGCGGCTCTGAGCCGCGTCTTCGTGGGGCTCGCCTGCGCGTTGCTGGCGATTCTGGTGTCCATTGTGGTGTTTCAACGGTTCATCACCCACGATACGCCACGCTGGGCCGAAGAACTACCGCGCCTCGTCCTGGTCTGGTCGGCATTTATTGGTGGTGTCGTGTGCAGTCGGGATCGCAGCCACCTGATCGCCGGTTTGCTGCCGTTCGTCGTCAGGAGTCCGCGGGTCTTTGCCGTGGTCGATCGGCTCAACAACCTCCTGATCGTTGTCGGGCTGGCGGCGCTTGGCTGGGGTGGCTGGTATCTGGCGCAGCTCACCATGGGGCAGCTGTTGCCAGCTACTAATGTATCCGCGGGCGTGGTGTATCTGGCGCTGCCGGTTGCCTGTGCACTGACGGCGATCGTGCATATCGCCCAACTCTTCGAGCCCTGGCCGCCGGCCGAAGCTGAACAGATCACCCTGGAGTAGGCCATGTCCGTGGGTGCGATCTTCCTCATGAGCATCTTCATGCTCACCATGCTGATCGATCTTCCGATCGTCTATGGCATGGTGCTTTCCGGGCTACTGTACCTGGCGGTCTTTGACGCGGCGCCGGTCGCGGTGGCGGCGCAACAGTATGTCGCGGGCCTTGACAGCTTCACGTTGCTGGCGATTCCGCTGTTTATCCTCGCTGCGCAATTGATGAATGGCGCGGGTCTGACCCAGCGCATCGTCCGCCTGTGCGCTGCGATAGTCGGGGATATCAAGGGCGGCCTGGCGGTCGTGGCGGTCATGTCGTGCCTGCTGTTTGGCGCGCTGTCCGGTTCGGGCGTGGCGGATGTCGTGGCCATTGGCAGCCTGCTGATTCCCGCAATGAACAAAGCCGGGTACGACAAGGGTTTCTCGTGTGCGCTTGTCGGTTGCTCCGGCACGACCGCGACCATCGTGCCGCCGAGTATCGTCCTCATCATCTACGGTACGACCACCAATACTTCGGTGGGCAAACTGTTCATGGCGGGCATCGTACCTGCGGTGCTTCTTTCCGCCGCGCTCATCGGTATTGCGATCTGGCTTTCGCGCAAGCACAACTGGAGCGGCGGGCGCCCCTTTGAGTGGGATGAATTGCGCAAGGCACTGATCGACGCAATCCCGGCGCTGATGGTCCCGGTCATCATCATTGGCGGAATCCGTTTTGGTATTTTCACGGCCTCCGAGGCGGCCTCAAGTGCCA
>JADZBO010000242.1 GCA_020851995.1 Burkholderiaceae bacterium
GCCATCTTCGCGCTCGCGCGCACGGTTGGCTGGATCGCCCAGTGGAACGAAATGATCTCCGATCCCGAGTACAAGATCGGGCGTCCGCGCCAGTTGTTCGAGGGCTCGACGACGCGTCAGGTGCCCGTGCGCAAGTGATTGGGTGGTTGTTGCCGGTCATGATGACCGGTAGCGGTGTAAAAGTATGGCCAGGCGCTGTCTGGCCATATGTATTTCCGGCCGGAGTCGCGTGCGTTCCGGAATGCGCGTGTGATCAGGAATCCATTGTGGCTTGCTGATAAAGCTCGACCAGTTCCTGCCGTTCCGCCATGCGGTAATCGCCTCGCGGTCCCCAGATGAGCCGATCCATCCGGACTGGAAAATTGAGCCCCGGCACCTGCCAAGAGGTGCTCTTGAGCTTGCCCTGAACCCCGAGATTCCAGCCGTCGGCCTCGATTCTGAAAGCGTCAAACTCGCCTGCAGGCACCTTGATTCGCTCGACCGCGGCAATATGAACGTCATACACGACAATGTCCGTTCTGCCATTGACGGTGCGTTCGTTGGATGCTTTCCAGCGCTTTCCAAGCTGATATTCAGATGGAGTCATGGCCAATGGCATCTTGAATTTCGCATCGCGTCGCGAAAGCAGGTTGCCCATCGTATCCAGTTGCATTTTGCCGTTGTTGAGCTCAACCAGATCCAATGTTGCGTCGACGCGGGTGATGATGGAATCCCGAGTTGCAATTTCGACATTGGAGTGCAGATCCGCGACTCGCACTTTCACTGTGTCACCGACCGTAAATTTACGGCCCAACGGGTAACGCCCCGCGGAGTAAGGGTTCTTCGATGGAGTCCAGATTTGAGGAACTGCAATCCCCGGTCCAAGTCGCAGGGCGTTGGTGTTTCCGTTAGCGCTTGTTGTCGCGGTTACAGGTGGCACTTTCGGCCTCGGCGCCGGCTTGACATTGCCGGCTTTGGGGGCCGCGAAAGGGGTCTGTGTCGCCTGCGCGTGGGTCATTGGTGGCGCGGCCACTTCCTTTGGCGGCAACAGGCGATTGAGGCGATTTTGCGCAAGCTCGGCAAAGCGACCGTTAGGGTGCTTGCGCAAGTAGGCAACCCAGTCATCGACGCTCGTCGAACTCTTTACGCGCGTCCAGTCGGCGATTTCTTCCTCGACCGCGCGGTCGATGTCAGCGGCGCTCATTTTGCTTACAGCGCCGCCAAACAGGAATACGTCGGACTCGAGCGAGGTGGTTTCCCAGGGAATCTGTTCGCCACCGGAAGAAATGCGGACCCCCAAACGCACGCGTTTGAGTGCGTCCTCAAGGCGTAAGTTGGGTGTGGCCAGCTCCCGCACCAGATTCTCGGTGTAAAGGCCGTTCTTCCCCGATCCGTCGGACGCGACCTTGCCAGGCGAAGTCGAGTAGGCGAGAAGGCTTCCGACCGGTGCGTCGAATTGCGACAGACCTTTGCTCTCGGGCCGGTACTTTCTGCCAAAGGGGTCATCCCTGCACGCATCAAGGATGATGATGAAGGTCTTATCCTTGATCTTGCTGATTTGCCCAAGGAGGGCGTTCAGGTCGACGCAACGGGTCTGGATGTCGTCGCGTTTGTCGACGATTGCGTCTACAGGGATCAGATAATTGCGCCAGTCCAGCTGTACGCCGTGCCCCGCGTAGTAAAGGACGGCCAGTTTGGTGTCGGAGCGCAGAATCGTCTGCGCGAAACGATCCATCGCCTTCATCATTTCGGCGCGCGGCGCGTTGAGGTGCGAATCGATCGTGAATCCCGCACGCCCGAGCAAATCCGACATCGCCTGAGCGTCGTTCGCGGGATTGCGCAACTCCATGCCGTCGTACGCGCTGTTGCCGATCACCAGCGCTTGTTGCTCCTTGCTCGGCTCCGCAGCGATGAGGTCGTTAAACGACAGCACTGCAGGGACGCTGGCCAGCGCTTTGAGAAATGAACGCCGCCTGGCGGCGGTTTGCACTCTGTTCAACTGGCAGCCTCCATCTGAGCATTGACGACGACAAGCGCCGTCATGTTGACCACCCGGCGCACCGTCGAACTCGTGGTGAGAATGTGCACCGGGCGCGCGGCACCCAGCAGCACGGGGCCCATCGCCACGCCGTGGCTGCCGGTCATCTTGAGCAGGTTGTAGGTCACGTTGCCGGTGTCGAGGTTGGGGGTGATCAGCAGGTTGGCGCTGCCTTTTAGCGTGGTGTCGGGGAAGCTTGCCCGTCGAATGGTTTCCGAAAGCGCCGCATCGGCATGCATTTCACCGTCGACTTCAAGTTGCGGCGCACGCTCGGCGATGAGCCTGCGCGCGAGCGCCATCTTGCGCGAGGATGCCGTCGGGCGACTGCCGAAGTTGGAATGCGACACCAGTGCGATGCGGGGCGTAATGCCGAATTTGCGCATCTCTTGCGCGGCCTGAATGGTCATGTCGGCGATCTGCTCAGCGTCCGGGTCCTCGTTGACGTGCGTGTCACAGATGAAAAGCGTCTGTGCGGGCAGCATCAATACGTTCATTGCCGCGAAGGTATGCGCACCCGGTTTCAGGCCGATCACGTCCTCGATATAGCGCAACTGGTGGTCGTAGCGGCTGGTGAGGCCGCAAAGCATGGCATCTGCGTCGCCACGGCGTACCAGCAGCGCGCCAATCAGCGTGTTGTGCTTGCGGACCATGCCGCGCGCGATCGTCGGCGTGACGCCTTCCCGGCCCTTGAGTTTGTAATACTCGGTCCAGGATTCGGTGAAGCGGGCGTCGTCCTCAGGATTGACGATTTCAATGTTTTCGCCCGGCTTCAGGCGCAACCCGAGTTTACGGATCCGCATCTCGATCACCGAGGGCCGTCCGACCAGAATCGGGAAGGCCATCTTCTCGTCGGTGACCGTCTGCGCGGCACGCAGGACGCGCTCGTCTTCGCCATCGGCGTACACAACGCGCTTGGGCGCTGACTTGGCCTGCGAAAACAGCGGGTTCATCAGCTCGCCCGAGTGGTACACCATCGACAACAGTTTCTGCCGGTAGGCGTCCATGTCTTTGATGGGTCGGCGCGCCACGCCGGAATCCGCCGCGGCCTGTGCGACTGCGGGCGCGATCATGACAATCAGTCGCGGATCAAATGGTTTGGGAATGATGTAGTCCGGGCCAAAGCTGAGTTCCTGCCCGGCGTACGCCTGCGCGACTTCAGCGCTCTGTTCGGCCTGGGCAAGTTCGGCGATGGCCTTGACGCAGGCGAGCTTCATCTCTTCAGTGATGCGCGTGGCGCCCGCGTCGAGCGCACCGCGGAAGATGAACGGAAAGCACAGGACGTTATTGACCTGATTCGGGTAATCCGATCGTCCGGTCGCGATGATGCAGTCCGGCCGTGCCGCCCTGGCGATTTCCGGACGAATTTCCGGGTCGGGGTTGGCGAGTGCAAGGATCAGCGGACGATCCGCCATGGACTTGACCATCTCCGCGCTGACCACGTTCGCGGCCGAGCATCCCAGGAACACATCGGCACCCGCCATACAGTCTGCCAGTGTGCGCAGGGACGTCTGTTGCGCGTAGCGCGCCTTGTTGGGCTCCATGTTCGCGTCGCGTCCTTCCCACAAGACGCCGCGTGAGTCGCAGACATACACGTTGTTCCGGCTGATTCCCAGATGCACCAGCAAATCCAGGCAGGCGATCGCCGCGGCGCCTGCGCCCGAGACCACCAGTTTGACCTCACCGATGTTCTTGCCGACGACCTTCAGGCCATTGAGGATCGCCGCCGATGAAATGATCGCCGTGCCGTGCTGGTCGTCGTGAAAGACGGGGATGCCCATGCGCTCGCGCAACTTCTTTTCGATGTAGAAGCACTCTGGTGCCTTGATGTCTTCGAGGTTGACGCCGCCCAGTGTCGGTTCAAGCGCGGCGATGATCTCGACCAGTTTGTCGGGATCGGTCTCGGCGAGTTCAATGTCGAAAACGTCGATGCCGGCGAATTTCTTAAACAGGCACCCCTTACCCTCCATGACCGGCTTGGCCGCCAGCGGGCCGATGTTGCCCAGGCCAAGCACTGCGGTCCCGTTGGTGACGACCGCCACCAGGTTCGAGCGTGAAGTGTACTTCGCCGCAGCCTCATCGCCTTCGGCATGAATCGCCATGCACGCCGCAGCGACGCCCGGTGAATAGGCGAGCGACAGGTCATCCTGGTTGGCAAGTGGCTTGGTCGGCGTGACCGAAATCTTGCCTGGTGTCGGAAACGCGTGATAATCAAGTGCCAGCTTTTCGAGGTTCTGGTTCATGTCAGGCTTCTGAAAATTTGCCCCAAAACAGGCGGCGGAAAGGTCTGCGTAAGCTTACTGCACCCGGAACCGCGCTGATCCACCCAAGGATGTTGTTTTTATTCTGCGGTGCAGCAAAAAAACCAGAGAAGCCTAATAAATTCAAGGCCTCTGGAGCCATAAGCCCGGCAGATGGCGATATAATTCCGTGCCGGCTATTAAGGCTTTCAAAACCGCCTTCTGCCCCGCTATCCGCAAATCGGTTAGGCCGAGTACGCGGAAGGTTTCCTGCATCGTAACGGGTGAAGCACCCGACAAGGTGAAGCGTCAATATGTCATCAGAACTTGAATCAAAGCAAAACTCGTATCTCTTCGGGGGCAATGCGCCTTATGTTGAAGAGCAATACGAGGCCTACCTGAACAATCCGGGTTCGGTCTCCGACCGCTGGCGCAGTTACTTCGACCAGCTCCAGAACATGCCAGCGACCGACGGGTCGTCGTCGACGCGCGATATGGCGCACGCTCCGATCGTCGAATCGTTCGCGCAGCGCGCCAAGGCCAATGCGTTTGCTTCGCGCGCCAGCGAGTCGGATCTTGAGGTCGCGTCCAAGCAGGTGCATGTCCAGTCGCTGATCGCCAACTACCGCTGGCTGGGCGCGCGCTGGGCCAACCTGGATCCGCTCAAGGCACAGGAACATCCTGTCATTCCCGAACTCGATCCTGCCACCTACGGACTGACCGAGGCCGATCTCGATCAGGTATTTTCCGCGACGAACACGTACTTCACCAAAGAAAGCACGATGTCGTTGCGCGAAATTCTCAAAGCGCTGCGCGACACGTATTGTGGCTCGGTCGGCGCCGAATACATGCATGTGTCGGATCCGGCCGTCAAGCGCTGGATCCAGGAACGCCTCGAGCCAGTGCGCAGCAATCCGGCTTATGGTCCTGAGCGCAAGCGCCACATCCTGCAGCAGTTGACGGAATCCGAAGGCCTTGAGCGCTTTCTACACACCAAGTACGTCGGTCAGAAGCGGTTTTCCCTGGAAGGCGGCGAAAGTTTCATCGCCTCGATGGACGAACTGGTGAACCATGCCGGCGAGTGCGGTGTCCAGGAAATCATTGTCGGCATGGCCCACCGTGGCCGGCTGAACATGCTGGTCAACGTCATGGGCAAGATGCCCGGAGACCTCTTCGCGGAGTTCGAAGGTCATCACGCCGAAGGGCTCTCGGACGGCGACGTCAAATACCATAACGGGTTTTCCTCCGATCTGGCCACGCGTGGCGGTCCGGTTCACCTGTCACTTGCTTTCAACCCGTCACACCTCGAAATCGTCAATCCGGTGGTCGAAGGCAGCGCCCGCGCTCGCCAGGAACGACGGGGTGCCAACGGCCAGCGCGAAGTCCTCCCCGTGCTGGTGCACGGAGATTCGGCGTTCGCGGGTCAGGGCGTGGTCATGGAAACCCTCAACCTTGCCGAAACACGCGGCTACGGCACGGGCGGCACGGTGCACGTGGTCATCAACAACCAGATCGGTTTCACCACCTCGGATCCGCGCGACACGCGGTCCACGCTGTACTGCACCGATGTGGTCAAGATGATCGAAGCGCCGGTCTTCCACGTCAACGGTGATGATCCTGAGGCCGTCGTGTTTGTCACGTCGCTGGCCGTGGATTTCCGTATGCAGTTCGGCCGTGACATCGTGATCGACATCATCTGCTTTCGGAAACTTGGCCACAACGAGCAGGACACCCCGTCGCTCACCCAACCCCTCATGTACAAGCGCATCGGCGCACACCCCGGTACCCGCCAGCTCTACGCTGAACGGCTGACCACGCAAGGCGTGCTGGTCGAAGGCGACGGCGACCGCATGGTCAAGGAGTACCGCAAGTACATGGAGGACGGCCGGCGTACGATCGAGCCGGTGCTCACCGACTACAAGAGCAAGCACGCAAGCGACTGGGCGCCATTCATGCGCGCCAAGTGGACCGATGCGGCGGACACGGCGCTGCCGATGGCCGAACTCAAGCGGATCGGCGAGCGCATCACCACCACGCCCGAGACATTCAGCCTCCATAATCTGGTGCAAAAGCTGCTCAATGACCGGCGCGCGATGGTGCGCGGCGAGATCAACCTCGACTGGGGCATGGGCGAGCATCTGGCATTTGCCTCGTTGCTGGTCGCGGGCTATGGCGTGCGTATTACGGGGCAGGATTCCGGCCGCGGCACGTTCACGCACCGGCACGCCGTGCTGCATGACCAGAACCGCGAACGCTGGGACCATGGCACCTACATCCCGCTGCAAAACATCGGCGAAGGTCAGGCAACCTTCACCGTCATTGATTCGGTGCTCTCCGAAGAGGCGGTGCTGGCCTTTGAATACGGCTATTCATGCGCCGAGCCCAATACGCTGACCATCTGGGAGGCGCAGTTCGGCGATTTCGTCAACGGCGCCCAAGTGGTGATCGATCAGTTCATCGTCGCGGCCGAGGCCAAGTGGGGCCGTTATTCCGGCCTGACCATGATGTTGCCGCACGGCTACGAGGGCCAGGGTCCCGAGCACTCGTCGGCGCGTATCGAGCGCTTTCTGCAACTTTGCGCCGATAACAACATCCAGGTGGTCCAGCCGACCACGGCTTCGCAGATTTTTCATCTGCTGCGTCGCCAGGTGATTCGCCACGTGCGCAAACCGCTGGTGATCATGACGCCCAAGTCGCTTCTGCGGAACAAGGACGCCGGGTCTCCCCTGTCGGATCTTGCAACCGGCACGTTCCAGCCGATCATCGGCGAACTTGATGCGTCGATCAATCCGGCATCAGTCAAGCGGATGCTGGTCTGCTCCGGCAAGGTCTACTACGATCTCGTTCACGCAAGGCGTGAGCGCAAGGCGGACAACGTCGTCATCGTGCGCGTCGAGCAACTCTATCCCTTTGCGCACAAGACGTTCGTCAATGAATTGCGTAAATACCCCAAGCTGGCCGAAGTGGTCTGGGTTCAGGACGAGCCGCAAAATCAGGGCGCCTGGTACTA
>JADZBO010000243.1 GCA_020851995.1 Burkholderiaceae bacterium
GGGAACAGCACAAGTGCCGGCCCGACCTGCGCAATGCAGAGCATGAGCATCAGCGCCGACAAAACTCCCGCATAGGGAACGCCCGCCACGGCCATGCCAACGCCGCCCAACAGCGTCTGGACAACCGCCGTAACCCCGACACCCATTGCCACGCCACGGATTGCCTGACCGGCAAGGATCACCATTTTTTCACCCCGCTCGCCCGCCAGCCTGCGGCCAAAGCGCCGTGTGGCCAGCGAGGCCTGCTCACCAGTTGAATAGAGGATGGCCGCAATGGTGACCACCAGCAGGAATTGAATCAACATCCCGCCAAGCCCGCCGAACTGGGAAATCACCCACTTGCCGGTTTCAGCCGCATAGGGGCTGACGTGGTCAACGATCCCTGAGGCGCCGCCGGACACGAAACCCTTCCAGAGTTCGGCGATTTTGCCACCCACCAGGGGAATCGATTCGACCCATTCCGGGGCATTCGGCAGGCCGTTGGTGGCAAGATCCTTGCCCAGGGCGATCAACTGATCGGAGCGCTCGGCAATCGTGCTGATCGCCCACCAAAGAGGCGACACCAGAAGAAACAGCATCGCCAGGCTCATGATGGTCACGGCCGGGGCTCTGCGGCCGCCCATGAGGCGCTGTAGGGAAATCAGCCAGGGCCAGGTGGCGACCACGATCATCGTGGCCCAGACGGTCGCCGCGAGAAAAGGCCGTAACACCCAAAGCGACAGCGCAATCAGCGCAGCGAGAAAGAGAACGGCAAGGGTATTGCGCGTCAGGTCGTGGTGCATATCGGGAATCCGGTGAAGGTCGGCGCCGTCAATGGCGGTCTGCTCGTGGGCAGTTTACCTGCTTAGCCGCTATGATCGCCATCGGTGCGCCCGATTCCGGCGGCGCCAGCGAGCGATCCATGTCCAGCATCCGCGAAATTTCCCAGATTCTGCAATCCACCCCTGCGCGGGGCTGGATTGCGCGTCGATTCTTTCATCACATCGCGCCGCGCCACGCGGAAGTGATCGCGGGGCGGCTTCTTCCCGACGAAACCTTCCAGTGCTTTGTCCTTTTGGCGAATTCCCGCAAGAAGACGGCCGAGGCGCTGGTCTGTACCGATCAACGTGTTCTCGTCTGGAACAACCAGTTCCGGGACGATGAGGTGATCAGTCTCAGCGCAATCGAATCGGTTGAATTCCAGCGCGGATTTCTCTCGAGCGAACTGCGGCTCACTGAAAACACCCTCAAAGGCCCTGAAAGGCACACCTTTTATTGCCAGACCGAGCTTTTGACGACCTTCACGGAATCTGTCCGCGAGGCCATGCGAAATCTCAAAAGAAGTTGACTTGAGTCCTCTGTAATTACCCAGTTTTTTACCTGTTTGTGGGATACTTTCGCTGCCGTTATGCCGCCAGCCTGACAATCATCCGAAGCGCGGTGGCAGTTCAACCGGAAACTGCCGTCGACGGCGTCCGAACCAGGATTGCAGTAGACTTATCCGGCTATTTTCAGATCGTTCCCTGGCATTGACAGCAAAGGGACGCAGGAGACCTGCCTTGCAAGAAACGAATGTGAAGGATCCGGCCTATTTTCACAAGGTCGTTGACTGTCAGTGGGCCTGCCCGGCGCACACCCCGGTACCAGAATATATCCGGCTGATCGGCGAGGGGCGCTACAGCGACGCCTACATGGTCAACTGGGTTTCCAACGTATTCCCCGGCGTGCTGGGTCGCACCTGCGACCGGCCTTGCGAACCTGCCTGTCGGCGCGGACGCGTCGAGGAAAACAACGGGGACAAGCCCGAGCCAGTCGCAATCTGTCGCCTCAAGCGCGTCGCTGCCGACAACAAATCCGACGTCACAGCCCGCATGCCTTCCGTGGCCCCGTCCAACGGCAAGCGCGTCGCCTGTATCGGCGCGGGTCCCTCATCGCTGACAGTGGCTCGCGACCTGGCACCGCTTGGCTACGAAGTCACCGTCTACGACAGCGAAGCCAAAGCCGGCGGCTTCATCCGCTCGCAAATTCCGCGCTTCCGCCTGCCGGAGTCCGTCATCGACGAAGAGACCGGCTACGTGCTTAATCTCGGCGTCAATTTCAAGAGCGGCCAGCGCATTGATTCGCTGCGCGACCTGCTGTCCCAGGGCTACGATGCCGTCTTTGTCGGCTGCGGCGCACCACGCGGACGCGACCTCGATGTCCCCGGTCGCGCGCAAGCGGCGGCCAGCATCCACATCGGCATTGATTGGCTCGCCTCGGTTTCATTCGGCCACATCACCAGCGTCGGCAAGCGCGTGATCGTGCTCGGCGGTGGCAACACCGCCATGGACTGCTGTCGTTCGGCCCGCCGGCTGGGCAGCTCCGACGTGAAGGTCATCGTGCGCAGCGGCTTCGAGGAAATGAAAGCCTCGCCCTGGGAAAAGGAAGACGCTGTTCACGAAGGCATCCCGATCATCAACTATCACGTGCCCAAATCGTTTGAGCACCGCGACGGCAAACTCATCGGCATGACCTTTGAAATCGTCCGCGCCGAATACGACGCCAAGGGACGCCGCACGCTGGTGGCAACCGGCGAACCCGATGCCTTCTTCGAGTGCGACGAAGTGCTGGTCGCGGTCGGCCAGGAAAACGCGTTCCCCTGGATCGAAACGGACATCGGCATCGAGTTCGATCGCTGGGGCCTGCCGGTCCTGGGCGAAGGCACATTCCAGTCGACGCTGCCGCAGGTCTTTTTCGGCGGCGATGCCGCGTATGGCCCCAAGAACATCATCACCGCGGTCGCCCACGGTCACCAGGCTGCCATCTCGGTCGATCGGTTCCTCAACGGCGAAGACACCGCGAAACGCCCGCCGCCCACCGTAAACCTGATGTCCCAGAAGATGGGTATCCACGAGTGGAGCTATCGCAATGACGTGTCCAACGACACGCGCTTCAAAGTGCCATGGGCTGAGGCCGAAAAGGCGCTGGCCAGCATTCGTGTCGAGGTCGAGCTCGGGTTCGACGCAGCCACTGCGTTCAAGGAATCCAGTCGCTGCCTGAACTGCGACGTCGAAACCGTGTTCAACAAGGACACCTGTATCGAGTGCGACGCCTGTACCGACATCTGTCCGACTGACTGCATCACGTTCACCACCAACGGCGACGAAGCCGACCTGCGTGCCCGACTGAAGGCCCCTGCCCTGAACACCGAGCAGGATCTTTACGTTTCCGGCGTGCTCAAGTCCGGCCACGTGATGGTCAAGGACGAAGACGTCTGCCTGCACTGCGGGCTGTGCGCCGAACGCTGCCCGACCGGTGCCTGGGACATGCAGAAATTCCTCCTCAACACCGCGCAGGCCGGACCGCTCTGTCGCGACGCCAAGATTGACAGCCGCGCACTGGAGTCCGTATGAAACCGATCGAATCCATCAACGATTTCGTCATCAAGTTCGCCAACGTCAACGGGTCCGGTTCCGCATCGGCCAACGAGTTGTTTGCCAAGGGCATCCTGCGCATGGGCGTTCCGGTCAGCCCGCGCAACATCTTCCCGAGCAACATTCAGGGCATGCCCACGTGGTACGAAGTGCGTGTCACCGAAAAAGGCTATCTCGGTCGCCGTGGCGGCGTCGATATGCTGGTGGCGATGAACCCGCAAACCTGGGATGCCGACCTGGCCGAACTCTCGCCCGGTGGCTACCTGTTCTACGATTCGACCCGGCCAATTCCGGAATCCAAGTTTCGCAAGGACATCCAGGTCATCGGCATGCCCCTGACCGAGATCAGCAATGCGACCTACAGCGATCCGCGTCAGCGCCAGCTTTTCAAGAACATCATCTACGTCGGCGCGCTTTCGGTGTTGCTCGACATCGAGGCCGAGGTGTTTGAAAAGCTGTTTGCCGAGCAGTACAAGGGCAAGGAAGCCCTGCTTGATTCCAACATCAAGGCGCTGCATCTGGGCCGCAACTACGTCAAAGAACACATGACGGCGCCGCTGCCGATTCGCGTGCGGCGTGCTGATAACGTCGGCGACCGCATTTTCACGGATGGCAACAGCGCCGTGGCGCTCGGCTGCGTTTATGGCGGCGCGACGTTTGCCGCGTGGTATCCGATTACGCCGTCGTCGTCAGTTCCCGAGGCCTTCCAGAAATACTGCGACAAGTACCGTGTCGATCCGCTCACAGGTCTGCACCGCTACGCAATCGTCCAGGCTGAGGATGAGCTTGCCTCGATCGGCATGGTCCTGGGTGCCGGCTGGCAGGGCGCGCGCGCCTTCACAGCAACCTCGGGTCCCGGCGTATCGCTGATGACGGAGTTCATTGGGCTTGCCTACTTTGCCGAAATCCCCGTCACGATCATCAACGTCCAGCGCGGCGGCCCCTCGACCGGGATGCCCACCCGCACGCAGCAGGCTGACATCATCAGTTGCGCCTATGCGTCGCACGGCGACACCAAGCACGTACTGCTGTTCCCGGAAGACCCCTACGAGTGCTTCGAGTTCGGCGCCACCGCCCTTGATCTCGCGGATCGCCTGCAAACCCCGATATTCCTCATGACCGATCTCGACATCGGCATGAACCAGCGCCTGAGCAAACCATTCAATTGGGACGACTCACGGGCCTACGATCGCGGCAAGGTCATGACCGCCGAAGAACTCGAGGCGGGCAAGGACTTCGGGCGTTACAAGGACGTCGACGGTGATGGCATCCCCTGGCGCACGTTGCCGGGCACGCACCCCAACAAAGGCGCATTCTTCACCCGCGGCACCACGCGCGATCCCTATGCCAGGTACTCCGAGCGCGGACCCGACTATGTCTACAACATGGAGCGCCTGCGCCGCAAATTCCAGACCGCTGCCACTCTGGTGCCCGCACCCGAGTTCCGCAACGCGGCCGAACCAACCCGCGTCGGCGTCATCTACTTCGGTTCGACCAGTCCGGCCATGCAGGAAGGCCTTGATGTCCTGGATGCCGAAGGTATCCATATCGACGGCATGCGCCTGCGCGCCTACCCGTTCCCGGCCTCGGTACTTGAGTTCATCGAATCCCACGACACCCTCTTCGTGGTCGAGCAAAATCATGACGCCCAGATGCACATGCTGCTCGTCAATGAACTCGAAGTCGATCCCAAGCGCCTGACCAAGGTGCTGCACTACGACGGCACACCGATCACCGAGCGCTTCATCACCGATTTCATCCGCACTCACCTGAACAATTCCGCTGCCGGCGCAACACAAGCCGAACGCCAAGAGGAAGTCGTATGACGTTTATCGCCAAACCCATCCTGCACCACCCGTCGCTCACGCGCAACAAAGTCGGATTCACCCGGCGCGATTATGAGGGCCGGATTTCAACGCTGTGCGCCGGTTGCGGCCATGACTCGATCTCGGCTGCCATCGTCCAGGCCTGCTGGGAACTCGATATCGAACCCCATCGCGTCGCCAAGCTCTCGGGCATTGGCTGTAGTTCCAAGACGCCGGATTACTTTCTGGGTGCGTCCCACGGGTTCAACACCGTTCACGGTCGCATGCCTTCCGTCCTGACCGGCGCAAACCTCACCAACCGCGATCTGCTCTATCTGGGCGTATCCGGCGATGGCGATTCAGCTTCGATCGGTCTCGGGCAGTTTGCGAACGCCATGCGCCGCAACGTGCGCATGACCTACATCGTCGAAAACAACGGCGTCTACGGCCTGACCAAAGGTCAGTTTTCGGCCACAGCGGATCAGGGCTCCAAGAGCAAAAAGGGCGTCATCAATCACGACAGCCCAATCGACCTCGTCGGCCTCGCCCTGCAATTGGGTGCAACTTACGTCGCACGCAGTTTCTCCGGCGACAAGGCACAGCTGGTACCCCTGATCAAGGGTGCCATGTCGCACAGCGGCGCTGCGTTCATCGACGTCATCAGTCCCTGCGTGACCTTTAACAACCACAAGGGCAGCACCAAGAGCTACGACTACGTGCGCGAGCATAACGAAGCGGTTAGCCGCATCGATTTCATCTCAACGCATGAGGAAATCACCACCTCCTACGCTCCCGGCGAGTTGGTCGAGGTCGAGCAACACGACGGGTCGACGCTGCGTTTGCGCAAGCTGCATGAGGACTACGATCCCTCGGATCGCTATGGCGCGCTGGCCTACATCAGCAAGCACCACGCCCAGGGCGAGGTCGTGACCGGACTGCTCTACATCGACCCGGAAGCCACCGACCTACACGCTGCCCTGCACACCTGCGCCACGCCGCTCAATGCACTGGATGAGTCTCTGCTTTGCCCTGGCACCGAGGCACTTGCCAAGCTCAACGCTTCGTTGCGTTGAGCACCGACGCGGGCGTTAACCAGAGCCCATATCCGCTCGCCGATAACGCCTGTCATTGAGCCCTGAAAAATGCCGCACCGCGCATGCCGCGGGCGGCTTTTTCATTTGCCGGATCAAACCACGCCGCTTGCCTTCAGGGCGTCGATCTGCGCCTGGCTCTTGCCGAGAACCTGACCCAGGATTTCATCCGTGTGCTGGCCCAGGGCCGGCGGAGGAATCTCGTGCCTGATCGGCGTTCCCGAAAACTTCATCGGGCTTCCCACCAGCGGAACCGTACCCGCCACCGCATGCGGCAGTTCGATTTTCATGCCGCGCGCAAGCACCTGGGGCTCCTGGAACACTTCAGCAACCGAGTTGATCGGCCCGTTGGCGACCCCGGCCTCGTCCAGCAATTTGACCCATTCGCGGGTCGTCTTGCGCAAGAACACCTCATTGAGCAGCGCGGTGATTTCCTCACGGTGATTCACCCGCTCGCCGTTGGTCGCGTAGCGCGGATCCGCGGACAGGTGCGTGCATTCGGCCACTTCGCAAAATTTACGGAATAGATTGTCGTTACCACACGCCAGAATCAGTGCGCCATCCGCAGTCTTGAAGGTCTGGTAGGGCACGATATTGGGGTGTGCATTGCCGATCGGCGTGGGCGACTCCCCGGTCGCGAAATAGTTCATCGCCTGATTGGCGAGGAATGCCACGCAGGAATCCAGCAGTGCCACGTCGATCCACTGTCCCTTGCCTGTCACCGCGCGGTTGGCAATTGCAGCGCAGATCGCGATCGATGCGTACATCCCGGTGGTCAGGTCGATGATGGGAACCCCCACACGCTGTGGCCCGCCACCGGGCAGATCCGGGCGCTCGCCCGTCACGCTCATCAGGCCACCCATGCCCTGAGCCATGAAATCGTATCCGGGGCGATCTTTTTCAGGCCCAGTCTGCCCAAAGCCGGTGACCGAGCAGTAAATAATGGCGGGATTGATCGCCTTGATATCCTCGTACCCTAGCCCGTAGCGCGCCAGGTCGCCGACCTTGTAGTTTTCGATCAGCACATCCACTTTGGTGGCAAGTTCCCGGATCAGCGCTTGCCCTTCGGGACTGGACAGGTTGACCGTAATGGACTTTTTGCCGCGGTTGGCGGCGCAGTAATAGGCCGATTCGCGGGTTTCACTGCCATCGGCCCCCTTCAGATAAGGCGGCGCGAAAGCGCGCGAATCGTCTCCCTTGCCAGGGCGCTCGACCTTGATGACATCCGCCCCCAGGTCAGCGAGATTTTGTGCGGCCCAAGGCGCGGCCAGCACGCGTGAAAGATCCAGTACTTTGATATGCGAGAGCGGTCCTGACATGAGAAACATCCCCTGTTTTTATATGGTCGGCGGCAAAAACGATGTTACGTTACCTGAATTGTTGTCGAAAATCCCGAGAGATCCTGCCCGGATCGGTCGGTACACTGACCGGGGTTTCGGTTTCGCGATCCCGATGTTGAGCGAATTTCCTTTCTCATGACCCACCCGCCCGCAACGCAACGGACCGACGCGCGATCCTTACGACGCCTGCGCGTCGCCCTTGTCGCCAGCTATGACGTCACGGACGTGCATTCGTGGTCCGGCATTGCATTTTACGTACTGCAAACGCTGAAGCGCTGCGGCTTTGATGTGGTCACCATTGGCGCACTCGAGGATATCTTCTCGTTGTCATGCCGACTTAAGTTCTATCAACGGAAACTTCGACGGGTACGATATATCCACTGGCTTGAGCCCGAGATCTTGCAAGGCTACGGTAAACAGATTGCCGAGCGCATCAGCGACAAAGATATCGACGTCGTCGTCAGCCTGGGCTCCGCCCCGATTTCGTACCTGCAAATCAGCCAGCCCATCGTGTTTTTGTCCGATGCCACGTTCGCCGCGCTGAAGAATTTCTATCCGGATTTCACCGGACTCAGCCCTGAAACACTGCGTAACGGCGATGACATGGAGCAACGCGCCCTGTCACGCTGCGCCAAGGCAATATTCACCTCAGACTGGGCCGCTCAGTCGGCCC
>JADZBO010000244.1 GCA_020851995.1 Burkholderiaceae bacterium
AGCACCGCCGTGGTCTTGGTCAACTGCATCAACGCCGCCTTGCCGGCCGCATAACCAACCTGCGGTTTGCCGACATAGCGCATGCCGGCGACCGACGAAATGCTCACCACCGAGCCGCTGCCCTGCTCTTCCATGACGGGGAGCACGCTCTTGCAGCACAGAAAGGCCGCCTTGACGTTCACATCCATCTGGTCGTCCCAGGTTTCTTCGGACATCGTGACCGGATCGCCAGGTTCGGACCGACCGACGTTATTGATCAGGATATCGATGCGCCCGTATTGCGCCATGCAAGCGTCCACCAGACGTTGCACATCGGCCGAATTGGTGACATTGGCCGACATCACGTGCGCTTCGCCGCCTTCATCGGTGATGATTTTGCGTGTCGCTTCGGCGGCCTCGAGATTCAGATCGCAACCGAATATCTTCGCTCCCTGCCGGGCCAGCAATGTGGCGATGGCCTTGCCGTTGCCCCATCCCTCGCCCAACGTGCCGCAACCTGTCACCAGGGCTACTTTTCCATCCAGTCTGAACACATCAACTCCTTGACAATGATCGGCCACGGCACCGAGAACCCAGCGGTGCGGCGGTGTGGCCGCGTGAACTCCGTGAGCTACTTGCGCTCAACCCCGGCCTGCTCAATGAGTTTCCCCCAGGTCGCGTAGGTGGTGGCGATCAGTTTCCGGAAATCCGCGGATGTGGGGCTGGTGACCACCTCGGTGCCCATTGCCTCAAGTTTTGCGCTGACTTCGGGATCGCGCACCGCTTTGTTGATTTCGTCATGCAGACGCTTGACGATCGCGTCAGGGGTTCCTTTGGGCGCCACGAACCCGAGCCAGGCGCCCATGTGGTAGTCAGGAACACCCTGCTCCTGCAACGTCGGAATCGACGGATCGAGCCTGGCTCGCTCGCGCGTGCTGACCCCAAGTGCCCAGAGTCGTCCGCTCTTCACATGCGGCAGTACAGTGACCAGAGTATCCAGCGTCATGTCGACATTGCCACCGATCACGTCGGCCTGGGACTGGCTGCTCCCCGTGTAGGGTACGTGGACCATTTTGAGATTGGTCCTCTGCAGAAGCATGGCCATCAACAGGTGACTGGTGGTACCCATCCCGATCGACGCATAGGTCAGCTTGTCGGGATTGGCCCGCGCAAAATCGACCATCTTCTGAAAGGTGTCCAGACCCTTGGTCTTGTTGATCACCAGGACGTAGGGAAGCCAGGAGGTCTGGCCAATCGGAGCGAAATCGGTCAGCGCGTCGTAGCCGATTTCCTTGTAAACGTGCGGGTTGATGCCCAGCGGCCCTGAGGCGGACAATGCCAGGGTGTAGCCATCGGGCTTTGCGCGGGCGACTTCAGTGACCGCGAGGCTGCCGCCAACCCCGGGTTTGTTCTTGATGATGATCGGCTGTCCGAGTTCTTTGCTGACCTTTTCGGTGATCACCCGCGCGACAGAATCCGTGGAGGTGCCCGGTGGAAACCCAACGTAAACCGAAATCGGTTTGTCGGGATAGTCGGCCAGCGCGGCGGCCGACAGGCCGAGCAGCAAAGCCCCGGCCAGCGCCAGCCTGCTGCGTAACCCAGTTGCCGAAACAGAATCAAACAGCGACCGACCCCGTACCCTGCACAGTGATGCCATGTCATCCTCCCAATATGCATGGATCCGGTTGGTCGCATGCTCGTTTTTTTGAATAATACTCGGTTGCCGCGCTTGCGCCGACCCCGCCACAGCCCTGAATCAGTCCGCACCGCCGCTTCGGCGCGCAGATCCCAGCATCAGCGCGGAAAAGGCGCGGATCACCTGTGGGTCAGCGCAATAGAATACGCGCACTCCGGGTCCGGCCCGCACGATCAGCCGGGGTGCCAGCAACCAGCTCAGCCAGGGCACGTAGATGAACTTTGCCTGGCTGATATCCGCAAGCTCGACCCTTCGCTTCCAGAGCCACGTCTGTTCAATGGCAATCCCATCGATCGACGTCCGGCTCTTGAGGATCCAGACGTACGCGACCAGCGTGATGGCGAATGCGCCGCCCACGAGCAGCCAGGAACCCGTCGAGAGCGATTGCGGCCCGGCCTGGGCGAGTGCGGCCGCACCCCAGTAGACCAGGGCAATCACCATGCAGGTGGACATCAGCTTGATCAGGACCGGGAAGGCCGGCCCCTCGGCGCGCGTCGACCGGAGCTCTGGAGCCTGCGCGCTCATTGTGATGGCTTGGTGCCTTTCATCAGGCCCTTGAGCAAATCGTCCATGTTGTTCTGGTCATCGGCCTGCTCTGCCTCGCTGCTTTCCGGGACTTCGATCCGCACCTGGTTAATATCGATCTGGATCGGCTTATCCAGGAACACCGTCACGGTCTGGGGGAAGAAGATCACGATGATGACCAGCAACAACTGCAGGATGACCCAGGGGATCGACCCCAGATAAATATCCCGGGACAGGACCTTTGCGGGCAGTGCGCCGTTCTTGAAGAGCGAATCCGCCGCACCACGCAGGTAAAACAGGGCGAACCCGAAAGGCGGATGCATGAAGCTGGTTTGCATGTTGACACACAGCAGCACGCCGAACCAGATCATGTCGATGCCCATCTTGCTGGCCACGGGCGCCAGCATGGGCAGGATGATGAAGGCGATCTCAAAGAAATCGAGAAAGAACGCCAGGAAGAAGATGAAGATGTTGACGACGATCAGGAAACCGATCTGGCCCCCGGGCAAGCCAGAGAGCAGATGCTCGATCCAGATGGCGCCGTCGACGCCCTGAAACACCAGGGAGAACACCCTTGAGCCGAACAGGATGAAGACCACCATCGCGGTGATCCTCATCGTGCCGGTCATGCCGTCCTTGACGATGGTCCAGTTCAGGCGACCGTGAATCGCCGCCAGGATAATCGCCCCGACCGCGCCCATGGCACCGGCCTCGGTCGGCGTGGCGATCGCAGTGTTCATCCCGGGCAAGCCGCCCATGCTGCCCAGCACGGCAAAAATCAGAATCGCGGAAGGAATGATGCCGCGCAGGCATTTTTTCCAGAGGTCCCAGCCGTGCAGTGTGCGCGCCTGCAGCGGAATTCCGGGCAGATGGTAAGGACGAAGGCGCGACAGCACAAATGTGTACACCAGGAAAATCAGCACCTGCAGGATCGAAGGCCCCCAGGCGCCCTTGTACATGTCGCCCACCGAGCGGCCCAACTGGTCGGCCATCACCACCAGCACCAGCGATGGCGGCACAAGCTGGGTAATCGTGCCCGAGGCCGCCAGCACCCCGGTCGCGTAGCGCATGTTGTAGCCGTAGCGCATCATCACCGGCAGCGAGATCATCGCCATGGCAATCACCTGCCCGGCCACCGTACCGGTGATGGCACCCAGGATGAACCCCACGATGATGACCGAGTACCCCAGCCCGCCCCGGATCGGCCCGAAGAGCTGGCCCATCGAATCGAGCATGTCCTCGGCCAGGCCGCATTTTTCGAGTACCGCTCCCATCAGGGTAAAGAAGGGAATCGCCAGCAGCAGATCATTGGAGAGAATGGCGAAGATGTTCAGCGGGAGGTTGAACATGAAGCTCGCGGGGAACCAGCCCATCTGGATGGCGATAAACCCGCAAAGCAACCCCAGCGCCGATAGCGAGAACGCCACCGGAAACCCGATCAGCATGATGATGACCAGGCCCCCGAACATCATGGGAGCGAAATCCTGCATGCTCATTGCAGCGGCCTCTCGTAGTGGAATTCCATCTGGTAGGTGTGGTTCAGCCAGCCCACCCGCTTGATGATTTCTGCAATCCCTTGCAGAATCATCAGGCTGAAGCCCAACGGCAGCAGCATCATGGCAGGCCAGCGGATCAGGCCGCCCGCGTTGCTCGACATTTCACCGCTCACCAGCATGCTGACAAACAGTGGCCAGGAGAGATACAGGAAGGTGACCATGGCCGGCATCAGAAAGCACACCAGCCCGAACAGATCGATATACACGCGTGTGCGGCTGCTCAGGGTGCCATAGATGACATCGACGCGAACATGCTCGTTGACGCGCAGCACCTGCGCGCCACCCATCATCACGCAGCCGGCGAACAGATACCACTGGATTTCAAGCCAGCCATTTGAGCTGTACCCAAACACATAGCGAACGACGGCGTTGCCGGCGCTGATAAAGGCGCACAGCAGCACTGACCACTTCGCCAGAACGGCAAACGCGTCCGAGATCCGGTCCACCAGACCGGCGAACGCAAGCAATGATTTCATGGGGACTCCGGTGCCCAGATTCCTGCCCGCCAGGGCAGGATCGTGCACATTAACCCCCGATCATACTGAAAATCGACCCGTAAACGCCGTTTTTTCCCGATGCAGGGGAAAATCCCAACGCCCGGAATGCACAGAACGGCCTTTCCGGAAGGCTTTCGAGTGGCCGGATGCCGGGCCTGGAAATGACGAAATCAGCCCGTTCCCAAATTTTCAGCCCGAAGGCGTCCTTCGGGCGGCAGGGAGTTTGCCCCGCCGACCGCTTCTCAGCTCAGATCCTGAACCAGCGATGCCAGCGTCGCATCGGGCAGGGACGCCACATGCATCGGATATTGGGGGTGATCACAGCCCACCATCAGTTGCGCGCCGGCCTTGAGCGATTTCTTCATTTCCGGCGTCAGTTCGAAACGCAGAAAATGGACTGCGGACGTCTTGGTCGCTGTCGATCGGTCCAGATCCTCGTCGGCGATCGCATAAACGCGGGGCTGGCCCTCGACCTGCACAAAGACCCGGTCTTCGATCCCTACGAGTTTAGACAGCGCAAGTGCGCGATCTGCCTCGTTGGGATACTCAAGCATCATCGTGACTTTAAAGTTCGACCCGTCTGGCACCAACGGGTTATACGCGTCGAGCTCGTCCTGGATCCCCTCTTCTTCAAAGATCTTCTCAACGCGCAGCATTTCCTGGATCTGGTATCGCATCAGCGATTCACTTTCGAATATCAGGCTCAGATGCTCGCCGAGCCGCACGCTGCGCAGGCGCCGCTCCTCGATTGCCCTGGCGCGCAACTCCGCGCGTGCCTTGTGATAGGTCTCAAGCGACAGCAGACTTTCACGTGTGATCTTGCTCATTTCAAACTCCTGGAATCAATGTGCGTCCCGTTCGCGGAACACGATGCCGTATCGCGGTTGTGTTGCGGTGCGATGGTCTCGCGATCTCGTGCGGCCGATCGTCTGACCGCGAAATCAGGACAACCCATACGCCATGGCCACCAGCGTCAGAGGATGCGCCATTTCGGCCTTTTTGAGTCCGTTTTCCTCCATGCCCTGCGCAATGTGGTGCCCGGCAAGCTGGCAATCCGAGCTGATGAAATCCGGCTCATTGTTCGCCATGGCTTTGAACACCGGTTTGCCGATCTTCATGGCCTGCGCGTGGAACTGTTTCTTGACGCCCCAGGTTCCCGCGTGCCCTGAACAACGCTCGACCACGTTGACCTGTGTGCCGGGAATCAGCTTGAGGGTGTCAGCCGTCTTTTTACCTACAGCCTGCACCCTGGAGTGACAGGGGATGTGATAGCTGACGTGGCCGATTTCCCTTTTGAAATCGGTCTTCAGCAATCCATCCCGATTGCGCTCGACAAGGTACTCAAAGGGGTCCCACATCGCATCGCGCACCAGCGCGACATCGGGGTCGCCCGGAAACAGCAATGGCAACTCCTGCTTGAACATCAGGGTACAGGACGGGATTGGCGTCACGATCGCATAGCCCTCGCGTGCGAGCCTGGCCATCGCCGGGATGTTCTTGTCCTTGTTCGTGGCCACCGACTCCAGATCGCCGAGCTCCAGCTTGGGCATGCCGCAGCAGGCCTGTTTTTCGACGATGACATACGGAATTTCGTTGTGATCCAGAATCTTCAGGAGATCCTGACCGATTCCGGGCTCGTTGTAGTTGATGTAACAGGTCGAAAAAATGGCGACCTTGCCTGGCGTACTCGCTCCGTCGCGTACTGCGAAATCCTTTGACGGCTCAGCCAGTTGCGGGAAAGTCTTCGGAGCATATTCCGGAATCCACGCCTTGCTGTCCACGCCCAGAGCCGACTCCATGACCGATCGGGCCACTGCCGTCCGGTTGACCGCGTTGACCGCCTGGGTCACGATCGGAATACCGGCAAACATACCCAGCTTGTCGGTCGACGCCAGCAACTTGTCACGAAACTTCACCTCGCCTTTGCGAAAGGCGACCGCCTTGGCCCGCAGCATCAGGTGAGGAAAATCCAGGTTCCAGGGGTGCGGCGGCACGTACGGGCATTTAGTCACGTAGCAGACGTCGCACAGGTAACAGTCGTCCACAACCTTGTGATAATCCTTCTTATCGACTCCGTGTACTTCACCATCCTCGGTTTCATCGACCAGGTCAAACAGTGTCGGGAAAGAACCACACAGGTTGACGCAGCGACGACAGCCATGGCACATGTCGAAGACGCGTTCCATCTCCGCATTCAGCTTTTCTTCGTCGTAGAAATCAGGATTGGTCCAGTCCAGGGGGTGCCTGGTGGGCGCTTCAAGATTACCCTCACGATTCGACATGCTCGTTCCTTGCTTTTCGGTCAGGACCTTGACTTGCGGTCCTCAAAAACGACTGTGACCAGCTAGGCTGGCCACAGTCGCAGCATCACAACACATGAGATCCGGGTTGCGACCCGCCTGGCAGGCCGCCCCGGTCCAAATGCTTAGTCAACCAGCTGGTCCAGCGCCTTCTGGTAGCGGTTGGCGTGCGAACGCTCCGCCTTTGCCAGGGTTTCGAACCAGTCGGCGATCTCTTCGAAACCTTCTTCGCGGGCCGTCTTGGCCATGCCCGGGTACATGTCGGTGTACTCATGGGTTTCGCCAGCGACAGCCGACTTGAGGTTGTCGCGGGTCGCGCCGATCGGCAGACCGGTTGCGGGATCACCGGACGCCTCGAGGAACTCCAGGTGGCCGTGGGCGTGACCGGTTTCGCCTTCGGCGGTCGAGCGGAACAGCGCGGCGACATCGTTCTGACCTTCGATGTCAGCCTTGTTTGCGAAGTACAGATAGCGGCGGTTTGCCTGCGATTCGCCTGCAAATGCGTCTTTCAGACACTGTTCGGTCTTCGAACCTTTGAGCTGAGCCATAAAGCCTCCTGATGTTAAGTATGGGGAAATCGAGTCTGGTCACAGAACACTTCGGCGACCGCAACACTCTGACGCTAGTTTATGACCAACTTGATGATAGTTTGAAATTGATTTTTTCTACATCCTGGATAGAGACAGCCTATCTGAAGCCCGGCCCACCCCCAACAAAGACTATCTTCGAGCGAATCCTCCCCCGGGCAAAGACTATCTTCGAAGCCAACCCGCCCACGGCAAACGCGATCTGACAGCACACCAGAGCCCTGTTATGACTGTGTCCCGTCCAGCCAGCGCTCGGTCAGCCGAACGAAGTAGCTGGCACCGACGGGAATGATGGCGTCGTTGAAGTCATACGACGCGTTGTGCAGGATGCAGGCACCCTCGCCGTGGCCAGGCAGGCGATGATCCCCCGCGCCGTTACCGATAAACGCATAGCAACCGGGCCTCGCCAGCAACATATGGGCAAAATCCTCTGCAGTCAGTACGCCCGGAAACTGGTCATCGACCAGGTCGTCGCCGACGATTTCCCGCATGACGTCAGCGGCAAACCGCGCCTCGGCGGGATGATTGATGACGGGTGGCGAAGCACGGCGAAAGAAAA
>JADZBO010000245.1 GCA_020851995.1 Burkholderiaceae bacterium
AGGATTACGCCGCGCGCAGCGGTCGCCCGCTGGCGGATGTTCGTCGCACGCTGGCGCCCAGCCTGGGTTAGAACCAGAGCCATGACGGGCGTTGAACACTGCACCAGCACGATGACCAACACTGAGATCAACACCAAGACCAACACCAAGACCAACACCAAGACCAACACCAAGACCAACACCAAGACCAACACCAAGACCTGGATCGGGATCTGAACCAGGGGCCTGGATCTGAATCAGGAACGGAAGCAGGACCTGGCTCCGGATCGGGACCACTACCAGGTCAAGGTTTCGATGAGTAGCGCGCCGAGGACCATGGTGGCCAGGGTGATGGAGGCCCAGCGCTGATGGAATACGGCGGGCCTGCTTTCGACAAAATGGTAGAGCACCGCCCCGGCGAACACTGAAGCGAGCACGGCCAGAACCATCCCGAACAGGTTGATCCAGACACCTGTCGGAAACAGACGGCTCCACACGGCGTTGACGCCAATGCAGATCCCATAGTGAATCAGGAAAATCGAGTAGGAACGGTGGCCGAGCCAGGTGAGGGCGCCTTCGCGCGGCCACCCGGACAGCCAGCCTTGCTGGCCTGCTACGCTGACGAGCAGAGCCGTGCCGAGGGCGACTGCAATCGGGTTACGAAACTCGATCCAGAGCGCAATCCCGCCCAGCGCTGTGATGGTGGCAAGTGCGATGCTGCCGATTGACGAGCGTGTGGACCACCAGGCCAGCATGCCCAGGCCGTAGGCGCCAAAAAAATACGGCGCAAAATCTTCATACGCGTCGATCCGGTTGACCAGCCAGAGCGAGACCGCCGACAGTGCGACAATCAACAGAGGGAAGGCGGTACGCCAGGCGGGCGGGCTTCTGCGCAGCAGTAAAGTGAGCACCACGGTCACCGTGAACAGCTGGAAATCGATCGCGACATACCAAACGCCGGCCGACAGCGATTCGTATCCCAGGATTGTGTGAAGCAGAAACAGATGGGCAATCATCTGCAGCACGGTGGGTTTGTCCGACAGCGAGTCGTGGTCGAACCAGGGGCGCACCATCGCGGTGATGAGCGTGGCCAGGGCGACCGCGAAGAGGAATGGGGTCACCAGGCGCTTATAGCGACCAACGATCATGCTCAGAGACGCGCTCTCGCTGGGGCGCCCCTCCGGTGCCAGGCGTTGAGCGACCAGGTATCCTGCCAGCACGAAGAACATCTGTACGGCAAGTCGCGCGTAGCTGATCAGCCATTCGATGGCGGCGGGCCAGGCCTGCCCGACCACGTCCGACATCGGGCCGTAAAAGGCCAGATGGTGCAGCACGATCGCCATGCACCCCAGGCCCTTCATGGCGTCGATTAGTGGTACGCGTGATTTAGACATGAGGGGGCTAAGAGAGCCTCGTGGCCGCGCGTGAACCGGGCGTGCGCCCGAACTCAGGCCTTGTGATAGATTTCCGCACCCTTGGTGACGAACTCGATGGATTTTTCCTGCATGCCGGCCTTGAGGGCTGCCTCTGCCGCGATACCCTGCTTCTGTGCGTAGTCGCGGACGTCCTGGGTGATCTTCATGCTACAGAAGTGCGGGCCGCACATGGAGCAGAAGTGCGCCACTTTCATCGAGTCCTTGGGCAGAGTTTCGTCGTGGAAATCCTTCGCAGTGTCCGGATCGAGACCCAGGTTGAACTGGTCGTCCCAGCGGAACTCGAAGCGCGCTTTTGACAGCGCGTTGTCGCGGATCGCCGCGCCCGGATGGCCCTTGGCAAGATCCGCGGCGTGTGCGGCGATTTTGTAGGTGATGATGCCGTCCTTCACATCCTTCTTGTTCGGCAGTCCGAGGTGCTCCTTCGGCGTCACATAACAGAGCATCGCAGTGCCATACCAGCCGATCAGCGCAGCGCCAATACCCGAGGTGATATGGTCGTAGCCCGGAGCGATGTCGGTTGTCAGCGGCCCGAGCGTGTAGAAGGGCGCCTCGCCACAGTGCTCGAGTTGCAGATCCATGTTTTCCTTGATCATCTGCATGGGTACGTGTCCCGGGCCTTCGATCATGACCTGCACATCGTGTTTCCAGGCCACCTGCGTCAGTTCGCCCAGTGTCTTGAGTTCGGCGAACTGCGCCTCGTCATTGGCGTCGTAGCCCGAGCCGGGCCGCAAGCCATCGCCCAGCGAAAAGCTGACGTCGTAGGCTTTCATGATGTCGCAGATGTCCTCGAACCGCTCGTAGAGGAAGCTTTCCTTGTGGTGCGCAAGGCACCACTTGGCCATGATCGATCCGCCCCGGGAGACGATGCCCGTCATGCGGTCTGCGGTCATCGGGATGAACGGCAGGCGCACGCCCGCGTGGATCGTGAAATAGTCCACGCCCTGTTCGGCCTGTTCGATCAGAGTGTCCCGGAAGATTTCCCAGGTCAGGTCTTCTGCCTTGCCGTCGACCTTTTCAAGCGCCTGGTAAATAGGCACGGTACCAATCGGCACGGGGGAATTGCGAATGATCCATTCGCGCGTTTCGTGGATGTGCTTGCCGGTCGAAAGATCCATCACCGTGTCACCGCCCCAGCGAATCGACCAGGTCATTTTTTCGACTTCTTCGGCAATGCCGGAACTGACGGCCGAGTTACCGATGTTGGCGTTGATCTTGACCAGAAAGTTGCGACCGATGGCCATCGGCTCGCACTCCGGGTGGTTGATGTTGGACGGGATGATCGCGCGCCCGCGGGCGACTTCCGAGCGCACGAATTCCGGCGTAATGGTCGCAGGAATCGCGGCGCCGAATGACTGACCCGGATGCTGACGCAGCATGCGCCGGGCAAGCTTCTCCCCCTCGGGGCCACTGGCGCGCAGGGACTCGATGTAGTGCTCGCGCCGCAGGTTTTCGCGAATGGCCACGAACTCCATTTCCGGCGTCACGATGCCGCGACGTGCGTAATGCATTTGCGATACGTTGGCACCGCTGCGGGCGCGGCGCGGATGGCGGCGCAGGTCAAAGCGCATGGAGGTCAGTGCGGGGTCGTTCAGGCGCTCAAGGCCGTAGGCGCTTGAAGGGCCGGCGAGCAGTTCGGTATCCCCGCGTTCTTCGATCCAGACACGACGTAGTTCCGGCAGTCCTTTGCGGATATCGATGCGCACGTCCGGGTCGGTGTAGGGGCCGCTGGTGTCATAGACGGTGAGTGGCGGATTCTTTTCGCCGCCGAAGGATGTCGGCGTGTCGGCCTGTGAAATCTGGCGAAACGGCACACGGATATCCGGGCGAGATCCGGTTTCGTAGATTTTGACCGATTGAGGCAGGGGCGCGACCGCGGCGGCATCGACCTCGGCGGTGGCAGCCAGAAACTTGGGGTTGGCATTCATGGAAACGCTCCAAAAAGTGACTGGAGCCGAATCGGGATGTGCTCCGTCATTTTCGGAGTGCGCTCCCAGCATCGGCATTATCCGTACTGGTACGAAGGGACTCTCTCAACCTGGCAAATGGCCAAGTACCCCCGCAAAATTTTTCAAAGTATAGGTCTTCCCGGCCCGGGTCGCCTAACGCCCCTGCGCGGTCGCGGGATAATCCGGGCGGGCAGTGTGGTGCTTGATGACTGAAGCCACGGCTGCAAGCGCCTGATTGCGTTAAACACCACGCTACAACACGATGAGGTTGTCGCGGTGCATCAATTCGGTTTCGGTCACCTGACCGAGGATTTCCCCGATTTTTGACGAAGGCTGACCCATGATGCGTCGTGCGTCCGAGGACGAATAATTCACCAGCCCGCGAGCGCATTCCCGGCCTTTTGAATCGAGGCAGGCGACCACGTCCCCCGGCGCAAATGCGCCTTCGACGCGCGAGACCCCGACCGGCAGCAGACTCTTGCCTTCGTCGCGCAGTGCGCGCACCGCGCCCTCGTCCAGGATCAGCCGGCCGCGAAGCCGCAGGTGGTCGGCCATCCATTGTTTGCGAGCCGAGAGCACGGGCGTTGACGCACGTAATTCGGTGCCGATGCATTCGCCCGCGGCGAGCCGGAGCATGACGTCCGGTTCGCGCCCCGAGGCGATGACGGTGTGGGCGCCGCTGCGCGCCGCGCGTCGGGCCGCCAGAATTTTCGTGAGCATCCCGCCTTTGCCGATGCCGCTGCCCGATCCACCGGCCATCGACTCGAGCTTCGGGTCGCCGGCCTGCCCGTGCCCGACGAATCTGGCGTCTGGATCTTTGCGCGGATCGGCTTCGTACAACCCGCGCTGGTCGGTCAGAATCACCAAGGCGTCTGCTTCGATCAGGTTGGTGACCAGTGCGCCCAGGGTGTCGTTGTCGCCCACCGCGATTTCCTCGGTGGCGACGGTATCGTTCTCGTTGACGATCGGCACGACGCCCAGCCTCAGCAAGGCAAAGATCGTCGATCGCGCGTTGAGATAACGCTGCCGGTCGGCGAGATCCTCGTGGGTGAGCAGAATTTGAGCCGAGCGCAGTCCATGCTTGGAAAACGCGACCTCATAAGCCTGTGCAAGCCCCATCTGACCCACTGCTGCCGCCGCCTGGAGCTCGTGCATGGCCGTCGGACGTTTGGGCCAGCCAAGCCGCGCCATGCCTTCGGCGATGGCGCCGCTGGAGACCAGCACAACCTGTTTGCCCTGTTTGTGCAGGAGGGCAATCTGGCGGGCCCAGTGCGCCACGGCTTTGAAGTCAAGGCCCTGGCCATCGTTGGTGACCAACGATGAACCTACCTTGGCGACAATGCGCGAAGCGCTGGCGAGCACGGATACGGGATCGGCTGAAGCAGTCATGTGCAACTGGGGGCGGGAGTCAGTCGTTTTCGTTCGGGGTGTGCCTGGCGGCGCTGTCGGCATCCTGACGCGTTTCGTCGAAGCGAGGATCTTCGGCGATGTAGGTTCCGGCGGCACGGTCCTCGGCGACGTTGTCGAGCTGGCGGAAGGCATCGATCGCTTCCTGCAGATCCCAGATCAATTGCTGCGTACCTTCGCCCGAAAGCGCCGAGATGGCGTACACCGGGCCGGTCCAGCCGAGCTCGGCGCAGAATCGTTCGCGCACGGCATCGGGATCCGGAACGACGTCGAGTTTGTTGAGCACCAGCCAACGCGGTTTCAGGTAGAGCGCTTCGTCATAGAGGCGCAATTCTTCGACGATTGCCCGGGCTTCGCCCACGGCGCGCGCGACAGCGTCCTCGTCCGGATCGTGCGACGAGACATCGACCAGATGCAGCAGAATGCGGGTACGCGCCAGGTGGCGCAGGAACAGGTGTCCGAGCCCGGCGCCCTCTGATGCACCCTCGATCAGACCAGGAATATCGGCGACGACGAAACTGCGCGATTCAGATGTGCGGACGACCCCGAGGTTGGGATGCAACGTGGTGAAGGGGTAGTCGGCAATTTTGGGCCGTGCGTTCGAGATCCGGCTGATCAGTGTGGATTTTCCGGCATTCGGCATGCCCAGCAGGCCGACATCGGCCAGGACCTTGAGCTCGAGCCGCAGACGGCGATGCTCGCCTTCCTTGCCCGGGGTCCATTGCTTGGGTGCGCGGTTGACGCTGGATTTGAAATGGATGTTGCCCAGACCACCTTCGCCGCCGGCGGCGAGCACCACGCGTTGACCGTGGGTGCTGAGGTCGAAGATTTCTTCGCCGGTATCGGCGTCATAGACGATTGTGCCGACCGGCATGCGCAGGGTGATGTCCGCGGCCGCCGCGCCGTACTGATCGGATCCGCGGCCGTTTTCGCCGTTGCGGGCCACGTGCTTGCGTGCATAGCGAAAATCGATCAGGGTGTTGATGTTGCGGTCCGCCACCGCGAACACGGTGCCCCCGCGACCGCCGTCGCCGCCGTCCGGTCCACCCTTGGGGATGAACTTTTCGCGGCGAAAACTATGTGCGCCGTTACCGCCTTTGCCGGCGGTGACTTCAATGGTGGCTTCGTCGACGAATTTCATGGGTGCAATGGTATACCGGACAAAAGAAAAAGCCCTGCCGCGTGCGACAGGGCTTTCGGACTGGCGAGTGGATTACTCGGCAGCGACGATCGACACGGTCGACTTGTTCAGCTTGCCCTTGACGGCAAACTTCACGTGGCCATCGACCAGCGCGAACAGGGTGTGGTCCTTGCCGATGCCGACGTTGACGCCAGGGTGGAACGTAGTGCCACGCTGACGAACAATGATCGAGCCGGCCGGGATCAGTTCGCCGCCGTAGGCTTTGACGCCCAGGCGCTTCGATTCTGAATCGCGACCGTTGCGGGTTGAGCCGCCGCCTTTTTTCTGTGCCATTTTTTACTCCTGGTGCTGGACCGGATCCGTTTCGACCGGCATTAAGCCGTGATCGAACCGATGAGGATCTCGGTGTAGTTTTGACGGTGACCCTGATGCTTCTGGTAGTGCTTGCGACGACGCATCTTGAAGATCGTGACCTTGTCATGGCGTCCTTGCGCAAGAACCGTTGCTGTGACCACGGCGCCAGCCACAAGCGGGGTACCAACCTTGAGTTGGTCGCCTTCGCCTACGGACAGCACCTGATCCAGCGTGATTTCTTGCCCAATGTCAGCCGGTATCTGTTCTATTTTCAGTTTTTCGCCGGTGGAAATGCGATATTGCTTGCCACCGGTTTTTATGACCGCGTACATGGGTTAACCTCGTAGTGATTTAAGAAGACTACTAGTACTAAAAATTATCAATCCGGCAGTCCAGCAAAACGATTCTGACACCCCGTGCGATCCGGGGTTCGCCACGCAATTCCCGCCGAGACAGCGTTATTTGCTCGTTACTTGCTAAACTGCGGGCATCGACTTCGTGCAAACGGGCGACAAAGCGCCCGTAAAGCAGGCTTGGCTAAAGCGCCGAACCCGGAATACTAACAGCTAACTGATTGAAAGTCAAAAGAAAGTCTTGTGCTTAAGCTAACTGACCTGCTGGCCCCGGTCGCCCGCGACATGGAATCGGTCGATGCCGTGATTCGGGCGCGACTCAACTCCAATGTGGTGCTGATCCGCACGATTGGCGACTACATCATCGGTGCCGGCGGCAAGCGCATGCGCCCGGCGATGGTCCTGCTCATGGCGCAGGCGCTCGGCTATCGCGGCCCGCAGCAGCACCTGCTTGCCGCGGTCGTGGAGTTCATTCACACCGCGACCCTGCTGCATGATGATGTGGTCGACGAATCCGATCTGCGCCGCGGGCGTGGCACCGCCAACGCCGTGTTTGGCAACGCCGCCAGCGTCCTGGTGGGCGATTACCTCTACTCCCGCGCGTTCGAGATGATGGTCGAGGTCGACAGCATGCGGATCATGCGAATCATGTCCGAGGCCACCACGGTGATCGCCGAAGGCGAAGTCCTGCAGTTGCTTAACGTGCACGATCCGGATGTTTCCGAGGCGCGCTACCTGGAGGTCGTGCGCTTCAAGACCGCCAAGCTGTTCGAGGCGGCGGCCGAGGCCGGCGCCGTCCTGGCCGGGGCCTCCGCAGAGCAGCAGGTGGCCGCGGCGGCGTATGGCCGTCACATTGGCACGGCTTTCCAGCTCGTCGATGATGTTCTCGACTACAGCGGCGATGCCTCCGCGCTGGGCAAGAACGTCGGCGACGACCTGCGCGAAGGCAAGCCCACGTTGCCGCTGATCCGGGTTCTTGAAGTCGGGTCAGCCGAGCAGCGCGCCCTGGTGCGTCACGCGATCGAACATGGCGAGGCGGATTTCGAAGCTGTGGCGCGCGCGATCCATGAAACCGATGCGCTTGATCACGCTCGCCGCAGCGCGCTGGCTGAGGCCGAGATGGCGCGCGAGGCGCTCACGGGCCTGGCGATTTCCCCCTGCCGCGATTCCCTGTTAGAATTTTGTGCTTTCGCGGTTGATCGAGACCGCTGAAAGTTCCCGCCGGCCGGATTCATCTGGTCGCGAGCGCCAAATCGGGGCGTAGCTCAGCCTGGTAGAGTACTGCGTTCGGGACGCAGGAGTCGGAGGTTCGAATCCTCTCGCCCCGACCAAATTTAAGGCAGTGAAATTAAAGGGTTACAGACAAGCGCTGTAGCCCTTTCGTTTTTTTGTAGCACAGTGGCACAAGCAGTAGTCTGTCGTTTCAAACGACACGCTCAAAGCCAGTTCCTGCAGGTGGGGCAGACACACCGATTTGCCCGCTGAAATTATCCATCAGCCTCGGACTTGTCATGATTTTGTTTGACAAATATCACGTATATATTCACTACTATTAAGGACAATCATCGTATTGGGGGGTGACGTTTAGGTGATTCTGAGATAAGCATTCAACGTTGATTTTTGTTCCGCCGATGGCGGGCATATCTTTTTTTCTATCGTCAGGCAGCAACAAACGGACATCAAGTGCCAGTCGGTTCACGTAATTCCAAGACGGTCATACCTGACTCGTCGAGGGAAATGGCGCTATCCAAGGCTGAACAATCATGAGAACACACATGCAAAAGAAATTGCTTTCGATGAAAGTGGCGGTTTTACCTTTGCTGGTCGTTGCGGCTGGGCTTTGCGGTGAATCGGCATTGGCTGGTGGCAGTGCCTCAGGTCAGCCGAGCGGCTCGACTATTGCCGGGTCCACCACGACACCTACAACCACGATGAGCGGATTGACCAGCGTCATCCTGTCTGGCAGCGGTCCTACGACTACGACTGTTACCACGCCGACTAGCGGTGGTGGCACTCAAAGAACCACAACTGTCACACTAGATGCTTCAACCGCTATCTCGACACTTAACGCAGCAGGTCTGAATCCTTCTACCACCTCGGATACCGTGTATCAGGGTCCCACAGGTAGCACGTACACTGTCAAGGCGGTGGATCCGTCGTCGAATACGGGGAATTCGCCGGCGAATCCGTTGAGTCCGAATTCGACGGTGAACTTGAGGACGGAGTCCATCTATTTTAAAAAGCCAATCGTCATTATCAGATTAGATCTCTATTAGCGTTGTGACCTGTCGGAGGAGTTTGAGAACTCCCTAGGAGGTGGGTAGCCTTAGCATGTTCAGGGTGCTTCGGGACGCAGGAGTCAGAGGCTCGAATCCTCTCGCCCCGACCATATTTTATGTTAGTAAAATTAAAGGGTTACAGTGTCAATTGCTGTAGCCCTTTCGTTTTTTTGGCTCTTCTTCACCAACATGCGACAACAGATAATTAGAATCGTGGTCCTGTTTTTCCTTGGCACAGGAATATTCCCGACGGCGTTCGCGCAAGATTATTGGGGTCAACACTCGATCAAAAGTCCTGAACACTTCATTTTTGGTTACGGGAGCCTGATTAGTTCAAAGAGCCGCAACGCATCCGTCGCGACGCCGATTCCGGCGATCCCCGTGCGCGTTTCCTCCAATCTTGGCTACATCCGAACCTGGAATTCCAGGTCGCCAACCGAATTCACCGCGCTTGGACTACGCAAGCCAAATCGTGACGAAAAGGCCACCTCAATTAATGGCGTGCTGTACCCGGTCGCGGGAAATGACATGGCTTCCTATGACCAGCGCGAGGAGGGTTATGTCCGCGTTGGCATCCCGCTGACCGATATTGAGGCGCTCTCCTGGCAAGGGCTTCCGAAGACCGGCAAGATCTGGGTTTATGTGCCCGCGGTTGCCGGCAACGAACCCGGTGTCGGCTTGCCCGGCGCAGACAGCAAATTCCCGCTGCTGCAATCCTATATTGACGTCGTCCTTGAAGGGGCGATGGAGTACGGCGACGACTTTGTGAATGAGTTGATCAGCACAACGAAAGACTGGGACCCGCATTGGTTAAACGACCGCATCCTGCCGCGTCGTCCCTGGGTCGCTGAAAAGCAATACGGCAAAATTGACAACTATCTGAAACAAGTCCCGAGTCTGCAAAATCGCCAGATGCCGGAAGATTATGCGGCCAGTTTGGCTGTGGAACGGTTGCAGCAAAAGGCAAACTGACGCCGGGTTCCCGATCTGCCCCACCGACACCACGGTCATTTTGCTGGCATGTCCTCCAGCCTCGCGACGGCTTGCTCGAGTCCCCCAAGAACATCATTCAAGACCTTCTGCGAAAAGTTTGCAGGCAGGTTGAGTTGCGCGTTGGCAATGGCGCCCGGCGTTTTGGCAATGAGGTCCTGAATGATCGCCTCCGCGTCGGGGCCAAAACCAACCTGCCGTGCCGTACTGTTGAAGTGTCTGCGCTGAATTGTCGCCATGTGATAGTGCCGATTCTTGCCGAGCAAGGCCATCGCCATCCTGACATCGTGCGGCGACCAGAGATTCGGGCCATTGCCGATAATCGGATACGCTGACATCACGTCGTACAACGGCGTCAATTGAAAGGCACCGCCGGGCAGCAAGTGGGTGCTGAAGTTCTTTGCATGTCCGTCGGGGGCGCGTAGCAGCCAGAACAGGACTTGCGAAGCCATCAGGGTGTGCATGTCGGCTTGCGCATTCTGTGATTGCTGCAGGAGTGCGAATAGCTTGCGCAGGCCGGGGCCGCCCTCGTTTTCGTACTTCATCAGCGGTGACGTGCCTGTTGCCTGGCAGAAGTCCTCTTGCGGCAAACGCAGGATCCGTCCGCCCGCCAGACGTCGGTCGAAGCGCTCGACCACCAGGACGCGTTGTGATCCGAACGAGACGATATTGACTTTGGCCGAGGGCAGGCCATAGGCCCTGAGCAGTCGCAGGCAGAGCCACTCGTTGTCGACCGACGTTGAGAAATCTGCCCGACGGCCACCCATCAGGCCTAATGGCAGTTTGAAGATGTGCGTGGTGGGCGTGCTTCCTCGGGGTTTGTGCCATGCGCCGTTCCACCAAAGATAGGCGTCTTTTTCCTGCGCTCCGGCCAGTGAGATTCGGAAGTCATCATCTGGCTGCGTCGCAGAGCCGAACTTGTCGGGCGTCACAACGTTAAGCAGGTGCTGTTCAATTGCCGCCTCATCCACCCGCACGGCATCCACTTGGTCGGGGTTCGATGGCAGCGCCGATTCGTCCAGTAGCTGAAGAGCGCCTACACAGTCTCGGCCAATGGCTCGCAGAAGGTCAAATGCTTCTATCGAGCCCGTCTTGAATCGTGCTGCAACACGCCTGCGAATGGAGTCACTGTCCGGCAGCAGATTGTCGAAGTAGTGCGCGACACCATCGCCTCTGATAGGTTCGTTGTGGGGATTAAATGGCAGTGACAAGGATAGCGGCCGACCAAGCGAGGAGCGCACCCACGTTTCGTCGTATTGCAGCTCCATCTCTCCGCGAGCGGGAACGGTCCAGCGACCTACGCGCTCGCCATTGGCCCAGAGGCCCAGTGTTCGGCTGTGAGAACGACGTCCCATATCACCACTCTGTCTTCGCCAGCATCAGGGATTCGGCGCCCCTCGCGCCCAGCTTAAGCTCAAGGCCAAGTACAGAGCACCAGGTCAGGAGCTGCTTCACGCTCAGTTCCTCGGGGTGTAGTTCGAGATAAGACACTCGGTTCTGACTGAGGTTCAGACGCGCACCGATGTCCACTTGGTTCAACTTCAATCGCTTGCGAGTGCTGCGGAGCAACTGGCCGAGTTGATCGCCAGTCATGAGCGTTTGCGGGGGTATGGGCATGTTCATGATGCTTAGCCGATTTTCAGCTAATTGAATAATAGCTTAAATTCAGATAAAACCGTTTTATCCGTATATCAGATAAATGCATAATACTTGAAATAAGGCTATTTGATTTGTCGCAACTATGACGGCTTGATCCGATTCCGGGTTGTTCCAGAATGCGTCGGGACGAATGTCGACATCGCAACCTGTGCCGCCTGTTGCGAGCACAGGCGTCCCGGTGAAAACTTCGGCGCCCGGCCGGGTCAACTGTTTGTGGTGGACAATATGTACATCGATTTCCGGTCACTACTCTTTTCTGATGTGTTGACGTGACTCACCAAACCCAGGCATCCGCGCCATCCTTCGCCGCCTGGCGCTATCCGCGCTTTCGCGCGCACGTCTGCACGTACGCGCTGGCCATGATGGCTGACAACGTTGAGCACGTGATCAGCTACTGGGTGGTGTTCCAGAAGTTTCATTCGCCCGCGCTGGGCGGGTTCGCTGTTGTGTCGCACTGGCTGCCGTTCCTGTTCTTTTCCGTGCCGGTCGGTGCGCTGGCCGAACGTGTCGATCCGCGTCGCCTGATTCAGCTTGGCATGACCATGTTCGCCATCGTGTCGCTGTGCTGGGGCTACCTCTTTGTCACAGATACCCTGCAAATGTGGCAGGCCATGGTGTTGCTGGTGCTGCACGGTTGCTCCGGCGTGTTCTGGCAGACCTCCAGCCAGTTGCTGTTGTATGACATCGTCAAAGTCTCGGAATTACCCAGCGCTGTGCGCATGATGGCGACAGCGCGTTACCTCGGCATCCTGGTGGGGCCGGGCGTCGGGGGACTGATCATGCTGACCCTCGGCCCTGCCCAAGGTATTTTGCTGAACGCGACCTTTTATGTGCCGGTATTCCTGTGGATGTGCTGGGCGCCCTACGGGCCAAAGTTTCGCGATGCGCTGCAGGCACCGACCCGCATTGCCGTCAGGGGACTTGCCGACATCATTCGTACCATTCGGGACGTATCGGGTATACCCGCGATCGCGGTCATGATATCGCTGGCAGGCGCGGCCTCATTTTTTGTCGGCAACAGTTACCACGCGCAGATGCCGGGCTTCGCACACGACCTGGGGCATGGCGATCCCGGAGTGCTTTACAGCCTGCTGCTGGCGGCTGATGCCGCCGGTGCTTTGACGGCCGGGCTGGTGCTCGAAGGCCGCGGCCTATTGCCACCGCATCCGCGCACCGCGCTGTTACTCGCGCTTGGCTGGTGTCTGTCGCTGGTGAGTTTTGCGTTTGTCAGTGATTACCCCATTGCCTTGCTGATTCTGTTCACCTGTGGATTTCTCGAGTTGTCTTTTAATTCGATGGCGCAGACACTCGTGCAACTTAACGCGCCAACGGCGATGCGCGGCCGGGTCATCGGGTTGTTCAATATGGCCGCGCTTGGCATGCGTGCGGGCGCCGGTCTGACCGTTGGCCTGCTCGGCAGTGCAATCGGTATTCACTGGTCGCTTTCTCTGGCGGCGGGAGCGCTCATGGGCGTGATCAGCTTGTTGTTCCTCAGGCTGCGCAGGCACCCGCGTCCAGCGGACAGTGCCTGAGCAAATCTTCAGCGGCACGCGGCATGTGGCCTGCTGATTGCGACGGGCACTTGCTTGATGAACAGCCTCATCGCTTCTTGCCACAGGCACTGATCGCTGCTACAACCCCTCGCATGAACCAGACCTTCGTGAATATCGCCCGGATTGCCTGCGTTGTGCTTGGCATGTTGACCGCGCAGGCCAGTGCGCAGCAGTCAGTTGCCTCCTACGAGGGGCCTGATCCGGCGCTTGAGCTTTCTGCGGCACGGCGGTTTGACGCGATTCGCAACGATCCGGTCGCGCTTCGGATGCGCTTGCGCGCAATGCCCAAGGGCGGCGATTTGCACAACCACCTGACCGGCGCGATCTATGCCGAAAGCTACCTGCGCTGGGCTGCCGAGGATGGCGTGTGCATTGATCCCGTGGCACTGCGTCTGGTGCCAGCCGTTGCCGGCGCGTGTGCGGTTGATCTGGTTCCCGCCGCGCAAGCGAGTCACGACATCGCGCTATACCGGCGCATGGTCGACGCGGCATCGATGCGCAATTTCGTCGCCGGGGCACCGCTTCGCGGCGGGCTGGCGAACGCATCGGCACTTCAGGCGGGCGACGCCAGCGGTCATGACCACTTTTTCAGTGCGTTCGACAAGGTGCGCGGCGCGCGCCAGGGCCGTGCCGCCGATATGCTGGCCGAGGTCGCCAATCGGGCGGCGGACGAGGGGGTCTCGTATCTTGAACTGATGGTTTCACCGGGGATGTCGCAGATGCATGGTCTGGCCGGTTCGCCCGGCGAGTCCTATGAGCAGCAGTGGGTTCGATACGAGGCGTTGGCGGCACCTGTTGTCGAGCAAGTCACGGCGGTCAGCCGCGCCGACGAAGCCGGCATGCGCGAAAAACTGGGCTGCGCGAGCCCGTCGCCGCAGCCGGGGTGCAGCGTGACGATTCGCTATTTGAGCGAGGTCAACCG
>JADZBO010000246.1 GCA_020851995.1 Burkholderiaceae bacterium
CGTTTGCGTTTGCGTTTGCGTTTGCGTTTGCATCGGCATTTGCGTCTGCACTGGATCCTGCACCTGTGCCTGCCCGGGCGCGGCGATCAGCGGCGCAAGCACCGCTACCGCAACCGCCACTGCCCGCCGTGCTGACATGCCAGTTACACGAGCTTGAGCCCGGCGTTCTTGAGCGGCACGTTGCGATAACGCTTGCCAGTCGCCCGGTAAATTGCGTTGAGCACCGCCGGCGCAGCGACACAGATCGTCGGTTCGCCCACCCCGCCCCACTCCGTACCGCCACCCTCGATGATGATCGTCTCGACCCTGGGCATCTGAGCGATGCGCATTGAGCCGAAATCATTGAAGTTGGTCTGCTGGATACGCCCGTCCTTGACCGTGCATTCCTGTTCGAACAAAGCCGAGAGTCCGTATACGAACGAACCCGAGACCTGGCGCCGAATCTGCGCAGGGTTGACCGCGTAGGCGCAGTCCGTTGCCGCAATGATGCGGTGAATCTTGACATCCGTGCCGTTCGCGACCGAAAGCTCGCATGCGGCAGCGACATAGCTGCCGAATGCCTTCATTTGCGAAACGCCCCTGAACACGCCTGCCGGTGCCGGCTTGGTCCAGCCGATGGCATCTGCCACGGCATTCAGCGTCGCCAGATTGCGGGGGTACTTGGCCATGAACTTGCGGCGGAACTCGACGGCATCCACGCCAGCGGCCTCGGCCAGTTCATCCATGAAACATTCCATGAAAATGGCGTTCTGGTTGGCATTGACGCCGCGCCAGAACCCCGGTGGCACGTGCGTGTTGCGCATCGCATGGTCGATCAGCAGATTCGGAAATTCGTAGCCGATGCCATGCTCGCTGCCGTCGAAGACGCCCTGAAAGACGAGCGGATCGCGCCCCTTCTGCTGTTCGACCACGGCAGGTCGCACGGCAGCCAGAATCGACTGACCCGACAGACGCATGTGCAATCCGGTCAGGTTCTTGTCTGCGTCAAAGGCACCGGTCATTTTGCACATCATGACGGGGTGATAGCGACCCTGCGTCATGTCTTCTTCACGGGTCCAGATCAGCTTGACTGGCACACCCGGCACCTGCTTTGCAATATTGACGGCCTGCGTCGTGTAGTCCTGGAATGCGCCGCGACGCCCAAAGCCACCGCCGAGGTTGATCTTGTAGACGTCGCATTTTTCGGCAGGCAGCCCCGATGCAGCGATGACTGCCGCTAGTGAGGTTTCTGCATCCTGCGTCGGCACCCAGGCCTCGCAACGATCCGCTGTCCAGCGCGCCGTTGCCGTCTGTGGCTCCAGCGTCGCATGGTTGAGAAAAGGATAGAAGAAAACGGCCTCGTGCTTTTTCGCGGCACCGGCAAGCGCCGCCTTGATATCGCCGCGCTGGTTGCCGACGAACGCCTGTTCCGCCGCGAGGCCTTCCTCGAGCATCTTGTGGATCGCCTCGCTGGACACTTTGGCGTTTGGACCCTCATCCCAGACGATAGCGACATTGTCCAGGGCGGTCTTGGCCTGCCAGAAGGTATCCGCCACGGCCGCAACCGCCGTGTCGCCAACCTGCACGACCTTACGGACACCGGGCATCGCCAGGGCCTTGGTGGCGTCAAAGCTCTTGACCTTGCCGCCAAACACCGGACACTCGCGGATATTGGCCACCAGCATGCCGGGAAGCTTTAAATCGATCGCATAGATCTGCCGCCCCGTGACTTTGTCGGCAACACCGTCGATACGATTGAGCGGTTTGCCGATGACTTTCCAGTCTTTCGGGCTCTTGAGCACAATGTCCTTGGGCACATCGAGCTGCGACGCGGCTTGCGCGACTTCGCCAAAACGGAGCGTACGGCCACTGGGCTTGTGGGTGATCACGCTGTTAATCGCAACGCACTCGGTCGCCGGCACGCCCCATTGTCTCGCGGCGGCTTCGACCAGCATGATGCGCGCTGCCGCGCCGCCCTTGCGAACATACTGCTCAGAGGTCCGGATTCCACGGCTGCCGCCGGTACTGAAGTCTCCCCAGATCCGCTTGCGCTTAAGGCTTTCACCCGGTGTCGGATATTCGGTCCTGACCTTGCTCCAGTCACACTCAAGCTCCTCGGCCACCATTTGCGCGAGGCCGGTAATCGTCCCCTGCCCCATCTCGGAACGTACCACCCGCACAATGACGGTGTCATCGGGCTGGATCACGACCCAGGCACCAATCTCAGGAGAAGCCAGGGGCGTTTGCGCCTCGGCGATTCGCGGAACCAGAGGCAACAGGATGCCAAGCGACAAACCCGCGCCAGTCGCGGCCGAGCCCACGATGAACTGCCGGCGTGAGAGGTTCGGAATGCGTGCGTTCATGGTGTTTCCCCTCAGGCCTTGGCAGCAGAATGGATTGCAGCACGAACTTCCTGGAAGGAACCGCAGCGGCAGATATTGGTGATTGCAGCGTCGATATCGGCATCCGTCGGCTGGGGCTTTTCGCGCAACAACGCGGTGGCCGCCATGACCATGCCGGATTGGCAATACCCGCATTGGGGCGCCTGGTTTTCAACCCAGGCCTGCTGGACCTTGGTCAACTTTCCGTCAACGGCAAGGCCTTCAACCGTTTCAATCTTTTTACCTTCGACGCCGACGACCGGCATCGAACAGGATCGCAGTGGCATGCCATCCACCAACACGGTGCACGCGCCGCAAGTGCCGATGCCGCAGCCATACTTGGCACCGGTCAGCCCGAGGTGATCACGAAGCACCCAGAGAAGCGGCGTCTGAGGATCAACATCTACGCTGAGTGGTTTACCGTTGACGGTCAGTTGGGTCATGGAAAGTCTCCGCAGGGGCCCGGAAATTTTGATTGGTATTCGGGCATTCATTATGAAGGCTGTTGTTAAGTTGCGTTACATTTACCTGCCCTTCATCAAGGAAATCATTGCTCAGGGTTTTCCCTGAATGGATTCAACTCATACAGGCTCAAGTGCATGCCACACACAGTGACGAGTGCGCGCGCGATTTCCTTGCGCATCTTCCTGAGTTTTGCTGGCGCTTATTTCATTTCTTATGCGTTGCGCTCGGTCAACGCGGCACTTGCGCCGTTGCTGGCCGAAGATCTGCATCTTTCGGCAGGAAGTCTGGGTTGGCTGACGTCTGCGTTTTTTCTGGCCTTTGCCTCAATGCAGATACCGCTTGGCATCGCGCTGGACAAATTCGGCGCTCGTCGAACTGAATCGGCCTTACTGATCGTGGGAGCCGGCGGTGCGCTGATCGTCGCGCTCGCGCACTCGCTTCTGACGATTTCGGTGGGTCGTCTGCTGATCGGCGTGGGGGTATCTGGCTGCCTGATGGCGCCTTACGCGTACTTCCGCCGCTGTTTTCCGACCGAACGTCAATCACAACTGGCTCTCTGGATGCTGATTTCCGGCACCCTCGGCGCACTCGCCGCGACCCAGCCGACTTTGGCGCTGGCGCAATGGATCGGCTGGCGAGGAGTCTTCGTCACCGCAGCCGGGTTGCTGGCGCTGGGGTCTCTGGCGATTTTCACACTGACCGGCGACCAGGACCGGTATGCCGCGCGAGCCCCGGACGGTGCGGCCCCGCCTGGCTTCCTCCGTTTGATCCGTCATCCCACGATGCTGAGGGTCATTCCGACGACCATCTTTTATTCGGGTGGCCTGACGGCAGTGCAAACCCTGTGGGCTGGCCCCTGGCTCACTGAGGTGATCGGACTGTCGACGATGGAGGCCGGCGATGCACTACTGGCTTTCAATTCTGCATTGCTCGCCAGCTATCTCGCGATGAGCCTCTTCAGTCCGCGCGCGGAACGCCTCGGTCTGCCACTGGCGCGCCAGTCGCTGGTCGGATTCGTCTGGGTTGTATCCTGCCTCTGTCTGATCGTTTTTTGGCGTACCCGCGATGCCTGGATGCTCTGGTTGTTACTCGCACCGGGCATTCCGGCGGTTGTCCTGATGCAAACCCAGACCGCGACCGCCTTTCCCCGTCACCTCGCGGGTCGGGTTCTGACCACCTTCAACCTGGTGACCTTCACCGGTGCCTTCGCCGTCCAATGGGGAATCGGCCTGCTGGTCGATGTACTCATGAGCCTTGGATACCCGCGTGACGCCTCCCTGACCGGAGCCTTCCTTTGCCTCGTCACGCTGCAGGGTTTGAGCCTGCTCTGGTTTGTGCTGCGCCGCCCTGTGTTGTCATCGCTTTAAGTTAAATTAGAGCCAAGCGCGCCCGAGTGTGTGCCGGCGCGGGATTCCAGGTGCAACATGGATCAATCCGTTCTCGACGCCATCGCGCGCTGGCCCAACGTGCCTGCCGTGACAGGATGGCTATCACTTGACTGCCGGGGTTTGTGGCGCCTGCATCCCATGGGGGACGCCACCACTGGCGGCGTGGGCGAAACCATCACCAATGAGCAGATCCTGAGATTCATCGACCGCAACTACAGCCATGATGCGCGCGGTGCGTGGTACTTCCAGAATGGACCTCAGCGCGTCTACACCCGCCTGGACGCCTGCCCTTACATTCTGCGCTATGACCCTGCGGCGGCGGCGATCACCACTCATAACGGGCTGACGGTGACTCGCATAACCCACTGGATCGCCGACGATGCCGGCAATCTCTATGCGAGCACCGATCTGGGGCCAGGTCGCATTGACGACCGGGATTTGGCGGCACTCGCCGACGTGCTGGTTGATGCTCAGGCAAATACGCTGCTCGAGCTTCTGGAGGACCTTTCATTGATCACCGGGCCCGGCGTGGCGAAGCCTCAGTTGCACGCCCAAGTCACCCCGCACGGCGCCGTCGGCTCGCCAGTGGCGCAGGCCGCGCCGCTGTCTCTCTGCGCCTTGGCCGACGTCCCCGGGCGCATGGGATTCATCGCAAACCCGACCGCCGATGATGTCTGACCGTCGGGCAGCCACGTCACCGATCGCCGTTGCCCTCGCGCTGTCTCTGGGTGCCGCCGTGTCGCTGGGCATTACGCGGTTTGCCTACGGATTGCTGCTGCCCCCCATGCGCGCCGACCTTGGCTGGTCGTATGCAGTGGCAGGCGCCATGAACACCGCAAACGCAGCAGGCTATTTTGTCGGCGCTCTGATGACGCCGCTGCTGTTTGCCCGAATGCCCGCGGCGACCCTCTTCCTTTGCGGTGCCCTGGTCGCCGCGCTGTTCATGATGCTGTCCGGATTCGCGACCGACACCCTGCTGCTGATTGGCCAGCGTTTGATTGCCGGAATCGCCAGCGCCTGGACTTTCGTTGCCGGCGGGGTGCTGGCCGCGCGCTGGGGTGCGCTGCACCCGGGGCGGGCGGGGCTGCTGCTCGGCATCTACTACGGCGGCGCGGGTATTGGCATCGTGCTCTGCGCGCTTGGCGTTCCCCTGGTGCTGAATCTTGCCGGGCATGCGGGACTGCCACACGCCTGGCAACTGGCATGGATCGCGCTCGGTATGGCGTGCGTCGCGGCGGCCTGGTTCATGCGAGACGCCCGCCGCGTGCCTCAGGCACCCACCACACACACGCACTCCAGGCCCGTCGCGCTCAAAAGCATGGCCGCAGGCCTCGCCGCCTACGTCATGTTTGGCATGGGCTACATCGGCTACATGACCTTCGTGGTCGCGCGTCTGGGCGAGCTCGGCCTGTCTGGAGGCGCAATCACCGCTTTTTACGCATTGCTCGGAATGGGAGTCATCGCCTCATCCGCGCTCTGGGCGCGAATGCTGGATCACTTCAAAGGCGGGGAATCGTTGGCCATACTCAACGGACTCTGCGCAATCGCAACGCTAATCCCCGCCGTGGTTCCGGCAAGCCCCATGGGCGTGATCGCCATCTTCGCCTCGGGATTGCTCTTTGGATCGGTATTTCTGTCTGTGGTCGCGTCAACCACGATGCTGGTACGGCACAATCTTCCACCACAATCCTGGGCGCGCGGTATTTCAGCCTTCACCACGATCTTCGCGGCGGGACAGATCATCGGCCCCACCATCGTCGGCTGGATTTCCGACGGCCCTGGCGGTTTGAGGCTTGGATTGATGATCTCGGCCGGCATGCTTTTGCTCGGTGCCCTGTTCGCGACGAGGCAGAGAGCCTTTGGTCTTCCACACGACGCTGCGGGTTCGTCCGCCTGACACGAACTACCTTTAAAATACTGCACATGAATAACGATCCGGATTTCTTCTTCCCCGCCCCGCGCCTTCAGAACTATTGTGGCCAATGCGGATCCCCGATCACACGCCGGATTCCGCCGGGCGACAACCGTGAGCGCGATCTGTGCGAAAAGTGCGGTGCCATCCACTACCAGAACCCGCGTCTGGTGGTCGGCACGTTACCTGTCTGGCAGGGCAAGGTGCTGCTGTGTCTGCGTGCGATTGAACCGCGTGTAAACACCTGGACGTTACCCGCGGGCTTCATGGAACTCGCGGAAACCATTTCGCAAGGCGCGGAACGCGAAACCGCCGAGGAAGCCGGCGTGCGCATTCAGCTCGGCCATATGTACACGGTGATCGACATCCCGCACGTCGACCAGGTGCACGTCTTTTTCCTCGCCGAGGCGCTTGGACCAGAGATGGATCCGGGGCCCGAGACAATCGAGGCGCGGTGGTACGGCCTGGATGAAATCCCCTGGGACAATCTGTCGTTCCGATCGGTGTCGACCACACTGCGGCACTACCTCCGGGATCTGGAGTCGGGCAAGTTCGGGCCGCATCATTACGCCCTGACGGTCAATCATCACAAGCCCTGACGCGAAGCAGGCGCGGGCATCGTGCAACTGGTCTGGCTCGATGGCACGGCGCCGTTTCCGCCGGCCGCCTGCGCACTGGACGATCCGCCGGGATTGCTGGCTGCGGGCGGTGACCTCTCTCTCGCACGTCTGCGAGCCGCGTATACGCAAGGCATCTTTCCCTGGTACTCGGACGGACAACCCATTCTCTGGTGGTCGCCGGATCCGCGCATGGTGCTGCGCGTGGAAGATTTTCATCCATCGCACAGCCTGCGCAAGCGGTTGCGGCAAATTGAAAACGCCCAAAAGCGTGGTGACTTCAGCATCACGGTCAGGGTGAATTGCGCCTTTCCCGAGGTCATGCGCTCCTGCGCGCGCAAGGGCGCCGGTGATCAGCCCGGAACCTGGATCACTACGGAGATGATCGCGGCCTATGAGCGCTGGCATCGCGCGGGGCAGGCGCATAGCATCGAGACCTGGATCGATGGACAACTGGCCGGCGGACTCTACGGCATCAGTCTTGGGCGCATGTTCTTCGGTGAATCGATGTTCTCGCGATCCCGCGATGCGTCCAAAATTTCACTCGCGCACCTGGTGCGCTTTCTGGGCCGGCAAAATGCCCCCTGGATCGACTGTCAAATGGAAACCGCTCACCTCGCAAGCCTTGGAGCAAGGCCGGTCGCACGCGACGCATTTCTCGGACATATCCGGCGCGCAACCAGTCTGCCGCCAATTGACTGGGCGCGCGGATGGCTCGACCAACAGGGCGTTATCCACCCCGACGCCTGAACACGTGGCCGTTGCCGGACAGACGGCCCGTCGGACCTCCTCGCTCGCCCGGCGCGAGCGGTCGGCAAGAACGTTCGCGCGTTTTGGTAAGATCGCCAGACGGTCACCGTTAAGAGCCCAAAGGCCTGACAGCGGCCAGCATTCTGAAAGCCGACGACCTCACGACAATCCCCGATGAGCCGAATCCAGGAACTCCCCTTTTCCGCACTGCAGTTCTATGCAACGGCTCCGTATCCCTGCAGCTACCTGCCCGATCGGCAGGCCCGCTCGCAAGTCGCGGCACCCGGACATCTGATCAACACCGACACCTATTCGGAGTTGATCGACAGGGGCTTTCGCCGCAGCGGCTTGTTTACCTACCGGCCGCACTGCGATGCCTGCCGCGCCTGCGTACCGGTGCGGGTCGACGCCGCAGAGTTCACTGCCAGCCGCAGCCAGCGCCGCGCCTGGACGCGTCACGCAGACCTGCGCGCGCTGGTGACCGGGCTGGACTGGTCACCGGAACACTACGCGCTTTATGCCCGCTACCAACGAGAACGCCATCCGGGCGGCGGCATGGACGAAGACAGCCGTACTCAGTACAGCCAGTTCCTGCTGGCGAGCCGTGTCAACACACGCCTGGTGGAGTTTCGCGACGCCGATGGCGCGTTGCGCATGGTGTCGATCGTCGACATGCTCGAACGGGGTCTTTCGTCGGTCTACACCTTTTACGATCCGGACGTGCGCGGTAGCCTGGGTACTTACAGCATCCTCTGGCAATTGCGGCAATGTCAGCAGCTGAAACTGCCCTGGCTGTACCTCGGATACTGGATTCAGGACAGTGCCAAAATGGCCTACAAGGCCGCGTTCAGACCGGCGCAATATCGTGTCGACGGTCACTGGCGCAATGCACCCCCAAGCGATTTCCCTCAATCCATTCACCCCTGACGCGGCCCAGCATGTCGATTCTTTTTCAAGCCTACCCCCTCGCGCGTGGCATCCTGTTTTCGATGGATCCCGAACGTGCGCATGAAGTGACGCTGGGGACACTGCAGCGGGCCTACGATTTCGCGCCGACCCGCGCCCTGATGCACAGCGCGATTGCAGACCCCGTGACGCTCATGGGGTTGCGCCTGACCAACCCGGTCGGGTTGGCTGCCGGGTTGGACAAGAATGGCGCCCACATTGACGCGCTGGGTAATCTGGGCTTCGGGTTCGTCGAAGTTGGCACCGTCACCCCGCGACCGCAGACAGGCAATCCGAAACCGCGGCTCTTCCGTATCCCGCAAGCGCAGGGTCTGATCAACCGGTTTGGCTTCAACAATCTCGGCCTCGACGCCTTCGTCGCCAACGTCCAGCGCAGCACCTGGCACAAGACCGGCGGCGTGCTCGGCCTGAACATTGGCAAGAACGCTGATACGCCGATCGAGCGGGCAGTCGATGATTACCTGATCGGACTGGATGCCGTCTATCCGCACGCCGACTACGTGACAGTCAACATTTCATCGCCCAATACCAAGAATCTTCGGGCCCTGCAGGGCGAGCATGAACTTGGCGAATTGCTCGGACAATTGCAGCAACGCCGACTGGCGCTTGCAGATCGATACGGTCGTCGCGTGCCGCTGGTCATCAAGATCGCACCCGACCTCGACGAAGCGCAGATCGATGTGATTTCGGATGTCGTGACCCGCCACGGTATCGACGGAATCATCGCGACCAACACCACGCTTGACCGCAGCGGTGTGGACGGCTTGCCTCATGCCTCGGAGGCCGGCGGCCTGTCAGGCGCGCCGGTGCGGGCGAAGGCGGTCGGCGTGATTGCGCGTTTGCGCCAGCGCGTGGGACCCGGGATGGCCATCATCGGCGCCGGCGGTACCATGTGCGGCGCAGACGCGGTGGAGAAAATTCGCGCCGGCGCCAACGCGGTGCAACTTTACAGCGGCCTGATCTACCGGGGGCCGGCGTTGGTGAACGAATGCGTCAAGGCAATCCGCGCGGCGCGATCCTGATCCCGCGGACCGCCAACTCCTGCGAATCGCCGGTGAGGCACTGTGAGCGGGCTGGCATGAGCACAACGCACAAAAGCCACCCGAAGGTGGCTTTTGTCCTGCACCGGCGAAACCTGCCCGGCGTCAGGCGCTACGCAGTCGCCAATTAAGCGGCGCGACGGGCGCGCGTCACCGACTTGGCAGCGTCAGCGGCATCGCTGGCGGCCTTGTACGTGGCGCTGGCAGCAGCGGTCAGGTTCTGTTCGGCGGTTTCCGCAGCTTGCTTGGCAGCCTTGGTCACTTGATCGTAGGCCGTGTTGGCTTGAGCCATCGACGACTTGATCATCGCGACAACACTTTCCGAACCAGCCGGTGCGTTCTTCGAAAACTGCTCGATTGCGTCGCTGACGTTCTTCTTGCCTTCGGCAAGGTGGGTTTCGCTCAGCTTTGCCAGATCGGCCTGGACCGAAGCGACGATGTCATAAACATGCTTGCTGTAGGCCATTGCTTTTTCGGCAGCGGGCTGGAGCAGGTTCGAGGACATGGCGACGGCTTCCTGGGCATCTTTGATGCCAACAGCCTTTTGCGACTTTTCCGACACTTCGTCGAGGGTAGCCTTCATGACTTTCAGGTTGAGGTCAACCAGCTTTTCGAAACCGCTGAAAACGGAACCCTGCACGGCGACGAGCGCCTCGACAGCAGCTTTCTGGCTATTGATTACTTGTTGGGGGATGGCGGACATGGTGTTCTCCTGAGTTTGGAAACTGGCGGCGAAATCACCGCGGCTGTATTTGTTGCACTGCACAATTCATATTGTAGGGGCAGATAATCCAATGTCAATACTTTTTTGTTGCGTCGCACAAAAAAAACAACAACACCCTGTCCGACAAAGTTTGCCTCGTCCCCGTTAAACTTTCGTGACACTCGGCAAGATGGCACTTTGGCGGGGTACCAATCCATTCATCCGGAGACCTTCAATGCGGACTGCGCACACCAACCCCATACGCCGTACCCTCGCCAGACTGGGGTCCCTGATTGCAGTCTGCTCCGCCTTCGGCCCACTCGCCGTTCAGGCGGAAACCGCAGCCCAATACCCGACCAGACCCGTGAAGATCGTGGTTGGCTTCGCGCCAGGCGGCGGCTCGGATTTTATCGCCCGCATCGTCGCCCAGAAGCTGACACAAAAGCTCGGTCAGACGGTCTTCGTCGAAAACCGGCCTGGCGCAGGCGGCAATCTGGGCGCCGAAATTGCGCTGAAGTCGCCGGGAGATGGTTACACGCTGTTTCTTGCCGCGACAAGCTACACGGTCAATGCCAATCTCTACAAGTTGCCCTTCGATCCGGTCAGGGACATCACGCCCGTCGCTCGATTGGCCAGCGGGCCGTTCATCGTAGCGGCCAATCCCAAGACCGATCTCAAAAGCCTCAAGGATTTTGTCAGTCTTGCAAAAAAGGAACCGGGCAAACTGACCTATGCCTCTGCCGGAAGCGGCAGCATCACGCACGTCGCATCCGAATACTTCATGTCCACCGCCGGCATCGAAGTACTGCACGTGCCCTACAAGGGAACTTCCCCTGCGCTTACGGACACGATCTCAGGGCAAGTCCAGATTGTCTTCGGCACGGTGGCGTCAACGCTGCCCCACGTGAAGTCCGGCAAGTTGAACGCACTCGCGGTCACAACCGGCAAGCGGCTTGCTGCGCTGCCGGATGTACCTACTGTGATGGAGTCGGGCTACCCGACGTTTGACGTCGCCGTGTGGCACGGGCTCATTGGCCCTAAAGGTATACCGAGCGACATCGTGGACAAAATCAACAAGGCCGCGCGCGAGGCCCTCGGAACACCGGAAATGGCGGAGCAACTGGCTTCTGACGGACTGACGGCCGCCGGCGACACACCTGCCGAATTCGGCGCCCTGATCGCTGAGGAGGTCACCCGCTGGGGTCATCTCGTCAAGGCAAGAAACATTACGCTGAAATAGCCGTCCCCATCAGGCGGACACAGCTTATCCGATCAGTCGGATAGGGCCCTTCCGATCAGTCGGACAGGGCCTTTCCGATCAGGCTGGAAGGGCCTGGTCCTGGCTTTGCACCGGGGCCTCATAGCCAAGCGCTTCCGAAATGCCGCGGGCGGTGGATACCAGTTGGGATATCCACTCGTCCTGCAAGCGCTCAGCAGGCGCCGAGATCGACAATCCGGCCACCAGTTTGCCCGTGTCATCGTAAATTCCGGCCGCGATGCAGCGAACCCCCACCTCAAGCTCTTCGTTGTCACGCGCGTAACCGTGGCGACGCACCAGCGCAAGCTCTCGCTCGAGCTTATCGAACTGGGTAATGCTGTTACGCGTGTTTCCGGCAAGGCCGGTGCGCGTGGCGTAGGCCCGCACCTGGCGCGGATCCGCGGCACACAGAAAAAGCTTGCCCGTTGAAGTCAGGTGCAACGGCGCACGGCCGCCGATCGCCCGAACGACTTGCATGCCGGAGCGCTCGCTCCAGGCACGGTCGATATAGACAATTTCGTCACCCTGTTGCACCGACAGGTTGACCGTCTGCCCGGTCAGTTTGTGGAGGCCGCGCATCGCGTCAATGGCCGCCTCGCGCACGTTCAGACGACCCTTGACGAGCGAACCGAGTTCCAGCAAGCGCATGCCGAGCTGATAGAGTCCGTTGTCGACCCGCTCCACATAGCGACCGACCACCATGTCGTTCAGAATGCGATGCGCCGTCGACGGATGCAGGCCCGTCGTGTGCGAAAGTTGCTTCAGTGTGACTGGCTCGGCCTGCGCAGCCAACGCGTCAAGCAGGTTGGTGGCGCGCTCGAGCACTTGAATAGCCATGCCGGAACTTGCGGACTCTGTCGCGGCGGTGCCAGACGAATCGGGATCGGATAGACGTGACATGGGATCTGGAACTCAGTGAGAATCTGATTTGCCGCATTGCAGCAAATGAGATTCTATCCCATATTATGAAATTACAAAGGCAGGGTATTCCCTTACTTCCCGGGTGATTCAAACTGAGCGCCGAGGCGCAGCGCCTCCGAGCGCAGAAATTCAAGTGCCTGGGCACAGGCACCTGCATCTTCGCCTTTTACGCCAAGCTCGATATGCGGACTGGCACCATCCTCCCCCACTGAAGGCAGGCTGAAGGCCTTCACGCCAGGCCATTTCTGCTCAAGCGCCTCCAGCGCCGGCGTGATTCGCGATTCAGGCATCGCATACACAATGAAGGAATGCTCAATGTGCTCGGTCGTGTGATGCAGGTGCCTGTAACGGGTATCAAGTGTCCATTCGAGCATCGGCCATGCCATGACCGGGAATCCCGGCACGAACGTGTGGCGTTCGACAAAAAAACCGGGAATCCGGTTGTAGGGATTCGGAACAATTTCACAGCCCGTCGGCAACACGCCCATCTGCAGGCGTTGCTGATTTTCGGGGGTGCTCATATCGGGCGACCCCACACCCTTGGCCACCTGGTCCATGACACGCAGGCGAATCTGCTCCGCTGCCTCTGGATGCAAAACCATCGGGCGGCCGAGCGCTGCCGCTGCAGCCTGCCGCGTGTGATCGTCGGGGGTTGCGCCAATGCCGCCGCAACTGAAAACGATATCACCGCTGGCAAAGCTGCGTTGCAGCGCTTGCGTGAGCGCATCGCGATCGTCGGAAAGAAACTGCGCCCACGAAAGTTGCAGCCCGCGGGCGCTGAGCATCTCGATGACTTTGGAAAAATGCTTGTCCTGGCGGCGGCCAGAGAGAATCTCGTCGCCGACGATGATCAGGCCGAAGCGGGCATTGACCTGGGGTGAAGTCATGTGAAATCCAGAAAACGAAAGTTGTACAAGCGCGAAGCCGCCATTTCAGCACAAAATCCGGACGCCAGCCTCCGTGCCTGACGCCAGGCGCTCAGGCACTCCCGTGCTGCTGCGCTCTCAGACGTGCCAGGGCTCCAAGACCGAAGTGCGTATAGACAAGGCCTGAAAATACCGGCAGAAAAATCCACGCGGGCGGAATCAGGTTGATCAGCGCACAGATCAGCCCGATCATCCAGAAGGCCGTTCCGTGACGCTCCAGCAGGAGTTTCCGTTCTGCCGGACTGGCATGTTCGACGATGGCATCAATGCGCATCATGCGCGAAAAGGCGAACGTCCACCAGAAGACGGACACAAACAACCCAAGGGGCGGCACAAGCCACAGTGGCAGAGTCACCAGCCAGCCCAGCGTGAACAGAATACTGACCCAGACCGCGTTCCAGAGACTCACCACGAAACTGTTGCGCCCTTCTCGCCTGAGACCCGCGTAGGTCGTGGACGAAAGGTGTGAAATGACGATCGGCATCACGCAGACTGCGGCGACGGCAAGCCCGAGTATGCCGGACACCGGCAACAGGATGACCACCGAGGTGATCGGCAGAATCCACACCTTCAGGCTGAGCAGCGAGAACAATCCGAGCGATACCAGCCACTGATCCGCCTGAAGCACCAAAGCCGATTCGGTCAGTTGCTGATCCAGCCACGTCGTCAGGGGCCCGAGCGCGACCAGCAACAACACGATCGCGCCGACGAACATAATCAGAAAAGGCAGCAGCATCGCGAACAGCATGCGCGGGTGCAACTGCGACTTCACGGCTCGCCCAAAAGCTTGTGTTACGCCGTCAAGCCCGAGGGAATTCGAGACAGGGGCGTTCCCGGGGATTGGGGCGGCAACAGGAGGAAATTCACGCATCTGAGCGCATCCATGCGAGGGAACCAAGAGCAGCTATCATAGACAAACCTGACTGATTCTGCCGATATGACCACGTTCAAACCCGGAGCACGCGAATTGGCCGACCGACTTCGGCCACAAGACGCAACGCTTGTCATCTGCTTTTGCGCCGCTTGGTGCGACACCTGCAAACAGTACGAACCCAGGATGGACGCGCTCTCGTCGCGCCATCCGGACATCAGCTTTGTCTGGGCCGATATTGAAGATTATCCGGACCTGGTGGGCGACGAAGATATTGAAAATTTTCCCACGATCCTGATTCAGCATGGCGATACGGTTCGGTTCCTGGGTACGGTGCTACCGCATCCGGAGCATCTGGACAGGCTGATTGAAGCGATGCGATCCCCCGGCAAACCTCAGCAAACCGCATTGCCGGATGTACGGGGACTGCTGCGGGAAATGGCGCAAGCGGATTGATACGCCGCCAGGCAATCGGCGCGCAACCGACGGCGCAGCGACACCGCGTGTCGGGCCGGCGCAGGGGCGGCGCAACAGCACACCAGACGCGGCCATGACATCCACGCGACCTCTTTGAGGGCCACGCAGTGTGCAGGATAGACCTCAGTCCGGTTTTTTGGTCTGCCCGCCGAGCAAAAGCCCAACGCCGCGCCGAGCTGCCGCGGGTTTCGGGGCCCCGGGCGCCTGCGGTGCGGGCGCGTTCGCAGCCTGGGGCTCGTAGGGTTTGAGAAAAAATTCATCGACCGGCTTCGAAGGTGCCGTGTAACGGCTGGGACGCACGGCACGTTCCGGACGGGGTTCGTGACGATCATGACGCTCGCGGCTATGTTCCCGGCGCGCGCGTGGGTCGTCAAGCTCATGCGTGCGCGCGATCAACTCGCCGGGCACTTGCAGGGTCTCCCGCGGAATCGGTTTGCGGGTGAGCTTCTCGATGTCCTCCAGGTAGCGCTCTTCAGCGGGCGAAAACAGCGAGATCGCCTCGCCGGATGCGCCGGCGCGCCCGGTGCGCCCGATCCGGTGCACATAATCTTCGGCGTTGTGGGGCAGATCGTAGTTGATGACACAGGGAATGCCCGCAACATCCAGCCCGCGCGCTGCGACGTCAGTCGCCACCAGTACCTCAAGCTCTCCCGCCTTGAAGGCATCAAGCGCCTTCATGCGGTCTGCCTGGCTCTTGTCACCGTGGATCGACTCCGCGCGAACACCATCGCGCTCAAGCTGGCGGGCAAGCCGCCCAGTGCCGATTTTGGTATTGGAAAATACGATCACCTGATTCAGACCGCGCGACTTGACCAGATGCACCACGGCCGCACGCTTGGCATCGCCGGACATCTGATAAGCCACCTGTGTCACCGTCTCGGCGGTTGCATTGCGCCTCGCAACTTCGACCTCGATCGGGTCCTTCAGATAGGTGCGCGCCAACTTGCGGATTTCGTTACTGAAGGTCGCAGAAAACAGCAGCGTCTGCCGTTGCTGCGGCAATAGACGCATGATGCGGTCGAGATCGGGCAAAAATCCCATATCGAGCATGCGATCGGCTTCGTCAAGGACCAGAATACCCACCTGACCAAGGTTGACGTTACGTTGTTCGACGTGATCGAGCAGTCGCCCCGGCGTCGCGATCAGGACTTCGCAACCCGTGCGCAGCGCTTCCTTCTGGGGGCCGATGTCGATACCGCCAAACACGACTGCCGAACGGAGTGGCGTGAGCTTGCCGTAGCGCTTGACGCTTTCTGCCACCTGATCCGCAAGTTCGCGCGTGGGCGTGAGGATCAGTGCGCGCACAGGATGGCGAGCCGGCGATGCGCTGGAGTTGGCCACCGGCATCAGACGATGCAGGATCGGCAGCGTGAAGGCCGCGGTTTTGCCTGTACCGGTCTGGGCCGCGCCCATCACATCCCTGCCCTGCATGATCAGTGGCACGGCCTGAGCCTGAATCGGCGTCGGTATGGTGTAGCCCGTATCAATGACGGCCTGCAGCAGTTGCGGGTGCAGTTCGATCTCGGCGAATGTGGTCGGACCGGCCAGGGGGCTTTCAGTAGTTTGAGTGTTTGAAGTCATTGAAATGTTTGATAATTCAGCCCCAAGTGTACCGCAGGACCGCGATTAGGCTAGGGATTGCCCTAGGCAGGCGTGGCCGGCGATCCGGCTAACCGTTTGCAATCCATTGCAGAGCCCAGAGGGTCAGCATGCCACTTGCGATCAGCAAAACTGCGTTGCGGCGGTACTGAAACACAACAATTGCAACAGCCGCGGCGATGAGTTTGGGGTCGAATTCGGGCGTTTGGGGATAGTTCCAGGGCAGGATTTCGGGCACGATGATTGCAGTCAGCGCCGCCAGCGGCGCAAAGCGCAGAGCCTGGCGCACACGGTCGGGAAACGGGATGTGATGGCCAAGCAGAAAATAGCCCGCGCGGGTGATCAGGCTGCAAAGCGACAGCAACAGGATACCGGCATAGACGTACAGATCGTCGGTCATGGCCGCCCCCTCGAATCGCTGGCCTGCTCGGCCCACATGCCGACGCCGATCCCGGCAACGACGGCTGCCAGCAGCCCCAGGCGCAAGGGCAATGGTTGCGCGATCCAGGCAACCACAGCGGCGGCCATCACTGAAAGCAGCATCGGTCGGGCACGCACATGCGGCAACACCATTGCGGTGAGCGCCAGCGTTGCTGCGAACCCGAGCGACCAGCTTGGCGGAACCCGCGCGCCCAGCGCGATACCCGTCACGGAAGTGACCTGCCAGACGATCCAGGAAGGCACAATCGTGCCGAGGTAATACCAGCGCTGCTCTCGGGTTCCCTTGACCTGGGCGTCGGCGTAGCGGGGCATGAAGACGACAAAGGCGACGTCGACCGTGAGGAACCCGAGCAGCAGGCGCTTGGGCCATGACAAGGCGCGGAAGAAGGGATGCAGGGCGGCACCGAAAATCACGAACCTCAGGTTGACCACGAAACCGGCGACAAAAATAAGCCAGAGCGGCGCGCCGGCCATAATCAGCGGCAGCGCCGTCAACTGCGCGGAGCCAGCATAGACCAGCAGCGACATGGTGACCGCGGCACTTTGCGTCAGGCCGCCGTTGACCATGGCCACGCCCGTGACGAGCCCCCAGACCGAAAGTGCGACCAGGCCCGGCGCAACCGCTTTAAGACCGCGTACGAAGGCCTCGCGTTGCTCGGCCCGCACGTCGGTGGAGACAGCAGAATCAGGGCGCAATCCGGACAAAGCCGCACCCGTGGATCAATGAAACCAGCACTTCGACACCCGATCGACGGCAACGGTGATGTTCCGGCGCACGATAGCAAGGAAAAATTAATACGCGCCATTGTAGACTGCCCTCAGGATACAATGCCCCACCGACATTCACACCTCAGAGACTCACCATGAATGCTGCAGCAACAGGCGAAAACGGCAACGACCAGACCAGCGTCCAGGTCGATGCAGGCGACCTTCCCCTGCACTGCCCTGGCGCGCGCGCGCCGCTCTGGAGCATGCACCCGCGCGTCTACCTTGACGTCGCAAAAACCGGGTCGGTCAGTTGCCCGTATTGCGGTACGCAATACAAGCTCGCTGCAGGCACCGTCGTGCATGGTCACTGACGCTTCGCATGCCGACAATGTTTGCAACGGTCGACGAGGCCGAACGCGCTTTCTACGACGCGCTTGAACGTGCCGACGTCAACCGCCTCGCGCAGGTCTGGGCCGATGACGAAGAAATCGTCTGCGTTCATCCCGGCGGGCTGCGCGTCGTTGGTCATCATGCCGTGCTGGAATCCTGGCACACGATACTTTCCGGTGGTGGGTTGCACATCCGGCCCACGAGACTGGTGAGCCTGCACAGCATGATGAGTGCGGTCCACTCCCTGATCGAAATGATTTCGGTTGGCACCCCCGGCGAGGCCGAAGTGGCCCACTGCTACGCGACCAACGTCTATCACAAGGGCCCGACAGGCTGGCGCCTTGTGATGCACCACGCCTCAGCCGCTCCGGTCGATGCCGGGATGCTCGACCTGAATGACGTGCCCGGTCTGCTGCACTGAGCCGGCCTATCGTGACCGCCACGCTTGATACGACGCCATGCCCGGTGCCCGGCTGGCTCCCGGACCGCCAATCCCAAACGCTGTATGGCGCACTCTTCGCGACCACACGCAGGCCCTGTTTCGTGCGCGAACGGGTCGACACCCCGGATGGCGACTTCCTCGATTTCGACTGGTCAATCCAGGGCCTGGCGACGCCTGCAGCGGGGCAGGCAGGGCCTGCCGATCCGGCACTCGCCGCCGGAGGCGCAACACGCTGGATGACGCCTGAGGACGAAGGCTACCGGGCCAGTCTGGGCGCAACCCAGGCGCTCATCCTGTTTCACGGGCTCGAGGGAAGCAGCCGCAGCCGCTACTCACAGTCAGTCGCCGAGCACTTCCGCGCCCGCGGATGGGCCGTGGTGATCGCGCACTTCCGCGGCTGCTCGGGTGCGCCAAACCGGCTCGCGCGCGCCTACTACTCCGGTGATTCCGATGAAGTGAGTTTCATGCTGGCTACCGTTAAAGCCCGCCTGCCGGCGGCACGATGGCATGCGGTCGGCGTCTCGCTGGGCGGAAATGCCCTGCTGAAGTTTCTGGGCGAACACCCGGCATCCGCACCGTGGCTGGCGGGCGCCGCCGGCGTCTCAGTGCCCCTGGATCTGGTTGCTGCCGGGCAACACTTATGCACAGATCCGTTTAATCGGCACGTCTACTCCAGATACTTCCTTAATTCACTCAAGCCGAAGGTGATTGAAAAAGCGAACCGGTTCCCGGGCACCATCGACGTGTTCCGTATCGCACAGGCACAGGATTTGAGGGATTTCGACGATGCCTATACCGCGCCGATGCACGGATTTCGGGATGCGCTCGACTACTGGACGCACTGCGCAAGCAAACCGTGGCTGCCCTACATCGCCACGCCGACGCTGGTGCTGAACGCACGCAACGACCCCTTCATGCCAGAACCCGCGCTTCCCGGGCCGGATCAGGCATCCGCGCAGGTCGTGATCCACCAGCCTGCGCAAGGAGGACATGTCGGGTTCGTCACAGGGCCCTTTCCCGGTCACCTTGGCTGGTTGCCATCACGACTGGAGCGGTTTTTCTCCGGCCAGGGATAGCCCGCGCCCTCCAGCCGGTCTGGCTGCGCGCCAACAAGCAACACGCCCGGCCGGGCATCAGGATTTAAAGCGCTCAAGCAGGCGGCGGTCTTCATCGATGCGTGCCCGGATCGACCGGATCTCGACATCAAGCTGAGACTGTATGTAAAAATCCTGAGTGAGGGTGCGCGCCTGCGTCAGCTGGGCCAGGGCCGCCGGCAGCATGCCCATCATGGAATAGTAAGTGGCCATGGTCTGGCGGGCAACGACGGTCTCGCCAACGCGCTCCTGGCTTTTGGCGAGCATTTGAAACAGCACAGGCTCGCTGCCCATCCAGCGTTTGGTCTGCTCCTGGAGAAAAGCGATTGCCTCCTTATCCTTGCCCAGCGCCTGCAGCGCCTGAGCCTGACGAAGCACAAAGGAGCGCCGGCCTGGCCAACGTTTGATTCCGGCCTGTGAATCGGTCAGCGCCCGGGCGTAATCCCGGGCTGCCAGCGCGATATCAATGCGCTGCACGTCCAGATACGGCGAGGGTGGCGACCCCGCTTCAGCGCGCTGCAACGCACGATTTGCCTCCTTGAGGTCCCTGCGCTCGAGCGCAGCATAGGAGATGCCAAACCACGCCGCCGACCGTCGGATGGTGGCCGCCGAACCTGTGTCGGTGGTTCGGGTTTCCTCCTGCATTTGATCCACGGCCTGGCGCAGCGCCTTCGGGTCGGTTGCCTGAATCACGCGGGACTTGGCACGCACGAACCAGTACTCGTCCGACTCCCGATAGGAAGCCGGGGGAAGTTGACGGATGCGGTTCTGCATGTCGCTCATGCGCTGGATACTCAGCGGATGGGTCGAGACATAAATCCCGCCGCCCGCGCCCTCATTGAGGTTGGCGGCCTTGGCAAGCTGGCCGAACATCTGAGCCATTCCGTTCGGATCGTACTCGGACTTGCGCAGGATTTCGAAACCCATGCGATCCGCTTCCTGTTCGGCATCGCGGGAAAATCCGAGTTGCTGCTCCATGACGGCGGCCTGCCCGAATGCGGCTGCGCCCGCCGCGAGGTTGCCCGCGCCTGGAATCAGCGCCGCAGCCACGGCGGCGGCGAGGGTCGCAAGCAGCAGATGACTGGATTTGGTCTGCTGTGTCAGTCCGCGTGCGATGTGCCGCTGCGTGACATGGGAAATTTCGTGAGCCACCACGCCAGCCAGTTCGGATTCCGCCGCGGTTCCGACGATCAAACCTGTATTGACGCCGATAAACCCGCCCGGCATGGCAAACGCGTTCAGCACCGGATCGCGCACACCGAAAATCTCGATTTCGGGTGCGCCGCCCGGGGCGTTGGCGGCCATCCGCCTACCCATCGCGTTGAGATATTGGGAAATGTCCGGGTCACTGATGTAAGCGGGATCACGTCGGCCATCGACCATGATCGCCTCGCCCAGACGCCGCTCGAGCGCCGGGGATAAATCGACCGCGGAGGCCGGCCCCAGGGAGGGGGCGCCAACCGGTTGACCCCAGGCTGGCGCAAGGGCCAAAGCAGGAATCAGCAAGCACACAAGGCACCTGCTCGCAGCCGTTCGCAAGGTTGTCAAATTGAAAATCCGCATAAGCTTATGATAGCGTTAGTTGGAATTTGTTCCGCACTTCCTCGCCATCCGAATCAGAAGGATAAAAAATGCGCCCCGTTCGTAAAGCAGTGTTCCCAGTCGCCGGCCTGGGTACCCGTTTTCTGCCGGCCACCAAGGCCATGCCCAAGGAAATGCTTCCCGTGGTCGACAAGCCGCTGATCCAGTATGCCGTCGAAGAAGCGGTCGCCGCGGGCATCACGGATCTGATCTTCGTGACGGGTCGCAACAAACGGGCGATCGAAGATCATTTTGATTCCGCTCCGGAACTCGAAAACGAACTCGCACGCAAGAACAAGGACATGCTGCTGGCGCTGGTGCAGGACATCCTGCCCTCGAACGTGTCGTGCATCTATATCCGTCAATCGGCACCGCTCGGCCTTGGCCACGCCGTTCTGACCGCTGCGCCGGTGGTGGGCGACGAGCCCTTCGCCGTGCTGCTCGCCGACGATCTGATCGATGCCGATCGTCCAGTCATGGGGCAGCTGATTGACGCCGCACTGACGCATCAGGGCAGCATTCTGGGTGTTCAGGAGGTACCGCGCAGCGAGACCGATCGCTACGGCATTGTCGCGACCGAACCGGTCGGCCCGCGCACGGATCGTGTTCGGCTGATTGTCGAAAAGCCGAAACCCGATGTCGCTCCGTCAACGCTTGCCGTGGTCGGTCGCTACGTGCTGGACGCCCGTATTTTTGCGCACTTGCGCCAGACGCAGGCAGGCGCCGGCGGCGAAATTCAGCTGACCGACGGTATCGCATCGCTGATGAAGGAACAGCCCGTGTTCGCCCACCGCTACGAAGGAATTCGCTACGATTGCGGCAACAAGGAAGGGATGTTCAGGGCTACCGTGGCGCTGGGTGGCAAGTACCACAATCTGCTGCCCTGACCAGAGAGGGTTGCCGGCGTTAGCCGGCAGCCGGCTTCTTCCTGAGACGGGGACCGCCCCAGCGCCCCCTGGCAGAAAGCCGCATCAGCGTGCGCAGTGCGACCAACAGGCCAATCACCTCCGTCATCGCGGCGGGTATCCACATCGTCAGACCGCCGATCATCTGGTCCGTCAGTGCGGACATCTCGATAGCACGCCCGCACAGATCGAAAAGCGGATAAAGATCGCGTTCGGTGAACGCGATCACGGCACCAGCCACCATCTGAGGCGCCATGGTGACGATCGGCGAGACTACCCGTCCGCCGGGGGTCATTGCAGACGGCGGGCATGGGCGACGGTCAAGGATGAGGTTCCAGTACATGAACCCCGTAATCACGACCGACCAGTTCATCAGGCGATACAACCGCCAGTCGAGCATCGAATAAAACTGCACGGACGGGATCAGCCAGATCACCACCAGAAAGACGAACAGGGCGGGGACGAAGATCGGGTTGGTGAGCAGTGCGATCAACGCACGTCCGGCCAGGCTGCGGTTGAAATCACGCAGACGCACCCGCCATGAAAGCGGAAGACCGGCACGCATGACCGATCCGGGATAGGACGCCATGACCACCAGCGGCCCAAGATGATGCAACACGAGATGCTGGATGCGATGCATGAAAAACATCCGCTCTGCGTAGTAATCGAGCATCGTGTGCAGTGACAGGTACAACAGGATGAGACCGAGCCAGAACAGTACCTTGCGCGCGCGCGTCACCCGGTGCACGCGTTGCCCACGCACGAACAACCACGCGCTGACGGCAAAGAGCGTCATCAGGGTGGGAGACATTTCCCAGGGCTTCAACCATTCAATGATCATCGTTCGCCTTGCACGATCCGCCCGCAAGCCGGCGCGGCGCAGCGATTGTAGTATGTTGAGGCCTTCGGGACCTTCCACCCACTCGCCGACGCCCGATTGCGAATCAAACCATGACGATGACAGATCTCCACACTGGTGACTCTCCTTTCGCGAGGCGACGACGCCTGCTGCTCGACTGGATGCGCAGTCAGGGGGGCGGAGTCGCCGTACTAGCCACCGCGCCGGAGCGCGCGCGCAACCGCGACAATCAGTACGCCTACCGGCACGACAGCGATTTTTATTACCTGACTGGCTTCAGCGAGCCCGGGGCGTGGCTGATCCTGGTGGCGGGTGCTCAAGACCGCGCAATCCTGTGTTGCATGGGCAAACATCCCGAGCGTGAAATCTGGGATGGGGTGCGCTGGGGTCCGGAAGCCGCCGCCACGCATTTCGGCTTTGACGAGGCGCACGACAGCGAGCGCCTGGATGACCTGTTGCCAGGGCTCCTGGTGGGCGCCGAGCGGGTGTTCGCTGTCCTCTCGGGTGCGCAGGGCACCGACCTGGCGCCCCGGCTGCAACGGTGGACCGCGGCCGCAGCCGGCCTGTCGAGAGGCGCCCGCGCACTGCCAGTGCACTGGACAGACCTTTCCGAAATCATTGCGGAAATGCGTCTGTTCAAGGATGTGGCCGAACTCGACACCATGCGGCGGGCGGCCGCGATCTCCGCCAGAGGTCACGTACGCGCGATGCAGGCAGCCTACCCCGGGTGTCACGAGTATGAACTTGAAGCCGAATTGCTCTACACCTTCCGCAAGAGCGGGGCGCAGTCGGTGGCCTATGACAGCATTGTCGCGGCAGGCGCCAATGCCTGCGTGTTGCATCACCGCGCCGGTCATGCCGTTGCCCGTGACGGCGATCTGATCCTCATTGATGCCGGCTGCGAACTTGACGGTTATGCATCCGACATTACCCGCACATTCCCGGTCAATGGCCGGTTTACCGGCCCGCAGCGGGCGCTTTATGACATCGTACTGGAGGCACAGCGGGAAGCCGCCCTGCGCGCGACGCCCGCCTTTGACTTCAACGCAGGCCACGACGCGGCTGTGCGCATACTCACGCAGGGGATGCTTGACCTGGGCCTGATTGCCGGCACACTCGACAACGCGATCGAACGCGGTGCATACCAGCGTTTCTACATGCATCGCACCGGTCATTGGCTCGGAATGGATGTTCACGACGTGGGCGCATACCGGGAAGCCGCCGCGAAGATTGGCCAGAGACCCTGGCGAAAGCTTGCGCCAGGGATGGTGCTCACCATCGAGCCCGGCATCTACGTCAGACCATCCGAAGACGTGCGGGAGGAATTCTGGAATATCGGCATCCGCATTGAGGACGACGCGATCGTCACCGACGCAGGGGCCGAACTCATCACCCGGGGCGTGCCAGTCGATCCGCAGGCCATCGAAGCGCTCATGCAGGAAGCCGCTGGCTGAAGCACGGGAGCCGCAGGGTCAAGCGCCCCAGCGGGGCCGGGGTCCGGCGTTGGTCGGCCGCGTTGGCCGCGCTGGCCGCCCACCGCCCTAGTCAGAATTCAGATCGAATCCGTCGAGCCAGCCAAGTTGTGTCCAGACGTAGATGACAATCATCGCCAATCCGAACATCAGGGCCACTGTGCCAATCAGCAGCGTGAACGCGGCAACCAGCACCGGTCCCCAACCGCTGGGGCTCTCGCGAACCAGGCCGGGGTTGTAGCGGGCGTCGAAACGCGCGTCGCTCATGAGGCACAGCACGATGGCCTCGATCAACCCGTCAAGCGCCGGAATAAAAAGTAGAAAGAACGCCGGATTTTCCCACCAGACGTCCGCGCGACTGCTGAGCAGGACCATCACCGCTGCGTAGGCGGTCACCAGCCAGGCACGGCGCCGGCCCAGATACCACCAATGTGCACCGGCCCAGCCCAGCAGCGCGGCCAGCAGACCAACGGTCACTTTGCTGCGGAATTTTGCGCCAGACGCGGACTGAACCGCGCTGGCGGGGGTTGAACTCGACATTAGGCGTGCCTCAAAACCGGGAAAAGAAAATCCGGCCAATTGTAATCATTCGCGGTGAGGAATCCGCACGGGATAAAATGGCGGGATGCCAAATCACGACTTCGATATCGCCATACTGGGCGGAGGCCCTGCGGGGTCGGCGCTCGCTTTGCTGCTCGCGCGCCAGACCCGGCGACCGGAGCGCATCGCCTTATTGCAGTCGGACGCCAACACCCTGTACGGCCACGCCCCGGACGTCGATCCACGCGTTCTGGCGCTCAATCAGGGTAGCCGCGTCATGCTGGAAGCGGTGGGCGGATGGCCGGACGAGGCTGCGCCAATCCGGACGATTCATGTGTCACAACGCGGGCGACTCGGCCGAGCGGTCATTCAAAACACCGATTTCAGCGTACCTCAACTTGGGTCCGTCGTGCGCTATGCGGGTCTGCACGCCAGCCTGGCACACGCGGTGGCCGCGAGCGGCGTGCGGGTGATGACCGGCCCCGCGGCGCGAATCGACGGCCAGGACTCTCAGGGCGTGGATCTGGCTCAGGGTGATCTGGTGCTGCGCGCCCGCGTCGCTGTTCAGGCGGACGGCAGTCCGACCGGCCCCGCCCTGCGGGAATACCAGCAAGTGGCACTGATCACGACCGCGCGTGCCAGCCAGCCGCGCGAGGGCTGGGCCTTTGAACGGTTCACCCGGGAAGGCCCGCTTGCCATTCTGCCGCATCCGGGCGGCGCTGGACTGCAGTCGGTTGTCTGGTGCAGTGCGCCCGAACGCGCTCAGGCGCTCAAGGCGCTGACTCCGGTCGCACTCTCCGAGGCCCTCACAGAGGCCTTCGGCACACGACTCGGCTCGCTGACGATCCAGGCCCCGGTTGCCGCATTCCCCCTCACCCTGAATCTGCGCAAGGACATTACCGTCGGGCGCACGGTCGCGATTGGGAATGCGCTGCAAACACTGCATCCGGTCGCGGGCCAGGGACTGAATCTCGGACTGCGCGACACCGCCATGCTGGCGGCCGCGCTGCGGCAGTGGCAGACGGATCCCAATGCGGATCCTTCCGGTGCGCTGGTGCAATTTGCGCGCCTGCGTCGTCCCGACCGCACCCTTACGGCCGCCCTGACCGACCTTTTGTCGCGGGGGTTTGCCACCCGCTGCAGCGCCGTCGATCACTTAGGCGGCCTGGCGCTGCTGGCACTGGATCTTTCCCCTTCCCTGCGTGCCCCGCTCGCGCGCCACCTGCTACAGGGCCTTCGGTTCTAAAGATTACAATTCTGCCATGTTGATCGGCTCGTGGTCCCTTCCCAACAATGTGTTTGTCGCGCCCATGGCTGGCGTAACGGACCGTCCTTTCCGTCAGCTCTGCAGACGGTTGGGTGCGGGGCACGCGGTGTCGGAAATGGCCGCAAGCAATCCCCAGCTCTGGAAAACCGTGAAGTCCTCCCGCCGCCTCAATCATGAGGGCGAGAGCGAGCCGGTGACCGTGCAAATCGCCGGCGCTGACCCGGCGATGATGGCGCAGGCGGCTGTATTCAACATCGGCAAGGGTGCGCGCATCATCGACATCAACATGGGCTGTCCGGTCAAAAAGGTATGCAATGTGGCGTCCGGTTCGGCGCTGCTGCGCGACGAGGACCTCATCGCCCGCATTCTGGATGCCGTCGTCAAGGCCTGTGCTCCGCTCGGCGTGCCGGTCACGCTCAAGACGCGCACCGGCTGGAGCCGATCACAGCGCAACGCCCTGCGCGTCGCGCGCATCGCCCAGGATTGCGGGATCGCCGCCCTGACGCTGCATGGACGCACCCGCGAAGACCACTACGACGGACAGGCCGAATACGACACCATCCGCGAGGTCAAATCGATCCTTGCGATTCCCGTGATTGCGAACGGCGATATCGACAGCCCGAAAAAAGCGCGCGCGGTGCTCGCGGCAACAGGCGCGGACGCCATCATGATCGGTCGCGCCGCGCTTGGACGTCCATGGATTTTCCGCGAGATCGCGCACGATCTGCGCACCGGCGAAGCGCTGCCGGGCCCGTCCTGGGGCGAACTGCGTGCGCTCCTGCTCGAACACCTGGACGACCATTACAGTTTCTACGGCGAACTTGCCGGTGTGCGCACAGCGCGCAAACACATCGGCTGGTATGTGGCGGGGTTACCCGGCGGGCGCGAATTTGCCGGCCAGATCAACTGCCTGGAATCAACCGAACAGCAATCGCGCATGTTGGGGGACTGGCTCACCTCTCAGGCAGGCAAGTACGCAGAGCCGTTCACAACCTGCGACAATTCAAAACAACACGACCGCGGCCTGCTGGCTGCATGACCAGGATCCAGTCGCAATGAAGAAGAAGACCGATCTCGCGCAATGTGTGCGCGAAAGCCTGGTGCAGTACCTGGCCGATCTGGGGGACGCCAGGCCGGCGAACCTTTACGACATGGTGATCGATTTCGTCGAGCGTCCCATCCTCGAAGTCGTGATGGCACGCGCCCAGGGAAACCAGTCGCTGGCTGCGCAGATGCTGGGCATGACCCGCAACACTCTGCGCAAAAAGCTGCTCGCGCACAAAATGCTCGACCAATAATTCAATCAAACAACCTTCCGTCCCCACATGAAAATCGAAACAGCGCTTCTCTCGGTCTCCGACAAAACCGGCATCGTTGAATTTGCCCGCGCCCTCGTGTCGCGCGGAGTCAGACTGCTGTCGACGGGAGGCACGGCACGCCTGCTGGCCGATGCCGGCCTCGCCGTGACCGAAGTTGCCGCCCACACCAGCTCACCCGAAATCCTGGACGGACGCGTCAAGACGCTGCACCCGAAAATCCACGGGGGCCTGCTCGCGCGGCGCGACAGCCCGGACCACCTGCAAACGATCGCCGAACATGGCATCGATCGCATTGATCTGCTCGTGGTCAACCTTTATCCATTTCGTGAAACCGTCGCCAAGCCGGATTGCACTTTCGCGGATGCGGTTGAAAACATCGATATCGGTGGCCCGGCCATGTTGCGTGCGGCGGCAAAAAATCACGGAACGCAAGCGGGCGGAGTCACGGTGGTGATCGATCCGGCAGATTATCCGCGGGTACTTGCCGAAATCGATGCACACGGCTCGACGACTTACGGCACGCGCCTGGCACTGGCCACCAAGGTCTATGCGCACACCAGCGCTTACGACGGGGCGATCGCCGCCTGGCTGAGCAGCCTCGCTGAAGCCGAACCCGCTCAGGATGAGGCGCCAGCCCGTCAAACCTGGCCGGGCATCCTGACGCTCCAGATACACGAGCGTCAGGTCCTCCGTTACGGCGAGAACGCGCAGCAGCGCGCTGCCTTTTACGCGGATCCAACCCCTCCCGCGGGCACGCTGGCCAACTTTGTGCAGTTGCAGGGTAAAGAGCTCTCCTATAACAACATCGCGGACGCCGACGCAGCCTGGGATTGCGTGCGCAGCTTCGATGCCCCGGCCTGCGTGATCGTCAAGCATGCCAATCCCTGCGGGGTCGCGGTGGCCGAGGACGGCCTGCGGGCTTACCGCAAAGCGTTCAAGACCGATCCCACCTCGGCGTTTGGCGGCATCATCGCGTTCAATCGCAAGGTCGACCTGGCCGCGGCCCGCGCAGTCAGCGCCCAGTTTGTCGAGGTGCTGCTCGCGCCCGACTACGAGGCCGACGCACTTGCGTTGCTGGCCGCGAAAAAGAACGTGCGCGTCCTTAAGGTACCGGGTGGCGAAGGACAGAACGACATCGACGTCAAACGGGTCGGTGGCGGCTGGCTTGTGCAAACTCCCGACTCGGACACGGTCCTTGCGCAAGACCTGCGCGTGGTCACGCGCAAGAAGCCGACGACCGCCCAGATGCGCGACCTGATGTTCGCCTGGAAAGTGGCAAAGTTCGTCAAATCCAATGCAATCGTCTTCTGCGGCAACAACATGACTTTGGGCGTTGGCGCAGGGCAAATGAGCCGCATCGACTCGGCCCGAATCGCGTCGATCAAGGCCCGGAACGCAGGCTTGACGCTGAAGGGTTCTGCTGTCGCGTCCGATGCATTCTTCCCGTTCCGCGACGGGCTCGATGTGGTTGTCGACGCCGGTGCGTCCAGCGTCATTCAGCCGGGTGGCAGCGTGCGCGACGACGAGGTGATCGCGGCGGCGGACGAGCGCGGAATCGCGATGGTCCTGACTGGCATGCGTCACTTCCGCCACTAAGGCAACGGACACCCCATGCGCATTCTTGGCGTCGATCCTGGCCTTCGCCGCACCGGCTTTGGCGTGATCGATGTCGAGGGCCCACGCATGCGCTATGTCGCCAGCGGCACGATCGTGATCCCGACAGCGATCCCGCTGCCCCAGCGCCTCAAAGTCATACTGGACAATCTGCGCGAGGTCGTGGAAAACACCCGCCCGGATATCGCCGCGCTTGAAATTGTCTTCATGAACACCAACGCCGCATCGACGCTGCTGCTCGGGCAAGCCCGTGGCGCCGCACTTTGCGCTCTGGCCGACCGCGGCCTGGAAGTGCATGAGTACAGCGCGCTGCAGATCAAGAAATCGGTGGTCGGCGCCGGACGGGCGGCCAAGGAGCAGGTACAGACCATGGTGCAGCGGCTACTCTCGCTCAATGGCATCCCGGCGCCCGACTCTGCCGATGCACTCGCATGCGCGATCTGCCATGCTCACTTTTCTCCGCTGGCAGATCGGCTGGGCGGCAGCGACTCGACCGCCAGGACATGGCGCGGTCGAACGCGCGTCCGCGCCGGCAGGTTGCTGGGTTAACTCACACGGAACCACGCAATGATTGGACGCCTGACCGGCACACTCTACGACAAATCTCCGCCTCGCATCGGACTGGAAGTTCAAGGCGTTGGTTACGAGGTAGACGTATCGATGACGACGTTCTGCGCACTGCCGGAAATCGGTCACCAGGTTACGCTGCTCACGCACCTGACCGTGCGCGAGGATGCGCACATTCTCTTCGGCTTTGCGACTTCACAGGAACGATCGACGTTTCGGGAACTGATCAAGGTCACTGGCATCGGTGCGCGCACGGCTCTGGCAGTGCTGTCGGGGATGTCGACGGCCGACCTTGCACAGGCGGTTACGCTGCAGGAACCTGCACGCCTGACGCGCGTGCCCGGCATTGGCAAGAAAACCGCCGAGCGCCTGATTCTGGAGCTCAAGGGCAAACTCGGCGCGGATCTCGGCAGCGCGGCGACGGCGGTGGCGAGTGGCCAAAACGACATCCTTCACGCGCTCACCGCTCTCGGTTATTCGGATCGGGAGTCACTCACCGCACTGAAAGCGCTACCCGAAGGCGTCGGCGTATCAGACGGCATCAGGCTTGCACTCAAGGCGCTGTCCCGGTGACGCTGCCGCTGCGTCATTGAACCCGATCAAGTCGGGTTCGGCGGCGCGTCACTTGCCTTCCTGCTGCTCCCGCCAGGCCAGCAGACGGTGTACGCCTTCTTTCATGTGGACGAGCGGCTTCCACCCCAGGACTTCGCCGGCCTTGTCGTGGGGGATGTGGAATGCGCCACCCGACGTCAAACGCACCTTGCCGGGAGGATCTGGCCGGATTTCGGGTCGCAGACTGCTCTTGCAATACTCCAGCACCAACTCGACCAGTTCCCCGGTCGTGATCGGCTCCGGGCCGGACACATTGACCGCCACGTCCGTCGCTGCGCTCTGCAGGGCAGCGACGTTAGCCCGGGCGACATCCGACACATGCACGAAATGCTTGGTGTCCTTGCCATCTCCCGGCAAGACAGGGGCTTGCCCTTTGCGCACGAGGTCGTAGGTTTCCATGATGTAGAGCGAGTTCGCCGCACGGTAATGCTGACGCTCGCCGTAGACCGTCGAATACCGCAAGACCACGTAGTCCTGGCCAAAATTCTGGTGATACTGCCGGCAAAGCTGCTCGCCCATGATTTTCGAAGCGCCGTAGAGAATCGCAGCGGGCGGCGCGCCCTCCGAGTAGAAGGGGATCGACTCGGAGAGCGCCCCTTTGATCCCGGGTCCATAGCCGTAGACCGCGTTGGAGGAAGCGAAGACGATCTTGCCCACCTTGTTGACCCGGCAGGCCTCCAGCATATTCTGCGCACCACGGATATTGACATCCACAGCGTTCCAGGGCGTCTGGGAAAAACCCAGCGTCATGTAGGCGGCAAGATGCACGACTCCGTCGACACCTTCAGTTGCCATCAGCAGATCAGGCAGTCGCGTCAGATCGGCGCGTACGATGCGCACGCGCGGATTATCCTGCAGGTGCGCGATGGCATCCATCGATCCGAAGGAAAAATTGTCGAGCAGGATGACCTCGCGCACCCCCTGTTCAAGCAAGAGATCCGCGGTGTGCGAACCGACCAGGCTGGCCGCTCCGGCAATGAGGATGCGGGATTCACGGATATTGAGGGCCTTGCCCTGTTTGATGGTTGCCATGTCTCTTTGTTGTGATGCTGTGGTGTAGGGATTGATCGGTTTGGTGACGGGTGTGAGCAGAACCTGATCCGCTGTGACGCCAGTTCAGCCATTGTGCTTTTTAGGGCCGAGATACGAGGGTGCAATCGACTCCAGGGGCGTTGGCATCACGCCAAGAGCCGCATCCATCGGCGCATCCGAAACGTTATCGACCGAGAGTGAAGCGAGATTGTCGCGCGAAAGCAGCGGCTCGCCCGGCAGGCACTCGAACAGCATCGCCTGCAATCGTCCCAGAGGCATTGGCATCTCGATGACCGGGCGCGGGTGACCGCTCCAGGATGCCGCCAGACGAACAAGCTCGCCGAGCGTATACACGGTGGGCCCCGCCAGGTCGTAGACCTGCCCTGCGGTGGCGGGATTGGCGAGCGCATTGACCATCGCGCTCGCGACATCACCGACGTAGACCGGTTGCATGCGCGCACGAGCGCCTGCAATCGGCAGCAACGGAGCAAAACGCGCCAGCCGCGCAAACATATTCATGAAATTGTCCTGCGGGCCGAATACCACCGAAGCGCGGAAAATTGTGACCGCGCCGTCATCCCAGCCGGCGAACGCCTCCAGGATGCGTTGCTCGCCTGCTCCCTTTGAGCGCAGGTAGCCGCTGGGCCCACCGATGTCGGCTCCCAGCGCGCTCATGTGCAGCAGGCGTCGCACCCCCAGGGCCCGGCAGGCAGACGCGATACGCGCCGGCAACTGCACATGCGCCCGATCGAAATCCGGCCCCCACGGTTCGCCGCCCGCACTGTGCAGGATGCCAACCAGATTGATCACTGCGCCGCACCCGTCGATTGCGCGCTCGAGGGCGGACTGATCGTGGACGTCACACTCGACCACACTGACCCCGGGATAGACGCGCAGTTCGCGGCCGCGCGCCGCGCGTCGGCTGGGGACCCGCACTTCATGTCCCTGCGAGACGAGGCGACCGACGACCTGTCGGCCGATGAACCCGGTCCCACCAATCACGAGAACCCGCATGGTTGCCTCCTAAAACTCAGGGTTGTGTCAGAAAGCCAGCGTAAGCGGCCAGATCGACATTTCCGCCGCTGAGGATCACGCCGACCCGCGCGCCCTCGGGAAACGCCAGTGTGCCTTGCAGCGCCGCAGCGGCCCCCAGGCAACCGGTCGGTTCGACCACCAGCTTGAGTCGTTCCGCAAAAAACTTCATCGTTGCGACCAGTTGGGGATCGGTTACGGTCAGGATATCAGTGACACGCTGGCGGATCACACCAAACGTCAGCTGACCCAGATACGGTGTCAGGGCGCCATCGGCGATGGATCGGGGCGGAGCGATCGTCACGACCTCCCCCTTACGCAACGACTGCTGGCCATCGTTGCCGGCTTCGGGCTCGACACCAAACACCTTGCACGACGGGCTGAGTGCGCCGGCCGCCAGCGCGCTGCCCGCGAGCAGACCGCCGCCGCCGAGGCACACCAACAGATAGTCAAGCTCGCCAACGTCTTCAAAGAGTTCCATCGCGGCGGTTCCCTGCCCGGCGATCACGTGCAGGTGATCGTAGGGCGGAATCAGCGTCATTCCGGTTTCCTGCTGCATCCTTCGGCCAATGGCGTCACGATCCTCGGTGTAGCGGTCGTAATTCACGATGGTTGCGCCGTAGCCCTGCGTTGCGGCCTTTTTGGCGGCCGGGGCATCCAGCGGCATGATGATGGTGGTCTTGACGCCGAGCAGCTTGCCAGCGAGCGCGATGGCCTGCGCATGATTGCCGGATGAAAATGTGAGGACCCCGTTGCGGCGCTCGTCGGGCGTCAGATTCGAAATCGCGTTGAAGGCGCCCCGGAACTTGAAAGCGCCCATGCGCTGAAGATTTTCGCACTTGAAATACAGCCTGGCCCGCGTGGCGCGATCGGCCGTCGCAGACGTCACGACAGGCGTCCGGTGGGCGATCCCCTTGAGGGTCGCCGCTGCCGAAACCACATCGGCATAAGTGGGAAGCACAAGTGACATGACGTGGATTCCGATAAAGTCAGGGTAAAGGATAGTGTACGATTATCCGATGGCAATCCAGTCAGATTCCCTCTCGTCGCAGGCCGACGCCTCGCGCATCGTGACGCCGCGCGCCGCGTCGCCCAACGAAGACACCATCGACCGCGCGCTGCGTCCCCGCGCACTCGGGGACTACGTCGGTCAGCAGCGCGTGCGCGAACAACTCAAGATCTTCATTGAGGCCGCACGCAACCGCGGCGAATCGCTCGATCATGTTCTGTTGCATGGCCCGCCCGGACTGGGCAAGACAACGCTCGCGCACATCATCGCACACGAGATGGGCGTGAACCTGCGCCAGACTTCCGGTCCCGTGCTCGAACGCGCCGGAGATCTCGCCGCGCTCTTGACGAGCCTCGAACGTAACGACGTCCTCTTTATCGACGAAATCCACCGACTGTCGCCAGTGGTCGAGGAAATCCTCTATCCGGCGCTTGAAGACTTCCAGATCGACATCATGATTGGCGAGGGTCCGGCCGCACGCAGCGTCAAGCTTGATCTGCAACCTTTTACCCTGGTCGGGGCGACGACACGCGCGGGCATGCTGACCAATCCGCTGCGCGAACGCTTCGGCATTCCCGCCCGGCTCGATTTTTACACCCCGGAGGAACTCACGCGGATCGTGACGCGCAGCGCTGGCCTGCTGGCTGTCCCTGTCACGCCTGAAGGCGCGATTGAGATGGCCCGCCGATCGCGCGGCACGCCCCGAATCGCCAACCGCCTCTTGCGTCGGGTACGCGATTTTGCCCAGGTCAAAGCCAATGGAACCATCGATGCGGTCGTCGCCGGCGCCGCGCTTGAAATGCTGGAGGTCGACCCGCAAGGGCTCGATCTCATGGATCGAAAGCTCCTTGAGGCAATCATCCACAGATTCGACGGCGGCCCCGTCGGAATCGACAGCCTGGCCGCTGCCATCGGTGAAGAGCGCGACACGATCGAAGATGTCATCGAGCCCTACCTGATTCAGCATGGCTACCTGCAACGCACACCGCGCGGGCGGATGGCCACGCAGACCACCTGGCGACATCTCGGCCTGGTCGCGCCCACTGCATCGGGCGCTCCGGCAGGTGGCCTGTTCGACTAGCCGCACAACGCCCGAGGATGCCCGAGCGGGCTTGCCGAGCCGCACACAGCGCCCGGGGTTCGCTTAAGCTGGCTGGCTGAGCCGAACAACGCCCGTGTCAAGTGCAGCAAGACGTTCGAGGATCAGACGCCCGTAGGATTCGAGCTTCTTGGCCCCGACTCCGCTGACACGCGACAACGCTGAAAGGCTATCCGGGCGTGCAATGGCGATTTCGCGCAGCGTCGCATTCTGGAAGATCACGTAGGCGGGCACACCATGGCTGCGCGCAACCTCGGATCGCCATTCACGCAATGCGTCGAAGGCAATTTGCGCGACGCTGTCAAGTTCCGGATCGGCCAACCGGGTTCTGGATGTTGCGCGGGTGGCCGGACGATCCGCTTCGCGACGCAACATCAGCGTGCGCTCGCCGCGCAACACCGCGCGGCTTGCCTCCGTCAGCGCCAGGGTGCCATAACCCTCCTGGTCAACCATCACCAGGCCATGTGCCAGCAACTGGCGCAGCACGCCTCGCCAGGCCTGCTCGGATAGATCCTTGCCCACGCCAAACACGCTGAGGCTGTCATGGCCGTTGTCCGAAACCCGGGCCGTCTGCTTGCCGCGCAGGATATCGATCAGATGTCCGGCCCCGTAGCGCTGGCCCCGTTCTTTCCAGAGACGATAAATCGCTGACAACATTTTCTGCGCCGCGACTGTGCCATCCCAGGCCTGCGGCGGCTGCAGACAATTGTCGCAATTGCCGCAAGGTGCGATCGCCTGCCCGAAGTACTGCAACAAGCGCTGGCGGCGGCATGTGATGGTTTCGCACAATCCCAGCATGGCATCGAGTTGCGCGCCAAGCTGACGACGGAAAGCGTCATCACCGGTGGATTCATCGATCATGCGCCGTTGCTGGACGACGTCCGCCAATCCGTAGGCGAGCCAGGCGGTCGCCGGCAGACCGTCGCGCCCGGCACGACCGGTCTCCTGGTAGTACCCCTCAATCGACTTGGGCAGATCAATATGGGCGACGAAACGAACATCGGGCTTGTCGATTCCCATCCCGAACGCGATGGTGGCGACCATGACCACGCCGTCCTCGCGCAGAAAGCGCGACTGGTTCTGTGCCCGCAGGGCAGATCCCAGACCCGCGTGGTAAGGCAGCGCATCGATGCCGTTGGCGCGCAGGAACTCGGCAGTTTCCTCAACCTTGTTGCGCGACAGGCAGTAGACAATCCCGGCATCGCCGTCGTGCTCCTGCCGCAACAGCGTCAGCAACTGGCGCCGCACATCGCTTTTCTCGACGATGTGATAGCGGATGTTGGGTCGATCAAAGCTTGCGACAAACTGGCGCGCCTCGCCCAGCGCGAGGCGTTCAGCGATCTCGCGGCGGGTCGTTTGCGTGGCGGTCGCCGTCAGCGCAATGCGCGGCACATCCGGCCAGCGTTCATGCAGCATCGACAGGCCGAGGTACTCGGGTCGAAAATCGTGACCCCACTGGGAAACACAATGCGCCTCGTCGATGGCAAACAGTGCGATGCGACCGCGCTCCAGTAACTGGATGCAGCGATCGGTCAGCAGGCGCTCGGGGGCAACATACAACAGATCGATTTCACCCTGAAGGAAGGCCCGCTCGACATCCCGCGCGCCTTGCCAGTCCTGGGTGGAATTCAGAAACGCTGCGCGCACGCCAAGTTCGGTCAGGGCGTCGACCTGATCCTGCATGAGTGCAATCAGCGGCGACACGACCACCCCCACGCCCTCACGCACCAGTGCAGGCACCTGGTAGCAGAGCGACTTGCCCGCCCCGGTGGGCATCAGTACCAGCGCGTCGCCCCCGGCAATGACGTGTTCGACGATCGATTGTTGTTCGGCGCGAAAAGTCTCGTAGCCGAACACCCGCTGCAAAACTGCCAGCGCTGGCGAATCAGTCATGAAACCCCGGATCAAAAGAAAATGTATCAACCATGGGGTGGGATTGTAGAGTGCCGGGACGCCCGGGATCACTCGGGCAACACGATCAGCGTGACCAGAGGATCCCGACGGCATCGATCGGTACCGAAATCTGAAGCCGCACTGCGTAGCTCCCCGAGGCGAGATCGCGATCGGCGCCCATCTGCAGCCCCAGATCCCGCGAAACGGCCCAGTGATGCGTGACGCCGATCCGCTGGCCTGTGGTGATGCCGCCTGTACGGAGCGACTGGTAGGTGGATTCCAGCGCGTGATCCTCCCAACGCACCTGCATGCCCAGACCGGAACTAAGCGCGGGCGCATCGGCTTCCTGGGTCTGGGTCGCGCCTAGCCGAACCGTTCCCCAGTCGGACAACGCGTAGGTGCCACCAAAACCCGCTGAGGTGTGCTCGGGCCCGGCCAGCATACGGCTTTCGATGGTCAGATCAGGCGTGAGTCCGTACATGAAACGGCTGGTCCCCACCGGCAAACCGAATGCAAGTCGTTTTGAGGGGGTCGGACCGGACATATCCTGCATTGCGGTCAATCCGAGTGTCGTGCTCATGCCGAAAGCGCCGGGCAACAGGGTGCCGCGACTGGTTTGCGTTGGCAGGCGTGCAAGTTGCACGCCACCCAGACGAGGCGTGGCACCCCAGAACGTCGCTGGATCGGCGACCTGGCCAATCGTGACACTGGCCAGATCGCCCTGATGGCGGGTAAAGTTGCCGACCCCTGCCAGCCAGGCGGGTGGCACTGCGGCAGGCCCCAACCGCGCGGGTGTTTCAGGCGATGCGCGCAAGCGCAGGCCGGCACCCGGGTCGCGGTCAGCGCGCCCGCCATCGACACCTGGACGATAAAGCAGGTCGGCCGCATCCACCGGCGGTTGCGCATCAGGTTGGGCCACGAGGGGATCGTCGTCGATTGCGTCCAGGGCGCGCTCCGGAACCGAACCACCGGTGGAATCCGGCGCGAGGGGAAACGACTGCGCGGGAGCGAGGACTGATATTCCGGGACGGTCGGCGCTGACTGTCGTGGGCACCCCCTGCGCGAGTGCGCAGGATGAGGCAGCCGCGGTGGCGACAAGAACCAGACATGAACGGCGCCCGGGGCGGATGATTGTCACCAATTTCTTCACTGCGGCAGTTTAGCCGCCAGCCAGGGTCTGGCGGTTTCAATTCATTTCAATCAGTTGCTCCGGGCCCCGGTTCGTTGCACACTTTAACCAAATGACTAATCGAACCAAACTCTTGGTCGTCGACGACGACCCTGCATTGCGCCAGTTGCTGGCCGACTACCTGAACAAGCACGGCTATGACACCTTGCTTGCGCCGGATGCGCGAGACCTCGCAGCCCGAATCGCAAGGTTCTCTCCGGATCTCATTGTGCTCGACCGCATGATGCCGGGAGGTGACGGCGCAGAGGCCTGCCGGGCTCTGCGCGCGCAAGGTGAGGACATCCCCGTGATCCTGTTGACCGCGCGCGACGAAACGGTCGATCGCATTATCGGACTCGAAGCTGGCGCGGACGATTACCTCGGCAAACCCTTCGACCCGCGCGAACTCCTTGCCCGTATTGAGGCCGTGTTGCGCCGCAAGAGCGGTGCGTCGGCGCTGACCAAGGATGCGCCCGTGCATTTCGGAAATTTTGTCTTTGATCCCGTCACGCGCCAGTTGATGCGCGGTAGTGAGGTCGTCAAACTCACGGGAGGCGAAATCAATCTGCTCGAAGCGCTGGTCCGTAACGCCGGCAAACCCCTGTCCCGCGAGCGGCTGCTCACGCTTGCGCGGGACGATGAAAGCGGCGAGCGGAACGACCGCGCGATCGATATTGCCATCCTGCGCCTTCGCCGGGTGATCGAAGACGATGCGAAGCAACCGCGCTGGATCCAGACTGTCTGGGGTACGGGGTACCGGTTCTCCCCATGAAATGGCTCAGATTCCTGTGGCCCCGGTCGCTGCGAACCCGGCTGATCCTGCTGGTGCTACTGACTCTCGCCGCCGCGCAGACAGCCACCCTCTACTCAATCTCCGTCTACCAGCGCAACCACGCCGAAGCGGTCTCAATCAACCTGATCGCCACCACGATCCGGACCCTGCACCAATCGATCGACAACATTCCACCGGAGGATCGTGCTGAATTTGTGAGGCAGGCCTCCGGAGGGCAATGGCGACTCTGGTCACGCGCATTGCCGGATGACGCGCGCGTGCAACGCCGGCCGGCCTGGCGCGATGGGTCAAATGCCCGCACACCGCAGGGAGGGCGTCCCGGCGCCGGATCGCCCGGCGCGAGGCCTGACGCCGCCATCGGCAACAGTGCATCCCGACCAGACGGCACCCTCCCACCGGCCGGCGCTCCGCGCGGGCCATACGGTGGCCCCGCTGGGGGGCCTGCCGGCGACCCTCAGGCAGGCACGCCTGGCGGGCAACCCGCACGACCGTCCACAACAGCGGGGCGCGGCCTCGGCAGCGCGGATGACGCTGCGCCGGATGAAGTGCGTCGCAGCCTGGGCACGGTGGTCGATCAGCTCAACGCGCAACTCGGACGCGATGCGCGCGTCGCGCTCTCACGGGGTGCAAAACCGGAAATTTTCATTTCGTTCGCACCCAGCATGTATCAGGGTAAGCAAGGGCCACGCGAGTGGCTGGTCATCCCCATCGAACGCATCGACCCACCCGTTTCCGGCGTGCTGGTGGCCGGGTGGCTCGCTGGATTACTGTTGGTCATTGCGGTCGCCATCTGGTTTTCGTGGCACATCACGCGGCCGATCACCCGGCTGGTGCAAGCGACCGATCAGCTCGCGGCCGGGAATCCGGAACGCGTGACGCCAGCCGGGCCGACGGAAACCCGAATGCTCGGAGAGCGTTTCAACGCAATGATCGAAGCGCTTGCGGAGGCCGAGTCCACACGTCGCACCCTGCTGGCAGGACTGCCCCACGACCTCAAGGGGCCGTTGTCGCGGATGTGGCTGCGCATCGAAATGACGGACGACAAGACGCTCCAGGACGGTATGCGCAGCGACTTGCATGATATGCAGCGCATGGTGGACCAATTCATCGGATACTTGCGCGGCACAGACATCGCAACCTATCGGTTCGAACCCATCGCGCTGGACGAGTGGGTGCGCGAACGCATCGCCAGCTGGACGGGAGCCAAAAGCGACATCCGGCTTCTCGGCAAGCCGGTGCCGGCACAGGTCAACGGAGATACCGTGGCGCTCGCAAGGCTGCTGGACAACCTGGTGAGCAACGCATTGCATCATGGCGCGCCGCCTGTCCACGTTTCTCTCAATGTTCAGGACCACTGGGCGGTGCTGCGCGTCAGCGACCATGGCGATGGGATTCCGGTGGATCAGCGGGCAGATGCCGTCAGACCCTTTGTGCGGCTCGACGCCGCGCGCACGCGCAGCGGCAATGTCGGTCTTGGCCTTGCGGTTGCCGACGTGATTGCCCGGGCTCACGGCGGTTCACTCTCGCTCGGTCAGGGTTCAGAGGGTGGGCTGCAAGTCGAGGTGCGGCTTCCGATTCACTCTGCCGCCGGCCAGGATCAGGCACCCGATCCGGCCTGATCCGGTACCCGACACCCCGACACCCCGACACCCCGACACCCCGGCACCTGGCACCTGGCACCTCGCACTTGGCACTTGGCACTTGGCACCTGGCACCTGGCACCTGGCATTTGGCACCCGGCAGCCCGCAGCCGGCACCCCGTCACCCGTCAAGCCCCGTCCTTGGAGTCGGAATGCCCGTCGTATCAGCGGGCCCGGCCAAACATGTTCCGGTACCCCAGCAGGTTGAAGACAATCATCACGGGGACCGCAACGAGGGTCGCTGCGAGCACCAGTCTGAGCGACCCCATTGCGGCAGCCGCGTCCCAGATCGTCAGGTCGTCCAGGATTACGAACGGGAACATGCTGTAGACCAGCCCGCACAGCATCAGCGTGAAAAGCGTGGCAGCGAGCGCAAAAGGCAGCCAGGCGAGGCCACGATACTTCGGCTGGATGACGCGGGGCAGCGCCATGTCGATGCCCACCATGCAGAACAGCATGATGAACCAGAGTGGTGCCGCGAGCGCGAGCCGCGTGGCGCTGCTCCAGCGATAGAAGATTGCCGGATTGGCCAGCCCCAGCGCGATCGACACGGCCACCATGCCGGCCGCTGACCAGCGAATCGCGTGGCGCGCCCAGCCGACTGCAAGCACCTGAATTTGCCCCTCCAGGCGCATCACCAGCCAGGTCGAGCCCAGCAGGGCGTATGACGCAATCGCGCAAAGCGCGATGAACAGGTTGAACCACAACGCTGGCGCGTCCGCCTCGTAGGCTGTCACGATCGCCGCCAGAAGCATGCCGTGACCCGCGGCCGTGAGGCCCGATCCGATCCAGAACAAAGCGATCCAGGCCCAACGGTCCTCGGTTGCCGCGCGAATACGGAATTCGAAGGCCACGCTGCGCAACATCACGCCGACCATCGTGAACGCCAGAGGGATATAGAGGTGCGACAACATCGCGCTCCAGGCAAAGGGAAAGGCCGCCATGAACAGTCCTATGGCCAGCAACGCCCAGAACTCGTTGGCGTCCCGCCATGGGCTGAGCGCAACCATCAGCGCAGGGCGCGCAGCCAGCGGCGCTGACGGCAACAGCAAGCCGACCCCGATGTCGAATCCGTCAAACAGAATCGCACCGAGCAGCAGCAACAGCAGCAGCGTCATCAGCAACAGCGGCATCCAGAACGCGGGATCCGTGACCGACAGCCCCATCGAGGCGGCAAGAGCAGCAATCATGCCTTCACCCCCGCCTTGCGCACGGGCACGACACCGTAGCGAGCGGCGTGATAAGCCATTCGGAAAAACCCGCCAAGCAGGATCGCATAGACCAGAGCAGTCGCGGCCAACCCGATCGTGAGCGCGCCGGGGGCGGACTCTGTCACCACGTCACCCTGCAGCAGCAGGCCCGCCACCAGAAACGGCGATTGACCGAGTTCGATCAGGTTCCAGCAGAGCAACCAGGAGAAGGCGCCCAAAAAGGTGCCCCCAGCCAGCACTCTCAGAAGAAACCGGGGCTGAGCGACCGGATCCCCGCCCCGAACCACCATCACGGCGCAACAGGACAATGCCAGAGCCGCCATCACGGCCCAGAGCGTCATCACAATGCGCACCAGCCAGTAAAGGACGCCAACTGGCGGCAACCGCGATGGCGCAAAGTCAGCCGGACCGATGACGGCCCCCTGCGCGTTGCGTCCGAGCCAGCGCGCCATGGGTACCAACGCCGGCCGCGGGAGGTCAGCGTCAGCGCCAGACGACACATCCGCGCTACCGCCAGTCGGCTGGTCGCTGGTCACCCCATAACCGACCATCGCCGCGGCCGCCGCCGGTGCAAACTGCGCCTGAAGGCGCGCAATGCCGTCGAGAATGCACACCTGCGCGACCAACGCTGCGACCACCACGCCGACCCCAATGCGAAAACTCAGACGCTCACCGTCGACGAGCGGTCGCCGGCACGCCTGCCACGCTGAAATGCCGCTCATCAGGAATCCGCCCGTCAGTGCACCGCCACAGGCGAACAGCGCCAGATACCAGCCAAGACCCGGGTTGAGGATGATTTCACCCCAGTCGACGACTTGAAACCGCCCGTCGATCAGGGCGATGCCCTCCGGCGCGTGAGTCCACGACTGCAAGGCCACGCCCCAGAACGCGGTGGCGGTCAAACCGAGCGCCACCATGAAAACGGAAATCAGGTGGGCCGACGCCGAAACGCGCCGTTGTCCAAACAGCATCACCCCCATGAAAACGGACTTCGTGACAAACAGGGTGGTAATGCCGAAGGCAAGCAGGGGACCCGCCACATTGCCGATGCGCGCCATGAGCGGTGGCCAGAGAATGCCGATTTCGGCCAGAAGGGGTATCGCCGAGGCAAAAGCCAGGAAAAACGACAGTGCGAAAAACCGCCCCCAGAACCGGTAGGCGCCAAGCGCAGCCGGAGTGGGATTGCGCCATTGCGCCAGGCGCAAAAAGAACAGCAGCCACCCCAGAAACACAGCAAGGGCGGCAAACAGCACGTGGAAGTTCAGGCTTAGCGCGAACTGCGCCCGGGCCAGCCAAAGCGCGGTAATTTCCATGATTCGGCTTAGTGTAGACGCAACGTGGCAAAATGTACGTTTGTCGGTTCCTTCCGATTGCCAAACAGCCCGTATGACCCTCGAATCCCCGTTACCTGTCACCACCAATTTTCTGCGCAACATCATCGAGTCGGATCTGGCCTCGGGCCGGTTCCAGGGCAAGCGCTGGGCGGGCGCCCCCGGCCCGGCAAGCGCACTGACCAGCGCCGGCGGCGATCCGGCCCGCATCCGTACGCGGTTTCCCCCGGAGCCCAACGGCTATCTGCACATCGGCCATGCCAAGAGCATCTGCCTGAACTTCGGCCTCGCGCGCGACTACGGTGGCATCTGTCACCTGCGATTCGACGACACCAATCCTGAAAAGGAAGAGCAGGAATACGTCGATTCGATCATCGAGGCCGTGAAATGGCTGGGATTCGACTGGACGGTCGGTCAGACCGAGCACCTGTATTTCGCCAGCGACTATTTCGGCATCATGTACGACTTTGCCCAGGCGCTGATCCGGGCCGGACACGCTTACGTCGACGAGCAGAGCCCGGAAACCATGCGCGCCATGCGCGGCACCCTCACGGAGCCCGGCAAAAATTCTCCCTGGCGCGACCGCCCGGCCGAGGAATCGCTGCGCTTGCTGCAGGAAATGCGCGAAGGGCTGCACCCCGATGGCAGCATGGCCCTGCGCGCTCGCATCGACATGGGCTCCCCGAACATCAATCTGCGCGATCCGGTGCTTTACCGCATCCGGCACGCCACGCATCACCGAACCGGCAATGACTGGTGCATTTATCCAATGTACGCCTGGGCGCACCCGGTCGAAGATGCCCTGGAGGGCATTACTCACAGCATCTGCACGCTTGAGTTCGAAGATCAGCGCCCCTTTTACGACTGGACACTCGAGCGTCTGCGCGACCTGGGCCAACTCGCTGATCCGTTACCCCACCAGTATGAATTCGCCCGGCTCAACCTCAGCTACGTCGTCACCAGCAAACGCAAACTGCTGCAACTGGTCAAGGACGGATATGTCGACGGCTGGGACGACCCCCGCATGCCGACTCTTGCCGGTTTGCGCCGGCGGGGCTATACGCCCGGGTCATTGCGCCTGTTCTGCGAACGAACCGGGGTCTCCAAATCCAACTCGCGCATCGATTACAGCCTGCTCGAACAGGCCCTGCGCGAAGATCAGGATCCGGTTGCCCAGCGGTCGGTGGCAATCCTCGACCCTGTCAAACTCGTCATCACAAACTTTCCGGCCGACCAGACCGAACCGTGTCAGGCACCGCGGAATCCTCACGACCCCGACGCCGGCAATCGCAATTTTCCGTTCACCCGCGAACTCTGGATCGAGCGCGAGGACTTCACCGAAAACCCGCCCAAGAAATACTTCCGTCTGTTCCCCGGCAACAAAGTGCGCCTCAAGTACGGCTATGTCGTCACCTGCACCGGCTGCGTCAAGGATGCTGACGGCCGCGTGACCGAGGTCCACGCCGAATACGATCCAGCCACCAAAAGTGGCACGGACGGCGCCAATCTGGTCAAGGTCAAGGGCACCATCACCTGGGTCAGCGCGGCACATGCGGTGCAGGCCGAAATTCGCCTCTACGATCGCCTGTTCTCGCAACCCTTCCCCGATGCGGGCGACGCGGATTTCCTCGCCAGCCTGAACCCGGAATCCCGCCAGGTCGTGCAAGGCTGGCTCGAACCGGGAACAGTTGCGCAGAAAAACTCTGTCTGGCAGTTTGAACGCCTGGGGTACTTCGTGCCTGACCTGATCGATGGCACCCCGGACAACCCGGTCTTCAACCGCACAACGACCCTGAAAGATACCTGGGCTCCTGGGGTATGATCGACCGCCATGACGACCGACACACCCAGCCTTGATTTCAAGAGCGCCACCCTCTACGCAATTCGAGTGGTGGTGCAGCACGCCGATACGACAGATCTCGTCACGGCACTGAACAAGCGAATGTCCGACGCAGGCTCGTTTTTTGAAAACGAACCCGTCGTCATTGACGCCACCCGTGTTGAGGGCGCCCTCGACTGGAAAACCCTCGTGAATGCACTGGCCGACCACAGCCTGCCAGTGATCGGCATTGTCGCTCATGGCGACAATCTCGCAGCGGCGCGGGATTGCGGACTTGTTCCGGTCGAACTCTCGGCAAACGCGCCGCGCGGCGCGGGTGACGTCCCAACAGCAACTGCAGTCACGCCCGGGGTGCAACCGCAGGATGCAGCGCCCCAGTCTGCGCCAGATCCAGCACCAGCACCCGCTGTGGCGTCCGTCCAGTCGCGCGCCGCACCCGCGCCGGATCCGGACGAGGCGGCCACTGCCGCATCGCCGGGCCGGGACAGTGCGCCGACCCTGGTGGTTCGCGGTCCGCTGCGCTCCGGCCAGCGGGTCTACGCGCGCAACGGCGACCTGATCGTCATCGGCGTCGTCAGCCAGGGCGCCGAGGTCATCGCCGACGGCAATATTCATGTGTACGGCCCGCTCCGCGGCAAGGCCATGGCGGGAGCCCGCGGCGACGCCGGGGCCCGCATCTTCACAACCGGCCTCGACGCTGAGCTGGTCGCCGTGGCGGGTGTGTATCGGGTCATTGATGCCAGGCTGCCCGACGATGTGCGGCAACGCCCCGCCGTGATTCAGCTCGACGACCAGACCCTGCGGATACAGGCCCTCGAGCAATAAGGAAGCAACGGGAGCGCGGCGGGTGTTTCGTACGATTTTTGCTTTACCATGCGGTTAAGACAACTATGTTGCACGTCGAATCTGCGGCCCTGAAATAATTTGTTCACTCATTGAGGATTCGTCTGTCATGACACGTATTGTGGTGGTGACTTCCGGCAAAGGCGGGGTGGGCAAAACCACCACCAGTGCCAGCTTTTCGTCCGGCCTGGCCATGCGCGGCTTCAAGACCGCGGTAATCGACTTCGACGTCGGCCTTCGCAACCTCGATCTCATCATGGGGTGCGAGCGCCGGGTCGTCTACGACTTCGTCAACGTCATTCAGGGTGAAGCCACGCTGAACCAGGCGCTGATCAAGGACAAGAACCTCGAAAACCTGTTCGTGCTGCCCGCCTCGCAAACGCGGGACAAGGACGCGCTCTCCAAGGAAGGTGTCGAAAAGGTCATCAACGACCTCAAGGGCATGGGCTTTGACTACATTGTCTGCGATTCGCCCGCGGGAATCGAAACCGGTGCGTTGCTGGCGGCCTACTTCGCCGACGATGCCCTGATCGTCACCAACCCGGAAGTCTCCTCAGTGCGTGACTCCGATCGTATCCTCGGCATTCTCGCGTCAAAATCGCGTCGTGCTGTCGAGGGCGACGAACCCGTCAAGGAATTCCTGCTCCTGACCCGCTATAACCCGAAGCGCGTCGAGGATGGCGAGATGCTCTCGCTGCAGGATATCGAAGACATCCTGCGCATCAAACTGATCGGTGTGATCCCGGAATCCGAAGATGTGCTCCAGGCGTCTAACCAGGGCCTTCCTGCCATCCACATGAAGGGTAAGGATGTCGCCGAAGCCTACTCGGATGTCGTAGCCCGCTACCTGGGCGAAGAACGCCCGCTGCGATTCACCGATTACTCGAAGCCCGGCCTCTTCAAACGGCTGTTCGGAGGCAAATAATGTCTTTTCTGTCTTTTTTGCTCGGCCAGAAAAAAACCTCCGCCAACGTCGCCAAGGAACGGCTGCAAATCATTCTGGCCCATGAGCGCACAGGCGGCGTCAACACCTCGCCCGATTACCTGCCGCAATTGCAGCAGGAACTGGTTGCGGTGATCTCAAAATACGTCAAGATCAACCCGGAGGACATTAAAGTCCATCTGGAGCGTCAGGAAAACCTTGAAGTGCTTGAGGTCAAAATCGAGATGCCGCAACAGTAGCGCAGAATGCGTGCGAAGCGACCTGCAACGCACTTGACACGCCGACGGCGCGCTTGACGCACGCGCGAGCCACGTTCGAGCCACGCACCCACGTAGAAACGCCCCCGGGCCATTGCGCACCGGGGGCGTTTTTCATTCAAGGAACCCGGATCGGCTTCACCCGGACCCCGACGCTTATTTCACCAGCGGACAGCCTCCCTTGTCGAGCGGGCGGAATGCTTTATCACCAGGGATCGTGGCAACGTACTTGTAGTAATCCCAGGGGTACTTCGACTCCGAAGGCTTTTTGACCTGGTAGACATACATGTCGTGCACCATGCGGCCATCGATGCGGATCTTGCCGTTCTTGGCAAACATGTCGTTGACCGGGGTTTCGCGCATCTTGGCCATCACCTTCGCGGTGTCGTCGGTTCCCGCGGCCTTCACGGCATTGAGGTAGTGCATCGTGGACGAATAGTTGCCGGCGTCCGACATGGTCGGCATGCGCTTGGTGCGCTCAAAGAACCGCTTGGACCACTTGCGCGTTTCGTCGTCCCGATCCCAATAGAAGCCGTTGGTCAGCGTCAGTCCCTGGGCAATATCGAGCCCCATGGCATCCACATCGGTCAGCCAGACCAGCAGGCCAGCGAGGGTTTGCTTGCCGGTTTTCGTCAGTCCGAATTCGTTGGCCGACTTCACCGCGTTGATAAACCCGGTACCCGAACCTGCGATCGCGACGACCTTGGCACCGGAGCCCTGCGCCTGCAGAAGGAACGAAGAGTGGTCAGCGGTGGCGATCGGATAGCGCACGCTGCCGATGACTTTGCCACCGTTGGCCTTGACGGCAGCGGTCGTATCGGCCTCGAGCGCGTGCCCGAAAGCGTAATCAGCGGTCAGGAAGAACCACGTATCGCCGCCCAGCCGGATGATTTCATTGCCAGTTCCATGAGCCAGTGCGTACGTATCGTAGGCATAGTGAATGCTGTTCGGAGTGCAAGCGTCCCCGGTAATGCGGGATGAACCAGAGCCGTTGACGATCGCGATACGATCCTTTTCTTTCGCCACGGTCATGACCGACAAGGCAACGCCGGAATTGATCAGGTCGTTGATCATGCGCACATTCTGGGTGTCAAACCATTCACGCGCCTTGGCAGCGGCCACATCGGGTTTGTTCAGATGGTCGTTGACGAGCACCTCGATCGGCCGGTTCAGCACCTTGCCGCCCGCATCCTCAACGGCCATCCTGACCGCTTCGACGGCACCGGTGCCTGACTCGTGCGAAAACTGGCCGGACAGGTCTGTCATGACCCCGATGCGCAGTGGTTCAGCGGTTTGGCCGCTCGCGGTGCCGGCGATCGCGGCAAGCGCCGCTGCCGCGACAAGATGCACTGCTTTTTGACGTATTTTCATTGTCTCACTCCATGGCCATATCGAATGGCAGTTGGTCATTGGGGGGGGTAATGCTCAATCCTTGATCAATAGATCCTCAAACATCTTCCGTGGTTACAAGCGAATAACGTAGTTCGTACTGCATTTCCTTCGGGTCAAGCTCCTCGCGACACGCACTGCACACGACGCGAGCAAAAAAATCCTTTCCGCAGGGCTTATGCCTGAGCAGCAACGGAGGTTTGCCGCCGGAAAGCCAGCGGTCCCCCCATCGCATCATGACGATCATCGGGCCGTACAGATCCAGTCCGCGCTCGGTGAAGCGGTATTCGAATCGCTCGGGCCGGCTCTGATATGCGTGTTTGCCGATGATTCCGTGCGCAGCCAGTCGCTGCAGTCGGTCGGTGAGGATATTGCTGGCAATCCCCATGTTGGCGGCAAACTCGTCAAATCGCCGTACGCCGAAAAACAACTCGCGAATCAGCAGGAACGTCCAGCGGTCGCCAATGATTTGCAATGACCGCGCCACCGAGCATGGCCGCACCCGTTCAAGGATGGCAGGATCCGACGCACGTCTGGATCGCTTGCGAACAGCGTCGCGTGTATCTTCGCCCGCGCCAGACCCCGGCCGGTAGTCGACATCGCGAGCCCCCACAGGCTGATCACATGCCGAACAGACGACGACCGGCGAACACCGCGCGCCACAGCCACGATGAATCAGTTGCAGCGGCAACGGTGCGCCCTGCCCCAGCCAGTCGTCACCAAAACGCAGCAGCGAGAGCATGGTCGGATACAGATCCCGCCCCATCTCCGTGAGCCGATAATCGTAACGACTCGCACTGCTGGAATAACCCACCTTGTGCATCAGTCCAAGATTCGTCAGCTTGCGCAACCGCACAATCAGCGTGTTGCGCGGCAGTTTCAGGACATGCTGAAACTGCTCGAACCGTCGTGCGCCGAAAAAGCTCTCGCGCAGCACAAGAAACATCCACGCATCCGAAAGGATTTCCACCGTGCGCGCGACCGAACAGGCTCGGTCCCGAGACGGCAGTGCGTGCGGAGGGCCCCCGGTCATCCCTGGTCGGCCTTGAGCGTGTCTTTCAATCTGAAGCGGACGATCTTGCCAGAGCCGGTGCGGGGAATTTCCGGCACCAGATGCACTGCCGCGGGCACCTTGTAGGCCGAAAGCCGTTCCCGGCAATGGGCGATCAGGGCGTCAGGCAACACCGTCATGCCGGGCCGGGCGACAACAAACACGACAGGCACTTCGCCAAGGTGCTCATGCGGTGCGCCCACCACGGCACAATCCAGGACGGCAGCAAACGCGCAAACAGCCTCCTCGACTTCCGCCGGTGCAATGTTCTGACCACCACGGATCACCAGCTCCTTGAGTCGGCCTGTGATGGTCAGGAACCCATTGAGATCGCTGCGCGCAAGGTCGCCGGTGTAATACCAGCCGTCACGCAGGGCGGTTGCCGTCTCCGCCGGTTTGCGATGGTATCCCTTCATCACGTTGGGACCCCGCACAATAAGCTCGCCCTCCTGTCCCGGCTCGACATCCCGACCAGTGGCCGGATCGATCAGACGCACAGTCAGGCCGGGAACCGGCAAGCCGCAAGAACCCATGACGCGACCGCCTTCGAGCCAGTTCATCGTCACCATGGTCGACGTTTCCGTGATGCCGTAACCATCGAGCAGTTTGACGCCAAAACGCTGTTCGAACTCCTGATTGACCGGCGCCGGCATGATGGCGCCCGCTGAAATACAGGCACGCAATCCGGGGAACCGACAGTCCGGCGTATTGCGCGCGGCCTCAAGCAAGTAATGAAACATCGTCGGCACGCCTGGCATGAGCGTGAATTCGCCCGACTGCAGCAGAGTCATGACTTCGGAGGTGGAAAACTTTTCAAGAATACGTTCGCTCGCGCCAACCGCAAGAATGCTCAGCACCGACAGGTTGAGCGCATAAGAATGAAACAGCGGTAGCGGCGACAGCACGCAGTCATGTTCAGACAGCCCGGCAACCGGCGTCCAGCAGGCCGCCGTCACCCAGAGCATTCCGCGCTGGGTCAGCAGCACACCCTTGGCGCGCCCGGTGGTACCCGACGTGTAGACAATAAAGGAGGTGTCGTCGATCGAGTCCGGATCGCGCGGCACAGAGCGGGCCTCGCGCGCGCGCAGGTCGGCGTAACGCAGGCCGACGCCGGGCGTATCGCCGCGCTCCAACAGGATGACCGTCGTCAACTGCGGATTGGCCTGCAGCAATTCGCGCACCATGGGGTAGCGTTCATCCGTGGTGACGATCACTTTGCACTGTGCATCCTCCAGCCGGTAGCCAACCTCATGCGCGGTGGAGTCATAACTGATCGGCACGCTGACGGCCCCGGCCCGCAATGTCGCGAAACAGGTCTCGACCCATTGCACCGAATTCGGCAGGAAGATCGCAACGCTGTCGCCGGCTTCGACACCGGCATCCTGCAAGTGTCCCGCCAGGTTGGCGGTCACCCGGGCAAGCTCACCATAAGTCACGCGGCCACGGCTGTCACTGTAGGCAACCTTGCCGGGGCGCGCCGTGGCATGCCGCGCGATCAGTTCACTGACCGGCACAATCAATTCCTGTCGAATCATTTTATTGTCTCCCTTACCCCTAAGCCTAGGCGTCAGACCATGCAGAAACCGCCGTTGACGCTCAGCACCTGCCCGGTAATCCAGCTTGCCGCGTCCGACGACAGAAAGGCCACGGTCGGTGCGATATCGCCAGGCTTGCCGATGCGGCGCAGCGGATAGTTGCGCACAATCTTTTCACGGTTGGCCGCGAGGAACTCGGCATCGGAATGCGAGGTCTCGATCAGACCAAGAGAAATCGCGTTGCAGGTCACGTTGGCGCGGCCGAGTTCTTTGGCCAGGGATTTCATCAGGGCGATGCCGCCGGCGCGCGCGGCGGCAGCGATCGCAATACCGTTCTCGCCCACGCGGGACGAATCGCCCGCCAGCGTAATGATGCGACCGCCGTTCTGGCGCACCATGTGCGGTGCCACCGCGTGGCAGGTATGAATGGTGCCGTAGAGGTCGACGTCGATCTGGCGCGCCCATTGCTCTGGCGTGGAGTTGACGAATCGCTCGCCGATGACGACCCCGGCGTTGTTGATCAGGATGTCGATGCGACCGAAATCGGTCACGATTGAATCGACCATCGCGCGTACCGCCGCGTAGTCACCCACGTTGGCGCGATAGGCGCGCGCTTTGCCGCCGGCTTTGACGATCTCGTCCACGACGCCCTGCGCCTCTGCCGCCGAATTGTTGTAGTTCACCGCGACGGTGGCACCGTCTTGCGCAAGCGCCAGCGCGATTTCGCGACCGACATCGCGACCGCCACCCGTCACGAGGGCCACTTTGCCGTTGAGTCCGAGGTTCATTCAATGCTCCTTGATGATGTTGTTATTGCAATGTCTCTGCTGTGGGTGTTTTGTATCTGTGACTGACGCGCTGTGTCTGTTGCTGATGCGACTGTCTGTTGCTGATGCGATTGTCTGTTGTTGATGCGATGTATCCGTTAGCTGCTGGCGCCGTGCATCAGTCGAAAAATGCGTTCGGGGCTCGCCGGCAACTCGGTGATCTCAATGCCCAGCGGTTGCAAGGCATCCGAAATCGCGTTGGCAATGGCAGCCGGCGCCCCGATCGTGCCACCCTCGCCCATCCCGCGGAACCCGCCCAGGGTGGCCGGAATAATCGATTCAATGTGCAGCACGTCAACGAAGGGAATCTCGGCCGCCGAAGGCGCCACGTAGTCCACCAGACTCGCGGTCAGAAGCTGGCCGCGCTCGTCGTAAACGACTTCTTCAAACAGTGCCGCGCCGATGCCCTGCGCCACAGCGCCATGCACCTGCCCGTCGACAATGAGCGGATTGATCATGCGGCCGCAATCTTCCGCGACCAGATAATCCTGCACCCGTACCATGCAGGTCTCGGGATCGACCTCCACCACCGCGATATGCGTCGCCGAACTGGTGGTTCCCCAGACCGGGTCGTACGAACGGGTCTCCTCAAGGACTTCGGCGACTTCCTTCGGAACGCGGCCCATCTGCGAATAGACGGCGTCGGCGATGTCCGCGATGGTGGTTATCGCGCCGTTGTCCATGGCCGTGACCACGCCATCGTGAATGTCAATGTAGGGCGGATGACTGTTGAGCAAATGCGCGGCAATGCGTGCCAGCTTTTCGCGCAGCGCGGCGCCCGCCTGCATGCCGGCGCCGCCCGCGAGAACCGCGCTGCGGCTTGCGTAGGTTCCGGTGCTGTGCGAGACAGCGGCGGTATCTCCGTGCACGACGGTGATGTCCTGCATCCGCGCGCCCAGCGCGTCCGCCACCACCTGCGCGAGTGAGGTCTCGAGCCCCTGCCCGTGGGAAGCAATGCCGAAGTACGCGGTAATCGTCCCGCTCGGGTCAATCTTGATGGTCGCGATCTCGGTGCCCGTATTGATCGGCATGCCGGGCGACGCCGAAATCCGTGACCCGATCCCTGAAAGCTCCGCATAGCAGGCCAGCCCGATACCGAGCAACTTCCCCTGCGCACGCGCGGCAGCCTGCCGTGCCCGCAACGCGTCATACCCGATGCGCTCACAGCCGCCCTCGAGCGCCTCAAGAAAGCCTGACCGATCCCAGACGATTCCTGGCGCTGTCTTGTAGGGGAACTCCTCGGGCCGGATCAGATTACGCCGGCGGATTTCACGCGCATCGAGTCCGAGACGGTGCGCGGCCATGTCGATCAGACGCTCCATCACAAACGTCGAAGTGGGCCTGCCCACGCCCCGGTACGGTCCGGTTGGGGACTTGCAGGTGGCCACGCCGCGCACACGACCGTAGTAGACCGGCACACGGTACGGTCCCGGCATGAAACTGATGACCTGCACGGGTTCGAGCCCCGCCGTCCAGGGATAGATCGAATAGGCGCCAACGTCCCCCACGACATCCGCGTGCAAGCCGAGGATATGCCCCTCGGCATCCACCGCGATCTGCGCATCGATGGTCTCGTCGAACGCCTGACTGGTCGCTGCCAGATCCTCCATGCGATCGCCTGTCCACTTGACAGGCTGAGCGAGCTCGCGCGCCAGGGCACACACCAGGATTTCCTCCGGGTAGAGCGATCCCTTGCCGCCGAAGCTGCCGCCCACATCCGGCGCAATCACGCGGACCCGATTGCCAGGGATCCCCAGAATTCGCACCAGCGCATCGCGCACGATGCCGGGACTTCCGGTGGTGGAATGCAAGGTCAACGCCCGGCGGCCGCCGTCATATTGCGCAAGATAGGCGCGGTTCTCGATCGCCATCGGGGTCTTGCGGTGAAAGCGCAGACGCGCACTGACCGTGACCGCCGCCTCGCGCAGCACCGCATCGATATCTCCGCGACGAAATTCACGCCGCACCAGCACGTTGGTGCCCGCCGCCTCGTGCAGCAGCGGGGCGCCCTCCTGCGCCGCCTCGATGGGATCCACCAGAGGCGTGAGCGGTGCGTACTCGATCTGCACCAGTTCGACGGCGTCCTCGGCGATGTAGCGGCTGTGCGCGACCACTGCCACGACGGCCTCGCCGACGAACCGCACCTTGCCGCTGGCCAACGGCAGTATCGCCGTGGAGTGGTAGTCGGCCATGCGCGACACGGCATGAATCGGCTCTACCTTGCCCTCGAGATCGGCCGCGGTATAGACGGCCACGACGCCGGGCAGCGCACGTGCCGCCTCGACATCAATCGCGAGGATGCTGGCATGGGCCTGATCACTGCGTCGCAATGCCACGTGCAACAAGCCCTGCACCGGGATATCGTCGACATAGCGACCCAGTCCGCAGAGCAGGCGCGGATCCTCGGTGCGGAGAACGCGCGCGCCCACCAGCTTGGGTCTGTCGGGCGCCAGATTCGCCCCGCGGTCGGTTTCGTTGGCCATGGTCAGTCGTAATGCTCCTGGCCGCGGCGCAATGTCTGCCATTGTGCGTCGTCATGGCCAAACAGAACCGTCGCACCGCTCGCCTCGATTCGCCGCACTTCGGCCATCGAGCGGGTCGCCTGCTCGTGATCCCAGGTGTTGCGCGGGTTGCTGTCTGTCTCCAGGCTATGCCGCAGCGCCACCGCATCGGACGCCAGCAGATAAGCGCCAGACCGGTCAAGCGCCACCAGCGCGCCTGTCATGCCTGGCGTATGACCAGGCAGCGGTAACAGAACGATGCGCCCGTCATTGAACAGATCGCGCTCGCCATCAATCGTCTCCATCGGCATCGGCAGCTTCCAGTCGATCGCCAGGTAGCCGACCCGGTCAGCGTCGGCCTGGCTGGCGGCCTCAAGTTCGTGCGCATGGCAAATAAAGGTTGCCTTGCGAAAGTAGGCATTGCAACCACAGTGATCCGTGTGAAAGTGCGAGTTCACGACCACGTCGATGTCGTCCGGCCGCAATCCCACCGACTCCAGATTGGTGATGAGGTTATCGCCCGGGCCGGACAACACCGTCATCGCGCGCGACATCGTGCCCCAGCGGCCCTCCGGATCGGTCTCTGTCGAAGGATGACACCCGGTGTCAAACAGCACGTTGCCTTGCGGATGACGCAACAGATAGCAGGCGACGGGCAAATCGATGGTTTCGTGCTTTTCAGCGCCAGCCACATAGACGCCACGGCGCATGCGAAGGCGACCACCGGACAGTACATGCATTTTCATTTTGCGCTCTCCTTGCCGCGGTCGCGCGTCACGCGCACCGCTTCGACGATATGGGTGTATCCAGTGCAACGGCACAGGTTGCCCGAAAGCCCTTCGCGAATCTGTGCGTCGTCGGCCAGCGGGTACTTCTGCAACATATCGGTTGCGGTCATCAGCATTCCCGGTGTGCAAAAGCCGCATTGCAGGCCGTGGCACTCGTGAAAAGCCTGCTGCAACGGATTGAGCGCCTCGGGGCTGCCCAGACCCTCGACGGTGCCGATCACACAGCCATCGGCCTGCACCGCCAGCATCAGGCACGCGCGCACGCTGCTGCCGTCGACCATGATGGTGCATGCACCGCACACGCCGTGCTCACAGCCGACATGGGTTCCCGTCAGGCCGAGCGTATGACGCAGAAAATCCGACAGCAGCATCCGGGGCTCGACGCGCCGTGTATACGGCTGACCGTTTACGGTCAGCGTGATTTCAATTGTGGTTTCAGTTTCCAGCATGCAGTGCTCCGGTTGCGCGGTTCCATGCGTCCTTCAGGGCGCGACGCACCAGCACACCGACCAGATGCCGGCGATAGTCGGCCGAGGCATGCAGATCGGTCGAGGGCTCCACGCCAGCCCGCACCGACGCCACCGCGTCGTCCAGCGTGCTCTCGTCACACGTCTGACCAAAGAGAATTGTTTCGGCTTCAAACATGCGTTGTGCAACGTCGCCCACGCCCATGACGCCCACCCGTGCCTCGACGACCCGCCCCGCATCGACGTGCAGCACGACACCGACTGCGGCCAGTGCGAAATCACCCGAGCGGCGCGCGACCTCCTCGAAAGCCCAGCCGGCGCCTTGCGGCAAACCCGGCAACCGGATCTGCGTCACGATCTCGTCCTCCTCGACCGCCGAAGTCAGGGGGCCGAGAAAAAACTCCTGCGCTTCAAGCTCGCGGGCGCCGCGCGACGACACCAGACTGATTTGCGCATCGAGCAACACCATCATCAGCGGAAGCTCCGCCGCCGGATCGGCGTGCGTGATACTGCCGCCAATCGTGCCGCGGTTGCGAATCGCCAGGTGCGCGACGTGCTGCATCGCCGCGTGCAGGACCGGAAACCGCTCGCGCACAATGTCCGCGGTTTCGAGCGTGTGATGGCGCGTCAGCGCGCCGATGTCCAGTCCGCCATCGGCACGAACGCGCACGAAATCCAGCTCCGCGATCCGGTTGATGTCGATCAGAACTCCGGGGTTGAGCAGGCGGAAATTCAGCATCGGAATCAGACTCTGGCCACCCGCAATGACCTTGCCGTCGCCGTCGGCGGCGTGCAGCGCCTTGACGGCCTCGGCCAGGGTTTGCGGGCGCAGGTAAGCGAACTTGGGCGGTTTCATGCGTTGCTCATGATGGTTTGCTCATGATGGTTTGCTCATTTCCCGGTGAAGACCGGGGCGCGCTTTTCGACAAAGGCCTGACGGGCATCACGGTAGTCGTCACTGGCAACCGCCCGGTTCACCACCTCGTCGACGACCTGAGCGCTGAGGAGTCCCATGTCCATGGTCAGCCCGTTGAGCATGGTCTTTGTCCCTGCAATGGTGAGCGGTGCGTTGTCGGCCAGCCGCGCGGCATAGGCAAGCGCAGCTGCCATCGGCTGCTCGGCCACCCCATCGACGAACCCGATGCGTTGCGCCTGAGCCGCATCAAACACCGCCGCGCTGAACATGATGTGCCGAGTCTGTGCAAGACCGACGAGCGCCAGCAGCCGCTGCACCCCGCGCACGCCGTAGACCACCGACAGTCGTGCCGCCGGAATGCCGAACCGCGCATCGGTCCGGGCCCAGCGGAAGTCGCACGCCATGGCCAGATGACACGCGCCGCCCATGCAGTAGCCATCGATCACGGCCAGGGTGGGCTTGGGTGTTGCCGCAATTGCGTCGCAGCAAGCGTCAACCGCCCGCTCGTAGGCCTCCCCTTGCGCAACCGTTGCGCGCACTTCGCCAAATTCAGAGATGTCGGCACCGGCACTGAAGCAGCCGCCCGCTCCCGTCAGGAAAATGGCACGGATCTCGGGACGCGCGCCCAGTTCGGTAAAGAGTGTGGCCAGATCGCGCCACATGGCGAGCGAGACGGCATTGCGCTGCGACGCACGATTCAGGGTCACGACCGCGGCCTTGTGACGTGTCACGGGGTCGGTTAAAACCCCGGTGCCCTGATTGCCTGCCGGACGCGTGCCGGACGCCGGTCCGGAGTTCGGATCCTGCCCGCGACCAATCAGTCGGCTGAACCAACCACCCGCGCGCCCCGGGGCGGCCGCACCCGGGTCGCTTCCTGCCGGTTCGGCCAGGTCAATCAGGGTGACCACCAGGTGATCGCCGCTTGTCAGTCCAGAGGGCGATAGGGGCGTTGAATCAGCGGACGTGGCGTCCCCGGATTCATCCGCGGGCGGACAGAGGATTGCGTTGAATTTGGCAAAAAACTGCTCGGCCATCTTGCGCGCGGTCGAGTCAATCAACCGCGAGCCGAGTTGGGCGATCTTTCCGCCGATGTTGGCGGTGACGCCGTAACGCAACAGCGTGGCGCCTGAGCTGTCGGGCACCAGTTCGACCGTGATGTCGCTCTTGGCAAACCCCGCGACGCCTCCCTGGCCTTCGCCAACCAGCCGATAGCTGCTGGGCGCGACGATATCGCACAGCGTGACCTTGCCGTTGAATTTGGCCTTGATCGGCCCGACCTTGACCACCACAAGCGACGTGAACTCGGTGTCCGAAACCCGCTCCAGGGTTTCGCACCCGGGGATGCAGGCCTTGAGGACCTCCGGATCGTTCAATGCGGCCCAGACGGCCTCGCGGGAGGCGTCCAGGCGGATTTCATCTTTGAGTTCCATGGGGCTTGAATCCGGTTGGGTGCAGTCCGATGCGCGGCAGTCAGGCAGCGGCGGCGGGCAGCGCGAGTTTTTTGAGCGCGCGCACCAGCGAGTCCGGCACCGGTACCGGCCGATTGGTCTCGCGATCGACGTAAACGTGCACAAACTGCCCCTGGGCCGACGCCAGATCCTCGTCGTTGCGGAAAATGGCGATGTCGTAGCGCACGCTGCTGGAGCCCAGTTTCGCGAGGCGCAAGCCGACGCTGATGCGGTCCGGGAAGGCGATCGAACTGAAATAGTTGCAATGGGTATTGACGACCAGACCTACGACCGGGGACTTCTCGATGTCGAGCACACCGCTTTCAATCAGGAAATGGGTCACCGCAGTGTCGAAATACGAGTAGTAGACGACGTTGTTGACATGCGCAAACACGTCGTTGTCCATCCAGCGGGTGGTGACCGGCAGGAAGTGCGCAAAGGCGGCACGGGATTCAGGGGCTGAACGGGTCATCAGAGAACCTCGGTGTTGAAGGGCAGGACGCGCGCAAGAACCAGCGAATTCGACCGGATACGCAGCTTATGAAACCGCGCGACCCGTGTGAACCCGGCGACGGGAATTCGACTTGCCTCATGCCTTCCCGATTAACTTGCATAACTGAACTATAAACGCATCCTCGTTTGAAATGCAAGTGCTGTGCGTTCCAAATACCGTGCGGTTTACCAAATCCGGATTTGTCCCTAGACTTACGGACTCCTTAAACACTGCGAGCGCCAGGCGTCGCCCAATCCCCATGACCAAGGTTTATTCCATCGACGGTGTGACTCCGGTCGTTCACCCGACCGCCTTCGTGCACCCCACCGCTGTGCTAATCGGCGATGTCGTCATCGGCCCGCGCTGTTACATCGGCCCGCTGGCCAGTCTGCGCGGAGATTTCGGCCGCATCATCATCCATGAAGGCGCCAATATCCAGGATAGTTGCGTGTTGCATGGATTTGCAGAGTGCGACACCGTCGTGGATGTCGACGGCCACATCGGCCATGGCGCGGTGCTGCACGGTTGCAAGATCGGCCGCAACGCACTTGTGGGCATGAACGCGATCGTGATGGACGATGCCGTTATCGGTGAATCGAGCATCATCGGCGCGGCATCCTTTGTGAAAGCAGGGGCGAACATTCCTCCCCGCAGCATGGTGATGGGCACACCCGCCAAAGTCATCCGCGAACTGCGCGACGAGGAAATCGAATGGAAAAGCAAGGGCACCGAGCAATACCACCATCTGACGGAGCGCTCCCTGCTGACCATGCGCGAAACCACCGCGCTGACGGAG
>JADZBO010000247.1 GCA_020851995.1 Burkholderiaceae bacterium
GCAAGCCGGACGCATCACCACGTTCGGCATTCATCCGGAGAGCCCGGAAACCGGCTATGGATACATCGAGGCTGATGGAAACGACGTGCGCCGGTTCGTTGAAAAGCCCGACCTGGCGACGGCGAAGTCGTACGTTGCAAGCGGCTATCTGTGGAATTCGGGCATGTTTTGCATGACGGCGGCCACGGCGCTCGCCGAATTGGGGCGCTTCGTGCCCGAACTGCTCAAATCGGTCGAAGACACCCTGGCGGTATCACGCCGTGTCGAGGGCGAAGGTCAATACCAGATCGAACTCGATGCCAAATCCTTCGCCAAGGCCGAAAGCATCTCCATCGACTACGCCCTGATGGAAAAGACCCAGCTCGCTGCGGTGGTTTCCTGCTCGATCGGCTGGAGCGACATCGGCTCATGGAACGCGCTGGCGGATCTGGTTGCGCCGGATTCATCTGGCAACAGCATTGAGGGCGAGGCGTTTCTCTACGACGTAAAGAACACCTACATTCAGTCAACCGACCGGGTGGTGGCGGCGGTCGGCGTCGAAAACCTGCTCATCATCGATACGGCCGATGCACTGCTGGTGGCCGACAAGGCGCATTCGCAGGACGTCAAGCAGATTGTCAGCCAGCTCAAGGCGATCAACCACGAAGCCTACAAGCTGCACCGTACAGTGCACCGGCCGTGGGGTACCTACACGGTGCTCGAGGACGGCGTGCATTTCAAGATCAAGCGCATCATCGTCAAGCCCGGCGCATCTTTGTCGCTGCAAATGCATCACCACCGCAGCGAGCACTGGATCGTGGTGGATGGCATGGCGAAGGTTGTCAACGGCGATCGGGATTTACTGATCGCGACCAATGAGTCCACCTACATCCCCGCAGGGCACCGCCATCGCCTCGAAAACCCCGGCAAGATCGACCTCGTGCTGATTGAGGTGCAGAGCGGTGCATACCTGGGGGAGGACGATATTGTCCGCTTCGAAGATCATTATGGCCGCGTTTGACGTCCGTACTCGCCAGGGCTGATTGATGCGCATGTTCGCTGCCCTTTGGGGATATCGCGGTTTCATTTTTGAAAGCATCAGGCGCGAGTTTCAGAGCCAGTACACCAATGCCATGCTGGGCGCGGTATGGACAATCGTCCGGCCCCTGTCGATGATTGTGGTGTACACCGTGATTTTTTCCCAGATCATGAAGGCCAAGCTGCCGGGGGTGGATAGCGAATTCGCCTACAGCATCTATCTGTGTGCCGGGATCCTGACCTGGGGCCTGTTTTCCGAAACAGTCAGCCGGTTGCAGAACGTCTTTCTCGAGCAGGCCAACTTGCTCAAGAAAATCAATTTTCCAAGACTGTCGTTGCCTGTGATCGTCGTAGTCAACGCGCTGGTCAATTTTTCGATCATCTTCGCGCTGTTTACGCTGTTTCTGGCTTTTTCGGGTTACTTCCCCGGCGTCGTGTTTGTCGCGCTTATCCCGGTGCTTGCAATACAGACACTTTTCTCACTTGGTCTGGGCGTGACGCTGGGCGTGCTGAACGTATTTTTTCGCGACGTCGGACAGTTTTTTACCGTGGTGTTGCAGTTCTGGTTCTGGCTGACACCGGTGGTGTATCCGGCCAGCATCCTGCCGCAAAAGATGCAAACCGTGTTGCAGTACAACCCGATGACCATACTGATCACGTCGTATCAACAGATCCTGGTGAATGGCGTCTGGCCGAACTGGCATACCCTCTGGCCGGTCGCCTTGGTCGCCGTTCTGTTATGTGCCTGGGGTTTGAAGCTGTTCAGGGAGCATGCCGGCGAAATGGTGGATGAACTCTGATGGGTCAGGTCACGGTTTCCAACCTGGGCAAGGCGTACAAGCAGTACACCAGCCGATGGTCGCGATTAAGGGAATGGCTGATGCCCTTCGCCGGAGCCTGCCACACCAACAAATGGGTGCTGCAGGATATCAACTTCACGATTCAGCCAGGGGAAGCGGTCGGCATCGTCGGCGTGAACGGCGCGGGCAAAAGCACGCTGCTCAAGCTGATTACCGGCACCACGCAGCCGACGACCGGCAGCGCTCAGGTGACCGGACGACTGGCTGCGTTGCTTGAGCTGGGCATGGGGTTTCACCCGGACTTCACCGGTCGTCAGAACGCCATCATGTCGGGTCACCTGCTGGGCATGACGTCCGAGGAGATCGCGCAGCGGATGCCTGAAATCGAGGCGTTTGCAGAGATCGGCGAATACATCGACGCGCCCGTCCGGGTCTATTCCAGCGGTATGCAAATGCGCCTGGCTTTCAGCGTAGCAACCGCGAAACGTCCGGATATCCTGATTGTCGACGAAGCGTTATCGGTTGGCGACTCTTACTTTCAACACAAGAGCTTTGACCGGATTCGCGAGTTCGGCCAGCAAGGCACGACTTTGCTGGTGGTGTCGCACGACAAAACCGCCATTCAGAGCATTTGCAATCGGGCCATCCTGCTCGACGGTGGTCGCGTCGGCAAGGAGGGGGCGCCTGACGTGGTGATGGATTATTACAATGCGTTGCTGGCGGAGCGGGGTAACAAAACGGTCCGGCAACTGGTTGACGATCAGGGCAGGGCGCAAACGGTTTCTGGTTCAGGCGAAGCGGCGATCGAGGATGTCGGCATTTTCAACGAACAGGGCGAGCGCCTTGAGGTTGTGAACGTGGGGCAGCCGATTCAACTGAACGTCGATGTCCTTGCGAAGCAGGCGTTGAACGAACTCGTCGTCGGCTACGTCATCAAGGACAGGTTCGGGCAGGCGGTGTATGGCACCAATACGCATCACCTGGATGACAAGGTCGGGGCAATCGATGCGGGTGCGCGTTTACGCTATCGGTTTCGCTTTCCGGCCAATCTGGGTGTCGGCAGCTATTCGATTTCCGTGGCCTTGCACCGGGAAGACTCGCATATCGTTCACAACTATGAGTGGCGGGATCTGGCGGTCGTGTTCAGCGTGATTAACGTGGACAAAAGCAATTTTGTCGGAGTGAGCTGGTTGCCGCCACAGATGGAGTGCAAGCGATGAGTGACGGATTTTATCGGGCGTTTGAGGACAAACATCGTGGCACGCTGGCCCTGATCAAGGAAAGGCAGAGCATCTATCTTCCCCTGATCAGGCCTTTGCTTGAGATTTATCCCCGCGCCCCTGCCATTGATCTGGGCTGCGGTCGGGGCGAATGGCTGGAGCTGCTCACCGAGACAGGGTTCGATGCGCTCGGGATCGATCTCGACGATGGCATGCTGGCAGAGTGTCGTGCCCGGGGTTTAACTGTTCAGACACAGGACGCCCTGACCGCGCTCAAGGCGCTGCCCGACAACTCGCAGGCAATCGTGTCCGGGTTCCAGTTTGCCGAGCACATTCCCTTCGAGGTGTTGCAAGAGCTCGTGCAGCAGGCGATGCGCGTTCTGCTGCCAGCGGGCCTGCTGATCCTGGAAACCCCCAATCCAGAGAACGTGGTGGTCGGAACGACGAACTTCTACCTCGATCCGACGCACAATCGCCCGTTGCCACCCTTGCTGATGGAGTTTCTGGCTGAGTATTACGGGTTTTGTCGCTTCAAGATCGTGAGGCTGCAAGAGCCCGTGAATCTGGCGGATTCCAGA
>JADZBO010000248.1 GCA_020851995.1 Burkholderiaceae bacterium
AGCGTGAGCTTGAAGCGATTGGGGATCTGCTCGAGGCAGTCGTCAACGGTAATACGGGCCATGGTGATCCTGAAGGTCAAGGGAGATGGACGGCAGTATAGCGGCTAGATCAGGGCTCAACGCACCCAGGCACAAGTGCCCGAAAGCATTGAACTCTGTTCTAACTCCGGACTCCGAGCGAAGCAAACAGAGCAGCGTGCCGCGCAGCCTGGTTTTCGCGCCGCAAACGCGCTGCGCCGATGATCAGCGACAACTCCTGCAGGGCAACGCTAAAGTCTTGATTAATAATAACATATTCGAACTCGCTCGCATGCGCGATTTCGGCCGCCGCACCCTGGATGCGGCGCTCGATGACGTCTGGCGCATCCTGCCCCCGACGGGTGAGGCGATCGCGCAACGCAGCAATCGATGGCGGAAGGATAAAGATGCCGACTGCGCGAGGAAACAGACGTTCAACCTGTCGTGCACCCTGCCAGTCGATCTCAAGCAAGATGTCAGTGCCCGAGCAAATGGCCGCATCGACGGCGTCGCGCGGCGTGCCATAGTAGTTGCCGTGCACTTGAGCCCATTCCAGCAGCTGATCACCGGCACGCAATTGTTCGAATGTATCGTTCGTGACAAAACGATAGTCCTTGCCATCAAGTTCCCCGCTGCGCGGGGCGCGGGTAGTGCAGGAGACAGACAGGTGAATTGAGGGATCCTGGGCGAGCAGAGCATTGACCAGGCTGGACTTACCGGCCCCGCTGGGCGCCACTACCAAAAAAACGTTACCTGCCGCGCTGGACATAAGTCACAATACGAGTCGATTTGAATGACAAAAGCATAGCAGACTCGTGTAGTGTTCAACGCCTGACGTCACATTCAAAGGGTCGCCATGCCCTGTGCGCCGAAGCGACCAAAATCATTTACGGAATAGCCAAATGACCGCCATCAACCCAATCATCACTGTGCGTGAACTGCAGGAGCGGATCGCGACGCGCCCTGACTCTGTGCTCGTTTGCGATTGCCGATCCGATCTGGTCGACTATGACCTGGGTCAGCGCGTCTACGCACAGGGGCACATACCCGGTGCCCGGTTCGTGAACATGAGCACCGAACTGAGCGGACCAAAAAGCGGGCATAACGGCCGGCATCCGCTGCCCGATAAGGCGGTTTTCGTTGCAACCCTGGCGCAGTGGGGCGTCAACGACGACACGCTGGTGGTCGGCTACGACAGCCATGGCGGCATGTACGCATCGAGGCTCTGGTGGCTTGTGCTGCGTGCGGGCCACGCGAGGGTGGCAGTGCTCGATGGCGGCTTGCCTGCCTGGGAGGCGGCGGGCTTCCCGGTCAGTCCGGATCTTCCGCAAGCTCGCATTGCCGGCAATATCCGGCAGGGTTCACCGCTTGTGACGGAGGTCGCTCTGGCGAACGTGCGCGCGGGCCTGGGCAATCCTGGGCGTCTCATCGTCGACGCCCGTCCACCGGATCGGTTCCAGGGTCAGAACGAAACCCTGGACCCCCGTGCCGGCCACATGCCCGGAGCGGTCAATCGTCCCTCCAGAAACAACGTGACGGACGCGGGATTCTTCAAGGATGCCGCAACGTTGCGCGCCGAATATGATCAATTGCTTGGCGCTTATAAGCCCCAACAGATGGTGGCGAGTTGTGGTTCGGGGGTTTCGGCGTGCCACATGCTCCTGGCAATGCGGATCGCCGGGTTGCCTGGCGGTGCACTCTACGGAGGATCATGGAGCGAGTGGAGCGCTCAACCGGACACACCGGTTGAGTTGGGCCCTTCGCCTGCGCAGCCTCACTGAAGCGGATGACGGGGATACGTCACCTGCTCTGTGATCGAGGGCGGTTCACGCCAGCACACTGGATACTGAATAAAGGTTAATGATGGCCGAATTAAAAGTTGCGGTGGTCACCGGGGCGGGATCCGGCATTGGCCGGGCGGTTTCACTGGCCCTGGCGCACGCCGGATACGACGTGGTCCTTGCGGGTCGCCGCGCCGACAAACTCGAAGAAACGCGCTCTCTGGGCGGTGAACTGGCAGGCCGGTTGCATCCGCTCGCAACCGATGTCGCGGACGAGGCCAGTGTCAATGCGCTTTTTGCGGAGGTGTCGCGCCGCTTCGGACGACTCGACGTGCTGTTCAATAACGCCGGACGGGGTGGCCCCCCCGTGCCAATTGAAGACCTTCCCACCGACGTCTGGCGCGATATTGTCAATATCAACCTGACCGGGATGTTTCTGTGCGCCCAGGGCGCGATTCGGATCATGAAAGCGCAAACGCCGATGGGCGGGCGCATCATTAACAACGGCTCGATTTCCGCCCACGCGCCACGGCCTTTTTCGATTGGCTACACCGCCACCAAGCATGCGGTCACAGGGCTCACCAAGTCGATCTCGCTTGATTGCCGGCCATACGACATCGCCTGCACTCAGATCGACATCGGTAACGCAGCGACTGAGATGACAGACCGCATGGCCAAGGGTGTACTGCAACCTGACGGTTCGATGCGGGCAGAGCCGCGCATGGACGTCAATCACGTCGCGCAGACCATTTCGCAGATCGTTGGCTTTCCGCTTGAGACGAACGTGCAGTTCATCACAATCATGGCGACCAAGATGCCGTTTCTCGGCCGCGCCTGACCCTGCGCACCAGATACCCCGCTCTTGTGGCGCGGCTGTCGTCAATCCTTACAACCGGACTTACGAGGCAGAATGCAGATGGTCACCAGAACAGTCTCCGGCAAGATTCACCCCGCGATCACGGCAGTGCAAAAGTCAGACGCCCGGAAAGTCAAGGTCGCGGTCAGCGATATCGATGGCATCTTGCGCGGCAAGTACCTGCATCGTGACAAGTTTTTGGGCGCGGCGCAGCCCTATCCTGGCGGCGGCTTCGGCTTTTGTGACGTCGTACTCGGCTGGGACATGATGGACGTCACCTACGACAACACGACGGCGACCGGTTGGCAACACGGTTTCCCCGATGCACTCTGTCGCATCGCGCCAGAGACTGCGCGCCAGGTTCCGTGGGATAACGGTGTCCCGTTTTTTCTCGGAGAGTTCGTCAACGCGGACGGAACGCCCCACGCCCTATGCCCCAGACAAACCCTCAAGCGCGTCCTCGCACGCGCTGAAAAAATGGGCTTTGCCGTGATGACCGGCATGGAGTTCGAATGGTTCAACTTTGCGGAAACGCCGAAAAGCTGGGCGGCCAAGCACGGCGTAGGCCCCGATTGGTTGACGCCGGGAATGTTCGGCTATTCGCTGTTGCGCATGAACCAGAACCGGGACTTCTTTAACGCCATCATGGATGACATGCTCGCGTTCGGTGTGCCGGTCGAAGGCTTGCACACTGAGACCGGCCCCGGGGTCTACGAAGCGGCGATCGGATTTTCGAGTGCGCTTGAACAAGCTGACCGCGCGGTCCTGTTCAAGACCGGCACCAAGGAAATCGGCGCGCGCTTCGGCATCATGCCGAGTTTCATGGCCAAGCCCAGTCAGCAACTTCCGGGATGCAGCGGTCACGTGCACCAGAGCCTTTCCGATGGCAAAGCGAACCTGTTTTACGACGCGAAGTCAGATCGTCGCATGAGCAAGTTGTTTGAAAGCTATCTGGCTGGACAGATCGCCTGCCTGATGGAGTTCGCTCCAATGTTCTGGCCGACCGTCAACAGCTACAAGCGCCTGGTCGACGGATTCTGGGCACCTGTCAAACCGACCTGGGGCATTGATAACCGCACGGCGAGCTTTCGCGTGATCGCCGGGAGCCCCAAGGCGACCCGGCTGGAAACACGTTGCCCCGGCGCCGACGTCAATCCCTATCTTGCGATGGCGGCGTTGATCGCCGCAGGGCTCGACGGGGTCGAAAAGGGCCTGAAACTGACCACTGCGCCCATTACCGGGACCAATCAGGGCGCCGAAGCGATTCCGCGCGCGCCGCGCACGCTGATCGAGACGACCCGCATTTTTGAACGCTCACGCATTGCGCGTGACTGGCTGGGCGATGGGTTCGTCGACCATTTCGCCGCAACGCGAGACTGGGAATGGCGCCAATTCCTGGATTGCGTCACCGACTGGGAAATGCGCCGTTACTTTGAAATTATCTGAAATCATGAGCATCCAAAATTTTTCCTTTCCGACCGCCATCAAGTTTGGACCCGGGGCACGCAAACTCGTTGCAGAACATTTGTCCTCCCTCGGATTGCATCGCCCTCTGATCGTGACGGATCGCGCCCTGGCGGCGTTGCCGGTACTGACCGAATTTCGCAGTCATCTCGATGGTCTGGACGTGGCTGTGTTTGGCGGCGTGCACGGCAATCCGACCTGTAGCCAGGTGATGGAAGGCGCTGCGGCTTTTTCTGCTCACGGTGCGGACTGCGTCATCGGATTTGGCGGTGGTGCAGCGCTCGATGTGGCTAAGGTGGTCGGCGTGGCGGCAACCCATCCAGGCGATATTCTGGAATACGTCTGGGATCATCCCCGGGTCAGACCAATCAACCAGCCCCTGCCTTATTTCGTTGCATTGCCGACCACCTCGGGAACGGGCTCCGAAGTCGGTCGTTCAAGCGTCATCAGCGAAAACGACACGCATCTTAAGCGCGTGGTGTTCAGCCCGGCCATCCTCGCGCGCACGGTCTTTGCTGACCCGGAACTCACGCTCGCGTTGCCGCCCGCGATGACTGCGGCCACAGGCATGGATGCACTCACCCACAACATTGAAAGCTATCTCTCGCCGGCGTATCACCCGATGTGTGACGCAATCGCGCTCGAAGGCACGCGTATCGCGGCGGCTGCCTTGCCGGTTGCCGTCGAAACGCCAGGCGATCTGAGGGCACGCGGCGACATGATGATGGCCTCGCTGATGGGCGCAGTGGCCTTTCAGAAGGATCTGGGGGCGGTGCATTCCTGCGCGCACGCCCTTGGGGCTGTCTGCGATATGCATCATGGCCTGGCAAACGCGCTCATGATCGATACCGTGCTTGCGTGGAATTTCGAAGCTGCGCCGGATAAGTTTGCCGAACTCGCGCACGTCTGCAAAGTGGTCGGCGGTGCCGGCGCCTTTGTACCCTGGCTGCTTGCGTTGCGCACGCGCATTGGCATTGGTGGCGGGCTTGCCCGCTACGGCGTGACACGGGCACACCTGCCACGTCTGGTCGAGATTGCGACTGCGGACATCTGCCACCAGACGAATCCAAGGCCTTGCACCGCCGCTGACTTTGAGCGGTTGTTCGCGGCGGCGCTTGGCGCCTGATGCAACGGGGATCACGATGAGTGACCGACTCAAGATAGGTATCAGCGCGTGCTTGCTGCCACCCACGCCGGGACGGTCGGCCGCGCCCGCCAAGACCCTGCAGTTCATCGAGCAATCGACGGCGCACTGGGTCATGAGCGGTGGCGCGGTTCCCGTCATGATTCCGTCCCCCTACGGCGACACGGCACGTGGTGAGATTGGTTGCAACGACTACGCGCAATGGCTGGACGGATTGGTTCTGCATGGCGGCGCGGATGTCTGGCCAGGAAACTACGGTGAAGAACCCTTGAAGCCCGAATGGATCGGCGACGCGGCGCGCGACGCCTACGAAATCGAACTCATGCGGGCGTTCTTTGTCGCCGGCAAGCCGGTGTTCGGCATTTGCCGAGGGCTGCAGGTCATCAACGTGGGATTCGGCGGAACCCTCTATCAGGATATCGCCACGCAACTCGACACCCCCGTTCGCCATCAGGACCGGCCCGTGTACGAGCATAATTTTCACCAAGTCGAAATGGTGTCGGGCACACGGCTTGAAACGCTGCTCAGTGCCTCGTCAAGCCGCACGATCAATAGCATCCACCACCAGGCAATTCGCGCTCTGGCGCCAGATTTCGAGGTCGAGGCCCGCAGTCCGACCGATGGGGTCATCGAGGCAATTCGTCACTGCGGTCCGGCTTACGTGGCTGCCGTGCAGTGGCATCCAGAGTTTCATCGCCCCGAGCAAAATGTACTCGACGACACACCGCTGCTCGCGGATTTTCTGCAAGCAGCGCGCGTTGCGCGTCAGTCCCGACAACCCGGCCCGACCGGATCCCAATCGCCATCGCAGGACCCCGCTTAAATGACACAACTCGCGATCCATAATCCCGCAACCGGCGCGCTGATCGCCACCGTGCCGGTGGACACCGCCCAGACGGTTGGCGCCAAGGCACTTGCTGCACGCGCGGCCCAGACGAACTGGCAGCGCACGCCGGTTGCCGCGCGCAAGCACTGCATCGTCAGATTTCGCGCGGCAATCGTCGATGAACTCGATGCTCTTGCCGCCATCATGACCGCGGAGACGGGCAAGCCGATCCGGATGTCACGCAATGAGCTCAATGGCTTGCTGGGACGGATCGATTTTTTTCTTGAGAGCGTCGACCGCGCAACGGCCACCGAGACGGTGTTCGATCAGGACGGAATGACCGAGCAGATCGAGCATGCGCCCCTGGGGGTGGTGGCCAATATCTCGGCGTGGAACTACCCATGGTTCGTTGGCGGCAATGTGTTCATCCCGGCGCTGCTGACTGGCAACGCGGTGCTGTATAAGCCGTCGGAGTACGCAACGATGACCGGTCTCGCGATTGCGCGCCTGCTGCGCGGTGCGGGAATCCCGGACCAGGTGTTCACTGTGTTGGTCGGGGGGGCGGAAGTCGGCGCCGCCCTGATCGAACAGCGCATCGACGGTCTGTTTTTCACCGGATCACACGGCACGGGCGTCAGGATCGCCCAGGCACTCGCGCCGCGCCTGATCAAGTTGCAACTCGAACTGGGCGGTAAGGATCCCACTTACGTATGTGATGATGCCGATCCGCGGCTGGCCGCGGAATCACTCGCGGACGGTGCGATGTACAACACCGGGCAAAGCTGCTGTTCGGTGGAGCGGATTTATGTGCATGAAAAGATCCATGACGCCTTTGTCGAGGCGTTCGTCGAATCCGTTCGCGGATTCACGGTGGGCGACCCGACCTCGGACGACACCTACATCGGCGCGATCACACGTGCCGCGCAACTCGATGTGCTCGATGCCCAGGTTGCGGATGCCAGGGCCAAGGGCGCACGCCTGCTGCTGGGTGGTCACCGTTTGCCGGGGCCCGGGAACTGGTACGCGCCGACGGTTTTTGCCGACGTGACCCACGAAATGGACCTGATGCGCGAAGAGAGTTTCGGGCCCATGATCGGTATACAGAAGGTTCGCAACGATGACGTCGCGCTCCAGTTGATGAACGACACCCGATACGGTCTGACGGCAGGGGTCTATACGCCCGACGAGGTGCGGGCGCGCTCCGTGCTTGCACACGTCCATTCTGGCAGCGTGTACTGGAACTGCTGCGATCGCGTGAGCCCGCGTCTGCCCTGGAGCGGTTACGGCGATTCAGGCATCGGGTTGACGCTTTCAACCTATGGCATCCAGGCGTTCACCCGCCCGAAGGCCTGGCATTTGCGGCGCACTTAACCGACGGACACTGGCATTCGCGCCACGCCTGGCCCTGGCGTGGTGCTCCGTGCCGGAATCGTCACTCGATGTTTTGCGCCTGTTCGCGCATCTGCTCGATGAGCAGTTTCAGATCCATCGCCGAACGCGTCATGTCCATGCTGGCGGCCTTGGAGCCCAGCGTGTTGGCCTCGCGGTTCATTTCCTGGAACAGGAAGTCGAGGCGTTTTCCCACGCTGCCGGGATCCTTGCCGCCGGGCCCGCGACCACTGCCTTCGCGTTTTTTGCCCGACAGCAGAAACTCGAGTTCGACAATATGGGACCGTAACCGCGCGAGCTCTTCGGCCACATCAATGCGCAGGGCAAAGAGACTGGATTCACTGGCGATGCGCTCAGACAGCTCAGCCCCGGAAATGTGCGTGAAACCGCCTGGGAATGCCGAACTCACTGTCTCGCGCAACTTCTGGGCAAGTTTGTCACGCTGGGTCGCCAGCAGTGCGGGCATGTGCGATTCAACCTCGAGCACGATTTCCTGCATTTGACCTGACGTGGTCAGCATGGCTGCCGCCAGGCGCTCACCCTCACGAAGGCGGCCCTCAGTCAGTTGCGCCAGCGCGGGTTCGAATGCCTGGAGGCAGGCCTGCGCCCAGACTTCCGGATCGACGACAGCTGCCTGGGCATCGGGCCAGCCAAGCAGTTCAAACAGGCGGGGAGACTCCGTCTGCGGGAGTACTTTACGCGCAGCATCAAGCTGTTGCGCGACGCGCTGCAACGCTGATTCCGTCAAACGCTGATCGCCCGTACTCTGTGCCCGCGCAAAACTCGCGCGCACTTCAACCTTGCCGCGTCCGATACTGCGTGTGAGCCGCTCCCGAATGGGTTGTTCCGCCAGCCGCAATTCATCCGGAATGCGAAACTGCAGATCCAGGAATCGGCTATTGACACTGCGGATTTCAACCGACACGGTGCCGATCTCCAGAGTGACCTTGCCGCTGCCGAAGGCGGTCATGCTTGCTGTCATGTGTTGCTCTCGATTATTTGTTGCGATCAATTCCGATGGCCGCGCCGTCCGGATTTCGGGGATCAGAGGCTCCGAGGAATACTTTTCCGTCGAACTGCACAGTTTGCGCGCGCCCCATTGTAGGCATGACCTTGACCTCGTGCCCCATCTCGCGCAGCAGGCGCAGCGTATCCGGGCTGAAGCCGCGCTCCACACGCAGCATATCCGGCTGCCACTGATGATGCAGGCGCGGCGCCGAGACCGCTTCGGCGATGTTCATATTGAAATCGATGACGTTGACCAGGTTCTGCAGCACAGTCGTGATAATGCGTGCGCCCCCCGGCGAACCGGTCGCCAGCCATGCCTTGCCGTCGCGCATTGCGATCACGGGCGTCATGGAGCTGAGCGGCCGTTTACCCGGCGCGACCGCGTTGGCCTCGCCACCGGTCAGCCCAAAGGCATTGGCCACGCCCGGCTTGACTGAAAAGTCGTCCATCTCATTGTTGAGCAGGATGCCGGTTCCGCTGGCGACGATGCCGGAGCCGAAACTCAGATTGAGCGTGTACGTGGCGCTGACGACATTGCCCGCCGCATCCATGACCGAAAAATGCGTGGTCTGGTCGCTTTCGTAGGGGGTTGGGTTCCCCGCTGCGATGTCCTTGCTGGCACGTGCGCGTTTCTGATCGATTTTTGCAGCCAGCGCGTCAGCGTATTTTTTGGATGCGAGCCCACGCTGCGGCACTTTGACAAAATCCGGGTCACCCAGATGCTGGGCCCGGTCTGCATAGGCCAGCCGGGCGGATTCAGCCATCAGATGCATTGCTTGCGCGCTACCGAAGCCAAGATCGCGCAACGGGTAGCGTTCGAGCAAATTCAGCATCTGAATCAGGTGCACACCTCCCGAGCTTGGGGGTGGCATCGACAGAATGTCGACTCCGCGGTAAGTGCCACGAACCGGCTCGCGCAGCACGGTCCGGTAATCGCGCAGATCAGCGGGAGTGAGCGGGTGGCTTCTGCCTGCCAGTTCATCGACGATTTTTTGCGCGATGTCGCCGGCATAGAACGCTTGAGCGCCATGTTGCGCAATGGCGCGCAGGGATGCGGCGAGATCCCCCTGAACCAGCAGTTCTCCCGCTTCGTAGGTACGCAACGCGCTGAGCGGGCACTCGCGCAGGGCACAGTCCGGGGTGCCTGCGGCATGTTTGAAAAAGACGGCGCGGGTGCCCGGCCAGCGCCCGAGGTGAGTGCGCTGCAGGGCGAATTGCTCTGCCAGAAACGGACTCACGCGAAAGCCCTGTTCTGCAAGACGGATGGCCGGTGCCATGACCTTTGCGAGTGGCAGTGTGCCGTGCTGCGCCAGCGCCTGCGTCAAGCCGGCAACGCTGCCGGGCACGCCGACTGCATCACGCGATTGCGTTGATTTTCCCTTAATGACGTTGCCGGATGCGTCAAGGTACATGTCGCGGGTCGCGGATGCAGGCGCAGTTTCACGAAAATCAAGCGCAATGCTCTTGCCCGTGCGCGCATCGTGCAGCAGCATGAAGCCACCGCCGCCAAGGTTGCCAGCGTTTGGTAATACGACGGCCAGCGCGAATCCCGTGGCAACCGCGGCATCGACGGCGTTGCCGCCCGCGCGCAGCATGAGCGCGCCCGCCTCAGACGCCAGCGCCTGTTCACTGGCAACCATCCCACCTGCCGCGATGACTGGCATGAAAATTTCGTAGGAATTGTCGTAGCGCGCGACTGCGCTGTTCACGGCGGCTGCCGCGGCAGGGGTCATCGGCGTTGGCGTCGGCGGCGATGTCTGCGCCTGGCTTGACCCGACGCTGTAGCCCGCGAGGACGACGGACAGTGCAACGGCGCACGCAAACCGCGCACCGCGCAGCCTGCGTATACTGGCGGCATTCACCGTACCACCCCTGAACGTGTCCGAGATCATTGCGCAGTCTCCTTTCCACATGTTCTTCACTACGAAGAGAATCCACCGTGTCAAATACTAGCACCAGCCCATCCGCCGAACGTCCGTCGGGACGCGCGCCAGACATTCTGCGCCCGGTGCGTATCCAGCGCAATTTCACCCGCTACGCTGAAGGTTCCGTGCTGATTTGCATGGGCGAAACGCAAGTCCTGTGCACCGCGAGCGTGCTCGAAAAGGTGCCCCCGTTTCTGAAGGGGCAGGGGCAGGGCTGGGTGACCGCCGAATACGGCATGCTGCCACGCTCAACGCACACGCGCAGCGATCGTGAGGCAGCGCGCGGCAAGCAGTCGGGTCGCACGCAGGAAATTCAGCGTCTGATCGGCCGCAGCCTGCGCGCCGTGATGGACATGACGCTGCTCGGCGAGCGCACCATCCAGATCGACTGCGATGTGCTGCAAGCCGATGGCGGTACACGCTGCGCAAGCATCACGGGTGCCTGGATTGCCGTGGCCGATGCAGTCGATGGTTTGTTGCAGAAAGGACTGATCGCTCAAATGCCGCTCAAAGACTCCGTCGCGGCGGTGTCGGTTGGCATGGTGGGGGGCAGGGCGGTGCTTGACCTCGATTATCCGGAAGATTCCGGCTGCGACGCCGACATGAATGTCGTGATGACCGGTGCCGGACGCTATGTCGAAGTGCAGGGGACGGCCGAAGGTCACACCTTTGACCGTCACGAATTGAATGCGTTATTGACGCTGGCGGAAAAAGGCATCGGCGAACTGGTCGCACTGCAACGTGACTCACGCCAACGCTGATTCAACCATGCCACCTAGCCTCAGGGACGCTATACCGTGCGCCCGCCGTCGACGGGCAATTCGATCCCTGTCACAAACGCCGCCTCGTCAGAAGCCAAAAAGAGCGCGGCGTTGGCAATATCCTGCGGAACGGCCAGCCGACCGAGCGGAATCGTTGCGATGAAACGCGCGCGGTTCTCCGGGGTGTCCGGAACGCCCATGAAGTCACCCAGCATCCCCGTCACGCCCATCACCGGGGCAATGACGTTGACCCGGATATTGTCCGGTGCCAGTTCGACGGCCAGCGACTTCGACAGCAGGTTGGCGGCACCCTTGGAGGCGTTGTACCAGGACAGGCCGGGACGCGGCCGGATGCCGGCGGTCGACCCGACATTGATGACGACGCCGGATTTCTTCGCGCGCATCAGCGGTACGACGGCGTTGATCATGTGATAGATGGCCTTGACGTTGACATCAAAGCAGCGATCGAAGCTCGCCTCGTCCACGTTCAGGAAAGGCTGATTCTTGTGCGTGTAGCCGGCGTTGTTGACGACGATGTCGACGGTGCCGAAGTTGTCCACTGCGGTCTTGACCGCGCGATCGATATCGTCGCGGCGGGTGACGTCACATTTGATACCGACCGCCGCCGGACCAATTCCGGCAGCGACGGCTTGCGCACCGGCCTCGTTGAGGTCGGCGACGACGACACGGGCGCCTTCGCGCGCGTAAACGCGCGCAATTTCCGCGCCAAAGCCGCTCGCAGCACCCGTCACGATGGCTACTTTATCTTTCAATCGCATTTTTGTGATTCTCCGTCATGTGATTCAAGTTCAGGGGTTGCATGCCAGACAGTTCATGCAGGCAAAAGACGTCCCACGGTGGCCTTTGATGCAATCGCCCAGACGTTTTTGATCAGCCCCGTGACCTGCGACTCGGTCGCGGCACCGAGATAAGTTCCCAGTCGCAGGGACTTGTCCTCGATTTCCTCGCGCGACAGCGTGTTGCCAGGATCGCCCTTGGGTTCGTCCACGCGACCGCTATAGACCTTGCCGTCGTGGGTGGTGACTGTGACTTTGCCGATCCAGCGCTGGGGATAGGCGCCATCGACCTCTTCGTCGAGTTCCATTGTGACCAGATCGCGGAATGCAGCGACCTTGCCATCCTGAAGCGCGAGATCGAAGTTAGCGAGGTCGGCCGAGTTGCGCAGCGCGATCAACGCCAGCACCGTACCCATCGAAAATTTCGACTGGTGAACGGTTTGCGGGTCGACCACCGGGCCCAGAACGTCAATCGCCCCCTGATGCACATGTGTCACCACGCGAGCGATGTCCGAAGCCTGCAAAGCATGGTCGCGCATCACGGCCTGCAGAGCATCCGCGGCCGGATGGGTGTGTCGGCACGAAGCGTGAAATTTGAAGGAAGTTTCCGCCAGCGCCCAGCGCGTCCCCAGACGATCGACGAGTTTGGCCGGGTCGGAATCGGTGGACATGCCGGCAGCCATGCCTTGCAATCCCTCCAGGATACGGCGCGCACCGGTGAAACCGTCTTCAGCGAGATAGGCTGCCGTCAGGCCCGAGGCGGCCGCATGCGCCGTATGCAGTTGTTTCGAATCGGCGGCATCGCGCAAAAATTCCCACAGGCCAGCAGCCTGGGTGCCGGCTGAGCCAATGGCGTGCAGCATCCGGTCGGGATCGAGCTTGAGCAGACGGCCCACGGCGACAGCCGCGGCGACCGTGCCAGCCGTGCCGGTTGTATGAAAAATCTTGTAATGCGAGCGGCCGAGAAATTCGCCCACGCGAATCCCGACCTCATAGCCCGCCACTGACGCGGCGATCAGTTCCTCGCCCGACGCGCCGATCGATTGCGCAACGGCAAGCGCTGGCGGGAACACCACGGCGGCGGGGTGAAACACCGAGCCGTTGTGGACGTCATCCTGCTCAACCACGTGCGCCGAGGCGGCGTTGACCATCGCGGCAAACAACGGCGAGGTCAGGCGCCGGTTGACGTAGTCTTCCGAGTTGCCGTCGGTGGGCCCCATCGCGCGGGCGAACTTGGCGACCGACTTGACGGCGCGGTGTGTCGAACCTGCCAGAACTGAGGCCAGGCAATCGAGCAGCAGATCCTCGCAACGGCGACGTACCGCTTCAGGAATATCCGCATACTGCAACCCGGATGCGAACCGCGCCAGTTCGGCGCTGGGGTGAAGGATCGCGGGGGCGTTAGGGGAGGGAACGGCATTCATGACTTCCACCTCGCTTAGAAGGAACGTGGCATGCCAAGCACGTGCTCGGCCACATAGGAGAGGATGAGGTTGGTCGAGATCGGCGCGACCTGATACAGACGGGTTTCACGGAACTTGCGTTCGACGTCGTACTCGCAGGCAAAACCAAAGCCGCCATGAAACTGCAGGCAGGCGTTGGCGGCTTCCCAGGACGCATCGGCCGCCAGCAACTTGGCCATGTTGGACTGCGTGCCGCAAGGCTGCTTGGCGTCGAAGAGACGCGCTGCCTCGTAGCGCATGAGGCTGGCCGCTTCGACGTTGATGAACGAGCGGGCGATCGGAAACTGAACCCCCTGATTCTGTGCGATCGGGCGACCGAAGACGACACGATCCTTGGTGTACTTCGTAATGCGATCCACGAACCAGTAGCCGTCGCCGATGCACTCCGCAGCAATCAGCACACGCTCGGCATTCAGGCCGTCAAGAATGTACTTGAAACCTTTGCCTTCCTCGCCGATCAGGTTTTCAACCGGAATTTCAAGGTTGTCAAAGAACAACTCATTGGTCTCATGGTTGACCATATTGAGAATCGGCTTGACCGTCAGTCCGTGGCCGATTGCCTCATGGAGGTCGACGATGAAAATCGACATGCCCTCGGATTTTTTGGTGACTTCCTCGATCGGGGTGGTGCGTGCCAGCAGAATCATCAGGTCCGAGTGCTGCACGCGCGAGATCCACACCTTCTGGCCGTTGACAACATAGCGATCACCCTTCCTGACCGCGGTCGTCTTGATCTTGGTCGTGTCGGTGCCGGTGGTGGGCTCGGTCACGCCCATGGACTGCAGACGCAACTCGCCTGCGGCGATTTTGGGCAGGTACTGGCGCTTTTGCTCTTCCGAACCGTGGCGCAGCAGCGTGCCCATGTTGTACATCTGGCCGTGGCACGCCCCGGAATTGCCCCCATTGCGGTTGATTTCTTCCATGATGACCGACGCCTCGGTCAGCCCCAGGCCCGATCCGCCATATTCCTGGGGGATCAGGGCACCAAGCCAGCCAGCGTGCGTCAGCGCGTTGACGAACTCCTCGGGGTAACCCCGCGCCTCGTCGACTTTGCGGAAGTATTCGTCGGGGAATTGCGTGCACAGGTCGCGAATGGCATCGCGGATGTCCTGATAGAGGTGGTCAGCATGCGATTTCATGATTGTCTTATGATGGCGGTTAGAAATACAGCCGCTAATGTGCCCCAGGCACCTCAGGTTGCCTATTGGCGATTGATTAACCCGGGGTTTCTGTATTGTTAAGTTTCACGCCCAATCCACTGAATGGCCAATCATTTCGACCTGACCGATCTGCAGCTCATCGTCAATATTGGCGACGCGAGCAGCCTGACCCGGGGTGCTGAGAAATCCCATCTCTCCCTGCCGGCTGCCAGCAACCGCGTCAAAAATCTCGAAGAGCACTTCGGCACACGGCTGTTTCACCGCAATAGTCAGGGCGTGACGTTAACGCCCTCGGGAGAGGCATTTTTACGCCACGCCAGGGTCGTGCTGCGTCAGATTGACCACCTGCGTGGCGAAATCCACGAATATTCCCTTGGCATCAAAGGGCAGATCCGCATGGTGGCCAACACCACCGCGATGACGGAATTCATGCCCGCTGTACTGAGCCGCTACCTGGCGTGCCATCCCGACGTGACGGTCGAATTGCGCGAACGACTGAGCTATCTGGTGGTCAAGGCCGTCTCCGACGGCTCAGCGGACATCGGCATCGTGGCCGGCCAACCCGCCTCGGCAGGGCTGCAATACCTGCCGTACCGCGCCGACCGACTGGTCCTCGTCACCCGCACCGATCACCCGCTGGCCGGACGACGCGCGGTCAATTTTGCCGATACGCTCGAATACGAATATGTCGGGCTGTCGGAATGGAGCGCGATTCACGCGTTTCTCATTCAGGCGGCCGATAACCTCGGTCATCCCTTCCGGTTCCGGGTCGAGGTGGGCAGTTTCGAGGCCGTTTGCCGCATGATCGAGGCTGGTGTCGGGATTGGCGTGATTCCGGAGCTTGCGGCGCGCCGCTACGCGCAAGGTTTGAAAATCCGCACAGTACCCCTGTCAGACGACTGGGCTGAGCGCAAACTGCACATTTGCGTGCGCGATCTCGAGCAGTTGCCGGGATTTGCGCGTGAACTGGTGAATATGTTGCTTGAAGACGTGCCGCGTCCCTGATCTGCCCCCAGGAGTTTTCCCGCGTATGAGCCAGCTATCGACCGTGGTGCTTGCCTCCGGCAACCCCGGCAAGTTACGTGAATTCCAGGCCTTGATGCAGCCCCTCGGGGTGCGTCTGATCGCGCAGGGCACTCTTGGAATACCCGATGCGCCTGAACCGCACCCCACATTTGTCGAGAATGCCCTGGCCAAGGCGCGCCATGCGAGCGCACACTCCGGCCTGCCCGCGCTTGCGGACGACTCAGGCCTGTGTGTGGCCGCCCTGGAAGGCGAACCCGGAATCCATTCCGCGCGCTATGCCCAGACCGAGGCAGGAGGTAAGTCCGATGAGGCCAATAATCGCAAACTGATTCGGGCGCTGCAGGGGGTGACGGACCGACGCGCCTGGTATGTTGCCTTGCTGGTGCTCGTCACCCGGCCTGACGATCCGTTGCCAGTGATCGCGCAAGGAACCTGGGACGGCACTATCGTCGATTCGCCGCGTGGCGATCATGGATTTGGCTACGATCCGCATTTTTTCCTGCCGTCAGAAGGGCTTTGTGCCGCAGAGATGGACCCGGCGCGCAAGAACGCGATCAGCCATCGTGCAATGGCCTTGCAGACTCTGCTTTCGCAAATGCGGACGCGCGGGCTGGTCACATAATGCCCCGCGTCATCCCGATTGTCACCGACCTGCGCGCCGCGTCGCCGGCGCTATCCCCGGGTCACGCGCTGCTCGACGCATTGCCGCCGCTTTCACTGTATGTTCACGTGCCCTGGTGCGTGCGGAAGTGTCCTTATTGCGACTTTAATTCCCATCAGGCCGGGGATTCGATTCCCGAAGGCCGATACCTCGACGCGCTCGCCGCTGATCTCGAGCAGGCCTTGCCGAAAATCTGGGGGCGTCAGGTGCATACCGTGTTTATTGGAGGTGGCACGCCGAGCCTGCTTTCCGAGAGCGCGGTCGATCGCCTGCTGGCAATGCTTCGGTCGTACCTGAATCTCTGGCCGGACGCCGAAATCACCCTGGAGGCCAACCCGGGCACTGCCGAAGCTGACCGGTTCCTCGCGTACGCGGCAAGTGGAGTCAATCGGATCTCAATAGGTATTCAGTCGTTCAATGACAGACACCTCGAAGCGCTCGGCCGCATTCACAATGCTCGTCAGGCGCGCGAGGCCATCGTCATGGCGCAGAAAGCGGTTTCCCGCGTCAACCTGGATTTGATGTTCGCGCTGCCCGGGCAGACGATGGCCGAGTGTGAAGAAGACGTGCGCGCAGCGCTCGACTCCGGGACGGAGCACCTCTCGCTGTATCAACTGACCCTGGAGCCAAACACGGTTTTTGCGAAGTATCCGCCGAAGCTTCCGGACGACGATGTCGCCGCACACATGCAGGATCACGTTGAAACGCTGGTGACAAATGCCGGATTTGATCGCTATGAGGTTTCCGCCTACGCGCGTCCGGGCGCACGCGCCCGTCATAACGTCAACTATTGGGAATTTGGCGATTACCTGGGGATCGGTCCCGGGGCGCACGGCAAGTTATCGTTTCCGGATCGCATCGAGCGTGATGCGCGTGTGCGCAATCCGGAATCCTGGATGCAGGCGGCCCCGCAAAGAGACGCATCACATGTCACGGACGGGCGCATTCTGGCGCCTGAAGATCTGCCGTTTGAGTTCATGCTCAATGCGCTTCGCCTGAGGCAAGGGGTTTCCGCCTCGCTGTACACTGAACGCACCGGGCAACCTTTGGCGACACTGACCAAAGCTCTGCAACGGGCGCACGATCAAGGGCTGCTGGTCTCTGATCCGACCCGGCTGCAGGCTTCGGATCGGGGCTGGCGTTTTCTGAACGAACTTCAGGCGCTGTTCCTTTAAAATCACCAATTTGGTGCATGGATTCGTGCATGCGCACAGGTATGGTGCATTGATTCGCCCGTTTTTGGACATGTTCGTACGAAAAAAGTCTGGCACGGTTGTTGCTTCATTGGAACCATCTTTCTGTATCGCCCGATCTCGCAGCAACGACATTTAGTACTTAACAGCAACACACTCTTTCCTAACACCGGAGTCAACATGAGCACCAATCAAGATGTTCTGAAAAAGATTGCCGAGAACGAAGTCAAGTTTGTCGACTATCGCTTCACGGACACCCTCGGCCAGGAGCACCACGTTTCCGTGCCGGTCAGCCAGATGAACGAAGACAAGCTGCGCGATGGTCAGGCGTTTGACGGTTCATCAATCGCCGGCTGGAAGGGCATCGAAGCTTCGGACATGCTGCTCATGGCAGATCCCGCCTCGGCCCGCATGGATCCGTTCCGCGAGGAATCGACGCTGATCCTGACCTGCGACGTCGTCGAACCTTCCGATATGAAAGGCTACGACCGTGATCCGCGCTCGCTCGCCAAACGCGCTGAAGCTTATCTGAAGTCCAGCGGCTTGGGCGACACTGCGTTTTTTGGTCCGGAACCCGAGTTCTTCGTGTTCGACGGCGTGACCTGGAACGTCGACATGTCGGGCTGCTTCGTCAAGATCAAGTCCGAAGAAGCGCCCTGGTCGACCGGCCTGGAATTTGAAGGCGGCAACCTTGGCCACCGCCCGCGTGTCAAAGGCGGCTACTTCCCGGTTTCCCCGGTTGATTCCATGCAGGATCTGCGCTCGGAGATGTGCATCCTGCTGGAAGAAGCAGGCGTCCCGGTTGAAGTGCATCACCACGAAGTCGCGGCCCCCGGTCAGCTCGAAATCGGTACCCGGTTCTCCACGCTGGTGCGTCGCGCTGACTGGAACCAGATCCTCAAGTACATTGTGCGCAACGTTGCGCACGCCTATGGCAAGACGGCGACCTTCATGCCCAAGCCCGTCGTGGGCGACAACGGCTCAGGCATGCACGTTCACCAGTCGATCTGGAAAGATGGCCAGAACCTGTTCGCAGGCAACGGTTACGCCGGCTTGTCCGAATTCGCGCTGTACTACATTGGCGGCATCATCAAGCACGCCCGTGCACTGAACGCGATTACCAACCCTGGCACGAATTCCTACAAGCGCCTGGTTCCGCACTACGAAGCGCCCGTCAAACTCGCCTATTCGGCACGCAACCGCTCGGCCTCGATCCGCATTCCCTACGTCGGCAACCCGAAGGCACGCCGCATCGAGACCCGCTTCCCGGATCCCCTTGCCAACCCGTACCTGGCATTCTCAGCCCTGATGATGGCGGGCCTGGACGGCGTGCAGAACAAGATTCACCCCGGCGACCCCGCCGACAAGAACCTCTACGATCTGCCCCCGGAAGAGGATGCGAAGATCCCGACCGTGTGTACATCGCTGGAGCAGGCGCTCGAAGAGCTCGACAAAGACCGCGAGTTCCTGACCCGCGGTGGCGTGTTCAGCAATGAAATGCTGGACGCCTACGTCGAACTCAAGATGCAGGATGTCAACCGCATGCGGATGACCACGCATCCGGCGGAATTCGACATGTACTACTCGCTCTGATCGCTGACGTAACCTGGACACAGGCCCTCTGGGTCTGATCGCCATGATTACCGTAGAAGCCCTCGATCTGCTCGCCACAACGGTTCTTCTGTTGAACCCGGCGGGCAGGATCGAAGTGGCCAATGCAGCGTCAGAAGATATGTTTGGACGGTCCCGGCGCCATCTCCTTGGTCAGCCGGCAGCCGCTTTGTTTGAACGCGATGCGGCGCTGGAACAGTCGTTTCGCCAGGCATGCGCTGGTGAAATGAGTGATTGTCGCCAGTTCGCCATGACGCGTCGCGGGTTTGACGCGATCGAAGTCGCGGTGACCTCGGTGGCTCTGGTGAACAAGCCCTGGGCGGCGCTCATCGAAGTCAAGGATATCGAGCAGCGCATCATCGTCGATCGCACCAGCCGCCTGGTCGACGAAGTGGAAACGCAGCACGAACTGCTGCGCAATCTCGCGCATGAAGTAAAGAATCCGCTTGGAGGGCTACGCGGCGCTGCGCAGTTGCTGGAAGCCGAATTGCCCGACCCGGCGCTCACCGAATACACCCGCGTGATCATCTCGGAAGCTGACCGACTGCAGGCGCTGGTCGACCGACTCGCGGCACCTCAGCGCATGCCGGTGCAATGGCAGGCTGTCAACATCCACGAAATATGCGAACGCGTCTGTGCACTGGTGCGGGCGGAGTTTCGCGAGGTGGCGATTTTACGCGACTATGACGCCTCAATGCCGGAGTTTCGCGCCGATCCATCGCGGCTGATGCAGGCGCTGCTGAACGTGGTGCGTAATGCGGCGCAAATGCTCACACAAGCGGTGGCAACCCGATCGCCGCACATTACGATCAGAACGCGCATTGCGCGGCAGGTCCTGCTGCGACACAAGCAGCACCGAATGGCCGTCGTGGTGGCGGTCATCGACAATGGCCCCGGAGTTCCCGATAACCTGCGGGACCGTATCTTTCACCCGCTCGTGACGGGCAGGGATGGCGGCACCGGACTTGGCCTGAGCCTCGCCCAGGACTTTGTCCAGCAACACGGCGGCGTCATTGAATTCGATTCGAAACCCGGGCACACCGAGTTTCGCCTGATGTTACCCATGGAGCCGTTATGAAACCCGTCTGGATTGTCGACGATGACCAAGCCATCCGCTGGGTATTGGAAAAAGCCCTTGGGCGCGCCGGGATTTCAACCCGCAGTTTCGCCTGCGCCGCCGACGTTTCCGCTGCGCTGAAGCTCGATACGCCCGGCGCACTGGTATCCGATATCCGCATGCCCGGCACCAGCGGCCTGGCTCTGCTCAAGGAGGTCAAGGAGAATTACCCCGGGCTGCCAGTCATCATCATGACCGCGTACAGCGATCTGGACAGCACGGTTTCCGCATTTCAGGGCGGTGCGTTTGATTATCTCGCCAAGCCTTTTGACATCAACGAAGCGGTCACACTCATCAGCCGCGCGATTCAGGATCGGCTCGCTGAAGAACAGTCGGTCGAGGGTAGTGACACAGTCCCCGCGTCAAGCGAAAAGGGCATGCTGACACAGTCGTCATCAGTCGCGATGCAAGAGGTTTTTCGCGCCATCGGTCGACTGGCGCAGTCCAACGTGACGGTGTTGATCACGGGTGAATCCGGTACTGGGAAGGAACTCGTCGCCCGGGCACTGCATAGCCACGGCATGCGCGCCGGTGGCCCGTTCGTGGCGCTGAATACCGCCGCCATTCCACGCGACCTGCTTGAGGCCGAACTCTTCGGACATGAGCGCGGTGCGTTTACAGGGGCCAGTGCGCTGAGGCGCGGCAGGTTTGAGGAAGCGAGTGGCGGAACGTTGTTTCTGGACGAGATCGGCGATATGCCGTTCGAATTACAGACCCGCTTGCTGCGGGTACTTTCTGACGGCACGTTCTACCGCATCGGTGGCGCCCAGCCGGTGCGTGTCGATGTGCGGATTGTGGCCGCAACGCACCAGCCTCTCGAAGAGCGCGTCCAGCAAGGCAAGTTCCGCGAAGATCTGTTTCACCGGCTGAATGTCATCCGCTTGCGCCTGCCGCCACTGCGCGAACGTCGCGAAGATATTCCTGAACTTGCGCGCCATTTCCTGGGCGTGAGCGCACGGACTCTGGGTGTTCCTGCGAAGCGGCTTTCGGAACCGGCAATCGCAGCACTGGCGCAGTTTGATTTCCCGGGCAATGTGCGTCAGCTCGAAAATTTCTGTCACTGGCTGACGGTGATGGCGCCCGGCCAGACTGTGGGTGTCAGTGATCTGCCGCCCGAAATTCGCGCGGGCGACATCGGCTCGCTGGCCGGGCGTGCGGCTTCGGATGCAACTGCTGGCTCCTCGGCCACCTGGCAGCAATTGCTCGCCCTGGATGCCAACGTGCGACTCACGCGCACGGAGCCCCAAGTCTGGGATACGCTAACCCGTCAGTTCGAGCGTACGCTGTTGCAGTCGTCGCTCGACGTTTGTCGTGGCAGGCGCGTGGAAGCTGCGAGCCGGCTCGGACTGGGGCGCAACACGATTACGCGTAAGCTGCGCGAGCTGGGAATGGATCCGGTGACGGCTGAACCCGCGACGGATTAGGCATTGCAACCGTACGGTCACCGAACGCTCGCGCCTCTTCATGATCATGCGTGACGGCTAGTGCGGTACAGCCACTTTGTTTGAGGATACTCCGCACCTGGGTGACAAGGTTCAGGCGCGTCATCTCGTCCAGGCTGGAAAAGGGCTCATCCAGAAGCAGTAAACGTGGCGCGGGCGCGAGCGCGCGCGCCAGCGCGATCCGCTGTTGCTGCCCACCAGACATTTCGTGCGGGTATTTCCGCGCGCAAGACTGCAGCCCGACGACTTCAAGCAGTTGTGTCACGCGACGCGTGCGCGCATCGGCATCGAGCTTGCGAAGCCCAAATCCAATGTTTTGCACGGCGGTCAAGTGCGGGAAGAGGGCGTAGTCCTGGAACACCAGCCCGACCGAGCGGCATTCGGGCGCAACCAGCCCTTCGGGCGTGGAGACGACTTCGTCAGCGATCCGGATGCAACCGCGCGCGATTGGCTCAAAACCCGCAATCGCTCTCAGCACACTTGATTTTCCGCTGCCCGAGGGCCCGGTGAGACACACGATTTCGCCGCGGGCGAGATTCAGTGACATGGAAGCCACCGCGGTTGCGACTCCATCGGGCGCATCGTAATCGATTCCGATTTGATTCAGTTCCAGCATGATGTCAGGTTCTCCTTGGCGGGCGAGCCAGCGTGCGCGCAAGATACATGACGGGCGCAAGCCCGACAAGAACGATTGCCAGCGCCGCGATCGACGCTTCCTCGTAACTGCCACGGGCCGCTTCTCCGTAGATCCACGTGGCCAGCGTCTCGACATTCATTGGGCGCAACATCAAGGTGAGAGGGAGTTCCTTGATGGCGTCCACGAGCACCAGCAACGCCCCGGCTGCCAGGGCGGGTCGCAACAGCGGCAGGTGCACGCGAACCAGTGTTGCCAGCGACGACTCTCCCAATGATCGTGCGGCCAGATCCAGGCTGAGCGGGATGCGTGCGAAGCCAGACTCGATTGTGCCGGACGACACAGCCAGCATGCGTATCGTGCACGCGATCACCAGACCTGTCAGGGATCCGCCCAGCCAAAGCACTGGTCCGGCATCGAAGAAGAAGCTCCTCAAGGCGTTGAGCACGCCATCCGACGCTGCGAACGTCGCCAGCATGCCGATCGCCAGAACGGATCCGGGTACCGCATAGCCGACATTGCCAGCGACGAAGACCAGCCGCATGATCCGTTGTGACCGGCCACTGCGCCAAGTGCGCGCGGCCCACGCAAGCACAAGAGAACAGGCCACCGCACAGGCGGTCACGGCCAGGGCGATCGCCACCGAGTTGCCCGCGGCTTGCACTAAATCGGAGGATATGCCGGCCGCGGAGCTGATCCGGACCCCTGCCTGGAACGACAGGTATGCCGCCGGCAGGAGAAAGCCGATGACGACGGGCAGGGCAGTCAACAGGACAGTAGCCCAAGCTCGTGCGCCTGAGAGCCTTTCCGGATTCGCACTGCGGATTCCGTCTGGCGTACTGTAGCCGCGTCGCGCTCGCGCCTGACGTTCGAGAAGACAAGCAAACAGGACGATCGCCAGAACGCCAATGGCGAACTGCGCTGCCGTACCGATATCGTTGCGCGTGATCCATGTCGAGTAGATGACTGTCGTGAGAGTCTGGACTCCCATCATTTCGCTGGCCCCGACATCGTTGAGCGCCTCAAGTACCGCGAGCGTGGCACCTGCGACGATTGCCGGGCGCGCAAGCGGCAGCGCCACGCGCCGCAACACACCCCAGCGCGATTCACCCAGGCTTCGGGCGGCATCAGCCAGGTTGCGGGACTGCATCTGGAACACCGTCCGTGCTCCGATGTACACATAGGGATACAGGACAAAACCCAGCAGGACGATGACGCTCACAAGGGACCGGACATCGGGCAGTCGGAATTCGCGTGGTCCCGAATAACCGAGTAGTGCCCGCAAGGACTCCTGCAGCGGCCCCAGAGGATGCAGCAGATCGAGATAGGCATAGGCCACAATGTAACTTGGCATGGCCAGCGGCAAAAGCAACGCCCAGGACAGCACGGTGTGCCCTGGAAATGTATAGCTGGCCAGCAACCAGGCACAACCCGTTCCGACGACTGCGGCAATCAACGCGACGCCGGTGATCAGCAGCAGGGTGTTGATTGCAGCCGTCGGTATAACGTGCTCCAGCAAGTGCAGCCCGTTCGACGGGTCGGCATCCATCGCGGTCAGTCCCAGTCCAAGCAGGGGAATCGCCACGCAAACCGCTAACGCGAATGCAGCGAGGGTGGCAAACCTTCCGCTTGCAAGCGTTGGCCAGGATCGCGTGATCGTCGTCATGGCGGTTGCACCCCTGCTACTGATCGAATCCGACGCGATCGATCAGACGGCTTGCAACAACGCGCTGAGCGGCAATGGTTTCGAGCGGCGTGTCATCAGGCACGAGGGGGCCAAAGGCCTCCATGACGGGCGATAGCGGTACGCCGGCACGCACCGGGTACTCAAAATCGATCCCCGTGTACAACCGCTGCCCTGCATCGGACACCAGAAACTCGAGCAACGCGATCGCCCTGGCCTTGTTGGGCGCGTGCGCCGCAATGCCAGCCGCCGTCACGTTGACGAACGTGCCGCCGGTCTTTTCGAAAGTCGGACGGATGACCTTGATGGCATCCCCCCATTGCCGGGCCTGCGTACCTTGCCCGGCGGATTTCATCTGACCCGCGTAATACGCATTGGCGATACCGATTTCGCAGAGACCACCCAGAATGTCACGGGCGACATCGCGATCGCCGCCGCCAGGCCGGCGGGCGAGATTGCGTTTGACGCCGCGTAACCAGGCCTCGGTTGCCGCGATCCCGTTGTGCTGGATCATCGAGGCGACGAGCGCTACGTTGTAGGGGTGTTGGCCTGAGCGGATGCATACTTTTCCCTTCCACTCCGGCTTGGCGAGGTCCTCGTAGGTGAGCGACGCAGGTGCTGTCGCCGGATTGGCGTACACGACCCGGTCCCGCAGCGAGAGCGCGAACCAGGTGCCTTCCGGGCTGCGCAGCGTGGGTGGTACTGCCGATTCGATCTCGGCAGAGCGGATCGGTTGCAGCAGCCCGTTGGTCGCCAGATCGACCACGTTGCCAATGTCCGCCGTCATGAGTACATCGGCAGGCGAGGCGGCTCCTTCTGATTTAACGCGCTCGAGCAGGCCATCCTTGAAAAATACCGTATTGACCTTGATGCCGGATTTTGCGGTAAACGCCTCAATGAGCGGACGCATCAGCGCTGGCTCACGGGTCGTATAAAGATTGACCGCCTGTGCCTGCGCCTGCGGAACCCAGACCTGCGCGGCGATGAGAGCGACGACGGCAACCAGGCCGCGTGCAATGCGCGCATGAGCGGCGGGGCGGCGCAGTGAACGTTGGGTGGGCAGATTCATGACTGGAATTTTTGTGGAATACGAATAGGAACGGTTCTCATTACATAGACATTTTTCTCCTATGTCAAATTGAGCCACGACAACTATCGGTTTAATCTATTAATAGTTAGAATTCGATAGGCATAAACCCAACCCTTTACATCAACCTTCGCCACCGGAGCCCGCCATGCCCAAAACCATCATTCACACCAATGCGGCGCCTGCCGCTGTCGGTCCTTACTCGCAGGCCGTCGCCGCACCCGCTGGCACGACCGTTTACCTTTCCGGGCAGATCGGGTTGGTGCCAGCCACCGGGGAAATGATTTCCGACAATTTCGAGGAGCAGGTTCGTCAGGCCTTCGCCAACATGCGTGCTGTCATCGATGCCGCGGGTGGCCGACCCGAGAACATTGTCAAACTGACCTTGTTCCTGACCGATCTCGGCAAATTCACCATCGCCAACAATTTCATGGCCGAGCAACTGCCACAGCCCTATCCGGCGCGTTCAACCGTCGGTGTCGCGAGCCTGCCCAAAGGTGCGCAATTCGAAATCGAAGCCATCATCGTCATCTGACCCCGGAACACCCACGCCTGACCTGGCCATCAAAATTGCCTCCGATGCCCAAGCAAGCTGCCACGCCAACCCGGCGCAAGCCGGGCGCCGCGCGCGAATCGACTCGCGGCGCAGGCGTCTCGCTCGCAGAGAAGTTCCGCAGACTGGGGTTAGTGGATCCGCAGGATCTGGTCATGCACCTGCCTCTGCGCTACGAGGATGAAACCCGTGTCCAGCCGATCGCGAGTTTGCGGCCTGGTCTGCCAGGCCAGGTCGAGGGCGAAGTCCTGCGCAGCGATGTCTCCTACCGACCGCGTCGCCAACTCGTCGCAACCCTGCGTGACGACACCGGCGAACTCAGTCTGCGATGGCTGACGTTCTATCCGAGTCAGCTGCAACAGATGCAGGCGGGACGCCGCTGGCGGGTACGCGGCGAAGTTCGCGGCGGTTACTTCGGTCTTGAGATGATCCACCCGCGCATCACAGTCGCGGATGCGCCGCTTCCTGTGTCGCTGACCCCAATCTACCCGACGACCGAGGGGTTGGCCCAGGTGAGCCTGCGCCGCGCGATCGCGGGCGCTCTGATGCAGTGCCCGCTGGACGATACGCTGCCGGCAACACTCGTTGATCGCCTTTCCCTCATGCCTTTCGCCCAGGCAATCAAGATCCTCCACAGCCCTTCGCCCGCTGACGACGCGGATTCGCTGATGGAACACACACACCCGGCCTGGCTGCGGGTCAAGTTCGACGAACTGCTCGCGCAACAGTTATCGCTTGCGGCCGCGCGGGAGGCAAGGCGTGCGAAAAAGGCACCCATCCTGGCGGTCAGACCAGGCAAAGCATCCCTTTGCGCCCGTTTGGTGAAGGTCCTGGGATTCGATCTGACCGAGGCGCAGCAACGGGTGATCAGCGAAATCAGCGCCGATCTGGCGCTTTCGTATCCGATGCACCGTTTGCTCCAGGGCGATGTCGGCAGCGGCAAGACCGTCGTGGCCGCGATGGCCGCAATGCAGGCCATCGACGCCGGCATGCAAGTCGCCGTCATGGCACCGACCGAAATACTGGCCGAGCAGCATTACCAGAAGATGCGCGTCTGGTGCGAAGCGCTCGGAATCGAGGTGCGCTGGCTCACGGGAAGCATGCCGGCACGTGCGCGGCGGGGTGCCGTGGAGGCGATTGCCTCCGGGCAGGCGCGCCTGGTGATCGGAACGCAGGCGCTGATCCAGGATTCAGTCCGTTTTTGCAATCTCGGCCTCGTGGTCGTTGACGAACAGCATCGCTTCGGTGTCGCACAGCGACTGGATCTCACCCGTAAGGGCGAGGCTGATGCTGGTGGGGCAGGGGACCCGGAACTGGTACCGCACCAGCTGACCATGAGCGCGACGCCCATCCCGCGCACCCTGGCCATGACGTTCTTTGCCGATCTCGAAGTCTCCTCCATCGATGGCATGCCGCCAGGCCGCAAGCCTGTCACGACCAAGCTGGTCTCGAGCGAACGCCGCGCCGAAATCATTGCTCACGTGATGCGTGCGGCAGCAGCGGGCACACAGACCTACTGGGTCTGTCCGCTCATCGAGGAAAGCGAGGCACTCGATTTGCAGACTGCGGTCGATACACATGCCGCGCTCGCGCTGGCAATGCCGGGGCTGGCAGTAGGCCTTGTCCACGGTCGCATGCCCACGGCGGAAAAAGCGGGCGTCATGCGCGCTTTCCGAAACGGGGAAATCAGCGTGCTCGTCGCAACAACGGTCATTGAGGTCGGGGTGGATGTTCCGAATGCCGCGCTGATGGTTGTCGAGCACGCGGAGCGCTTCGGGCTTGCCCAGTTGCATCAGCTGCGCGGACGCGTGGGTCGAGGTCAGGCGCAATCGGTGTGTGTGCTGATGTTCCAGGCGCCGCTCTCGATGCTCGCGCGCGAGCGCCTGCGCGCCATGTACGAAACCCAGGATGGATTTGAGATCGCCCAGCGCGATCTTGACCTCCGGGGACCCGGGGAGTTACTGGGCTCGAGGCAGTCGGGCATGGCACTGCTGAAGTTTGCCGATCTGGCGCAGGACGGCGCATTGGTCCGTGCAGCAAGAGAGGCCGCGATCGAATTGCGCCGTGACGAGCCGGCAATCGTGATCCGTCACCTCGCACGCTGGATGCGCGGTCGGGAAGATTTTCTACGCAGCTGAAATAAGGACGCGCGCGTCGCGTAACGCGGCATCCCCTCAGCCAATGAGCGCAATCGAAGTTGAAAGGAGTCTCTATGACACTCACTGAACTCAGGTACATCGTCGCGGTTGCCCGCGAACGTCATTTTGGTCGCGCCGCAGAGGCCTGCTTCGTCAGCCAGCCCACGCTGTCGGTCGCCATCCGCAAACTCGAGAGTGAGCTGGGCGTCACGATGTTCGAGCGCGGCGGCACCGAGGTGGGTGTCACCGCGATCGGGCAACAGTTGGTCACCCAGGCGCAGAAAGTGCTGGAGGAAAGCGCGAATCTCAAAGAAATGGCGCGCCTTGGCCACGATCCGCTGGCCGGCACCCTGCGCGTAGGCATCATCTACACGATCGGGCCCTATCTGCTGCCGCGCCTGGTGCCGAACCAGATCGAACGTGTCCCACAAATGCCGCTGGTGTTGCAGGAAAACTTCACGGTCAAGCTGATCGAACTGTTGCGACAGGGGGAAATCGATTGCGCGATCATGGCGCTGCCCCTGCCTGAGGCCGGGCTGGTGCTGCAACCGCTTTACGACGAGCCGTTTTATGTCGCGGTTCCCGCTGCCCACCCATGGGCTCAGCGTAAAGCCATTCCCGCCGATGAACTCAAGCAGCAAAACATGCTGTTGCTGGGCAGCGGTCATTGTTTTCGCGATCAGGTACTGGAGGTCTGCCCTGAGCTTTCGCGCTTTGCCGCGACCAGTGACGGCATACAGCGAACCTTTGAGGGTTCGTCGCTCGAAACGATACGTCACATGGTAGCGGCGGGCGTTGGCATCACCGTACTGCCAGCCACATCGATCGTTTCCGAGGACAAGGCCAACAAGTTGTTGCGTTACATTCCGTTTGAAAAGCCTGCGCCGCTGCGGCGGGTGGTGCTTGCCTGGCGCAAGAGCTTTACGCGGGTAGCCGCGGTCCACGCGCTCGCCGAGACCATCTACGCGACGGCCTTGCCCGGCGTCCAAATGCTCAAGGACGACGTCGCCAGGCAGTGACGCGGGCCACACGGAGTCCTCGCGCACCCGTCGCAGTCGCCACTGCAGGCGGATGTTATCCTTGCAGCGATTGACCTGATCGCCCCGGCGTGCACGTGTTTCGCCACCTGATGCCCATGCAGAACATATCCGGATCTGGCTCGCAAAGCCCCATTTCGATCTCCGCACGCCTGTCGCTCTACGCGCGTCTGGTTCGTATCGACAAACCCATCGGCACGCTGCTGCTGCTTTGGCCCACGCTCTGGGCGCTCTTTGCTGCCGCTGGCGGCTGGCCACCCCCCTGGATTCTGGTTATTTTCGTGCTTGGCACCTTTCTGATGCGCTCGGCGGGTTGCGCGATGAACGATTACTTTGACCGCGATTTTGACCGACACGTCAAACGTACCGAGCAGCGTGTCCTGACCTCGGGTCAAATCAAGCCCCGTGAAGCGTTAGTCGTTGCTGCGGTACTCGCGCTGCTCGCCTTTCTGCTGGTGTTGCCGCTGAATCGCCTGACCATCGGACTAGCCTTCGTGGCGGCCTTTCTGGCGGGATCTTATCCGCTGATGAAGCGCTTTTTCGCGATCCCTCAGGCCTATCTCGGGATCGCGTTCGGGTTTGGCATTCCGATGGCCTACGCCACGCTGCAAAATGCAGTCCCGCCAGTCGCCTGGCTGATGCTGACGGCCAATGTCTGCTGGGCGATCGCCTACGACACTGAATATGCGATGGTTGATCGCGATGATGACTTGCGGCTCGGCTTGAAGACGTCAGCAATCACCTTCGGGCGCTACGACGTCGTACTGGTCGCCTTGTTCTATGCGCTGACGATTGCGCTGCTGGCTCTGTGCGGATGGCTGCTTGGCTGGGGCTGGCCCTACGCGCTGGGCCTTGCCGGCGCGGGCGCGATTGCCCTCAGGCATGTCGGTTGGATTCGCAGCCGGGACCGCGCGGCGTGCTTTCGGGCTTTCCTGCACAACACCTGGTTTGGCTTTTCAGTGTTTGCGGGTATCTTCTTTCAGACAGTTCTTCCGGTGCGTTGATGATGCTTTGTGCGACGCCTTGAACCGGATTGAACTGACCCTTTCACCCAGTCTTTACACCCACGAACGGATTTCCCATGGATCACTTTCCCTCGGTCGCCTTTATCGGCGGCGGCAACATGGCCAATGCATTGGTATCTGGCCTTCTCAACCGCCATTGCCCGTTGTCCAAGTTGCACATCATCGAGGTCGCCGAACCCTTGCAACGGCAGTGGGGCGAGCGTGGCGTGAGCGTTGTGCCATATCCTGACGAACGGCTGTCGCGCTACGACGTCTGGATCTACGCTGTCAAACCGCAGCAAATGCGTGACGTCGTTCTGGCAACACGGGAATGGCTCAGGCCGGATACCCTGGTGATCAGCATCGCCGCGGGCATTTCGATCGGATCGCTCTCGAACTGGCTGAACCAGCAGGGGCAGCCGTGGCAGCGCGTTGTGCGTTGTATGCCGAACACCCCGGCGCTGGTGGGCGAGGGCATCACCGGAATGGCGGCACCCAAATCGGTGCTTGAGCAGGATCGCGCGGTTGCCACACGCCTGCTTGAAACCGTGGGGCAGGTCGTGTGGGTGGATGACGATCAGTCGCTTGACGCGGTCACAGCGCTGTCGGGCAGCGGGCCGGCGTACGTCTTTTTGTTCCTGGAAGCCATGATCGCCGGAGGTCTGTCACTCGGACTGACGATGGATCAATCCCGCAAACTGGCGATTGCCACGCTGCACGGTGCCACTCGCCTTGCCGCCGAATCGCCAGAGTCGCCCGCCACCTTGCGCGAACGCGTGACCTCCAAAGGCGGCACCACGGCAGCCGCGCTCGATGTCTTCAATCGCGAAGGGTTCACCGACATGGTCAAGCAGGCCATGCACGCGGCCAGCACCCGGGCAGCCGAATTGTCGGTCGAGTTCGGGCGCTGAGTTCCGGGTGGTCAGGAACCACTGGTGGGCCTGTTTCAATCACGCGTTGCGAGACACGGCCCACCTTAGCCCAGCAGGGCAAAGACCCAGCGGTTGATCAGTGCGCCACCCAAGACCAGCCAGACAAACAGAATCAGCGCCAGCAAGAGAGGCTGGATGCCTGCTTTGCGTATCGACGAGATGTGGGTTGAAAGGCCGAGAGCCGCCATGGCCATGGCCAGAAAAACGTTGTCAATCTCAATCGCCGTGGTCACCACACTCTGAGGCAGCAGGTTCAGAGAATTGAACATCACCATCCCGACGAAGGCAAAGGCGAACCAGGGCACCGGCAGCTTGGCCTTGGTTGGCTTCAGATGGGATACAGTGTGCTCGCCTGACGCGGGTGAGGGTTTATTTCGCGCAGCGTGTTTGGCCTCGTCCCGGGTCAGCCAGACAGACAGCATGACAAGGAAGGGCGCCAGCATCATGACGCGAACCATCTTGGCAATCACAGCGGTATCTGCCGCCTGAGGATCCACTGAGCGTGCAGCAGCAACGACCTGCGCCACTTCATGAATGGTGGAACCGATATAGATGCCAAAACGGTCTGCACCACCCGGAATCAGTTGCCATTGCAGGTTTAGTTGAAATAGCAGCGGGTACAAAAATATGGCGATGGTGCCGAACACCACGACCGTCGCCACGGCGACGGTCACCTGCTCGGCGCGGGCCTTGACCACCGGCTCGGCAGCCATCACTGCAGCGGCGCCACAGATCGAACTGCCCACGCCGATCAGCATGGCCGTCTTGCGATCCATGCCAAGCCATCGGATGCCGGCAAAGCACGCTAAACCGAACGTCGATCCCAGCACCAGAGTATCGATCACCGCGCCAGCCAGCCCTACGTGACCGATATCCTGTACCGTCAGGCGCAGGCCGTACAGAATCACACCCAGGCGCAACAGCCGTTGTTTAGAAAAGTTCACCCCGGGGCCGCTGATTTCGGCCACACGCGGGAAAACCGTGTTACCCACCAGCATGCCCAGCACGATGGCCAGCGTCAGCGTGCTGATACCGTGATCCTGGAGCCAGCCGATGCGACCCAGCATCACGGCAGCCGCAGCCAGCGCTCCGCTGAGCGCCAGGCCTGGCAGCACACGCAGGAGCGACTGGATCTTAAAGCCACTGATCCGTCCGCGCGACTGCGCTGTCAAGGAGGGACGGGCGGTTACCTTGGTGGACATGGTGTTTTTAATATAAGCATATGCAGTAAATCGAATATAGAGGGCTGACATCTACCCGTAAAACAAATTATTTAGGTAAAATCTATCTATAAAATAGGTATAAAAGTGAACGAATAATCGATCATGGATGCATTGCGCCTTACGCTGCGTCAACTTCAGATATTTGTGGCAGTCGCTCAAACCGGCAGTACGACGGCGGCCAGCGTGCAAATTGCCCTGTCGCAATCAGCCACCAGTTCTGCCATCAAGGAACTCGAGCGCTTGCTATCGCTTCACCTCTTTGACAGAGTCGGCAAGCGTCTTCTGCTCAACGACAGCGGAAGAGCCCTGTTGCCGCGCGCGCTGGCGCTGCTGGATGGCGCCGCCGGGATCGAACAGATGTCGCACGATGGCATGGCGCAATCTCAGTCGCTGCGAATCGGTGCCAGCACCACGATTGGTAATTTCCTGTTGCCTCGGCTTCTTGAGCAGTTTCTTCACCGGCGGCACCAAAATACAGCCACTAGCTGGCACTCACGGGTTGTCATCAAAAATACCGAAGCGATCTGCGACGCGGTTGACCGGTTTGAACTGGATGTAGGACTGATTGAGGGTCCCTGTCACCGGACATCGCTCAGCGTCACCCCATGGATGCAGGACGAGTTGGTGGTGGTGGGATGCCCAACCCTGTCACAGGAACCCACACAAGGCCCGGTGTCGCTGAAGACAATGCGCGATTGGGTCTGGCTCTTGCGGGAAACGGGCTCCGGTACCCGCGAGGTGACAGATCAATTGCTACTGCCGCACCTCGGATCGTACCGTCGCAGCATCGAACTTGGAAGCTCAGAGGCGATCAAGCACTCAGCGGCAGCAGGACTTGGCGTGGCGTGTCTTTCGCATTGGGTCGTGGACGACATGCTCGAGGCAAAGCTCCTGAAGCGCGTACACGCCGCGCTGCCGAAAATCACCCGGCAGTTTTGCATGGTGATTCATCGGGGCAAACAACACACGCCGGCATTGCTGGACTTCATCGATCAAGCCACGTCGCTTGCGCGCTCAAGACCTGCTGTGTCGCCGGAGTAACTTCGCGTTTGCCCTGATGAGCAATTCCGTTATTTCAAGCCTTCCGCAGCCAGCGCGGCCTGCACGCCCTTGTCGGCCTGCATGCGCGCGAAGTGCGCCTGCAGATTCGGGAATGCCGACAGATCCATCTTGAATGCACCTGCCCAGCGCAGGATCACATACAGGTAGGCATCGGCCACTGAACGGGCTTCGCCCAGCCATTCGCGACCTTCAAGCCGTTTGTTGATCAGGGCGAACATCTCTTTGATGCGATCCGAGGCTGTCTTGCGCAACTCGTCCTGGGCGGCTTCGGTGGAGACCATGCGGGTGGCGCCAAAGAGCATGCTGAACGTCTTGTGGACATCGGAATTCAGCAGGGCAAGCCAGCGACGGGCTTCAGCGCGCGCGCGGGCCGTTGTGCCGCCGTGCACATTGGCTTGCGGATATTGTTCAGCGATGTATTCGAGAATCGCGACATTCTGCGTCAGTGTGACATCGCCGTCGACCAGCACCGGCACTGCGCCCATCGGGTTGATGTCAGTGAACGGTGCGGTTTTGAGACCAGCGCGGGGAACAATTTCGTATTCAAAGGGCTGGCCAGTCCACTGCAGGGTAATGTGATCGACCAGCGAGCAGGCGCCAGGGAGTCCGTAGAGTTTCATGGGTGAGACCAATCTGTAAAAGGGGGGGTGAAAGGGGGTGAAAAGGAGTGAAAGGGGGTGAAAAGGCGTGAAAAGGGGTGTTTGCAAGTAGCGACACACGCAAAGACACACTTTACAGCAGCCGTTTGCTCGCCGCCAATGGCCCGGGAGGACGACAATCTGCGGTTAAATTAGGTCAACTCTCACTTTGCGGCAAGCTTCTATGACCAGCCAACTGAAACTGCGCCCCCTTGAACGCGAAGACCTGCGTTTCGTTCATGATCTGGACAATAATGAATCGGTCATGCACTATTGGTTCGAGGAAGCGTATGAAGCCTTCGTCGAGTTGTGCGACCTCTATGACAAGCACATACACGACCAAAGCGAACGTCGATTTGTCGCCGAGCTTGACAGCACGCGCGTCGGCCTGGTGGAACTGGTTGAAATCAATCACATTCACCGGCGCGCCGAATTTCAGATCATCATCGCCCCGGATCATCAGGGCAAAGGCTACGCCACCCCGGCGACCACGCTTGCCATGGATTACGCGTTCATGGTTTTGAATCTGTACAAACTCTCACTCATCGTCGACTGTAAAAACCAGCGTGCGGTCAACGTCTATAAGAAGCTCGGGTTCCAGAAGGAGGGGATTCTGAGGCACGAATTTTTTGTCGACGGCGAATATCGCGACGTGTATCGCATGGCAGCGTTTCAGCCGGAATACCTCGAAAGGCGCAAAAAGAAATAGCCAGACGCCGTTGCCCCGATATCTGCCGGATCGATCGGGATTCCGATAGGCGGACTTTGAATTGCCTGACCCTGGCCCCTGAGAGCTAAAGCCTGATGTCTGATCGCTAAAGCCTGATGTCTGATAACTAAGGCCTGATGTCTGATAACTGAGGCCTGGTGCCTGATCACTGAAACCTGGTGGCTGATAAGGGGGTCGTCTCAGAAAACGGAAAATAAAGCACGCTAAGCCAGTTGCAGGGGTCGTAATGACCTGAACTTGCCCGCGCCGATCTTGGCGCTGCTGCGCCAGAGGTAATCGCCGGTCAGGTTGATGTGC
>JADZBO010000249.1 GCA_020851995.1 Burkholderiaceae bacterium
CCGCAACCCGACGTGCTGAACTACAGTTGGCGCGAATATGGCAACCGGGTCGGCGCGTGGCGCTGCTTGCGTCTGTTTGACGAACTTGCGCTGCCCACCGGCGCGCTGGTCAACACTGCGCTGTTCGATCACTGCCCGGAACTCGTCGAGGCGATGGTCAGTCGCGGCGATGAAATCATCGGTCATGGACACACCAACGCGGTGCGGCAGGGCCATCTTTCAGAGGCGGACGAACTTGACCTGCTCGTTGCGTGCCGTGACCGAATCCTTGCGCAGACAGGTCAGGCTCCGCGCGGATGGCTTTCTCCCTGGATTTCCGAAAGCGCGGTCACGCCAGACTTGCTGACCGAAGCGGGCTACCAATACACGCTGAACTGGTGCCACGACGACCAGCCGGTCCCCATGCGCACACGCAGCGGCGCCAGACTGACGGCCATCCCCTACCCGCAGGAGATCAACGACATCCCCATGCTGATTGGCCGTCAGATGGAAATGGAGCCCTTCTCCCGCATGATCGTCGATCAGTTTGACGAGATGCTGCGGCAATCCGCTGAGCAACCGCTGGTCATGGGGATTGCGCTGCATCCATACCTGGTCGGACAACCGCACCGGCTCGTTCACCTGCGAAAGGCACTGACGCACATTGTGAAACATCGCGATACGGGCAATGTCTGGATCACGACACCGGGAGCGATCGATCGTCATGTCAATGCACGCTGACGACTGCGGGGTCTGGGTGCCACACGGGCGCTTTGTTCTGCCCCCTTCGCAAGCCGGATCGCTCTCGGGACTTGGCTTTGTGGTCAAGGATGTGTTCGACATTGCCGGCTACCCCACTGGCGCGGGCAATCCGACCTGGCTCGCCACCCATCCAGTCCCCCAGGCAACACATCCCGTGATCACCCAGCTGCTTGCGGCAGGCGCCACGATGAAAGGCAAGGTCATCACCGATGAGTTGGCCTACAGTTTGAACGGCGATAACGTCCACTACGGCACGCCGATCAATGTCAATGCGCGCGGCCGCGTGCCGGGAGGGTCTTCCAGTGGCACTGCGGCCGCCGTTGCGGCAGGCATCGCGGACTTCGGTCTCGGCACCGACACCGGGGGCTCCACGCGCGTGCCAGCCAGCTACTGCGGCATCTGGGGCATACGCACCACGCACGGTCGCTTGCCGCTGACCCACATGGTGCCGCTGCATCCTTCCTTCGATACAGCAACATGGTTCGCGCGCAACGCATCGGTCTTTGCGCGTGTCGCACGTGCGCTGCTGGCCCCGACAGGTTTGCAAGTGCGGCGAATCCTGACGCCCTCCGCCGTGTGGGGCCTCGCGGCGTCAGACTTCGCACCCTTTCTGCGCTCAGTCAGCACCAAACTGGCGCGACAGACCGGTGCGACGATGCAGGACACCGACGTCTTGCGAAGTGCCGGCGATTCACTGGAAACATGGCGCAGCGCTTACGTCACCATGGGTGCGCGCGAAGCGTGGACACTGCACGGGGACTGGATCAGCAGGCATAAGCCGACCTTTGCCCCACCCATCGCAAGCCGATGGCTTGCAGCCTCGGAGGTGACCAATCAGGAGTATTCATCAGCACGCGCCGAAGTGGCACGAATCCGTGGCCACGTGCGTGACATGCTCGGCGATGACGCGGTCATGATCGTCCCCTCGGCGGCAAGCATCGCGCCGATGGTGGGTGAGAGCGGTACCAAAATTGATGATCTGCGGATGCGCACGATGCACATCACGTGCATCGCCGGAATCGGTGGGCTCTGCCAGGTCAGCATTCCGTTTCGTAACCGTGACGGGTTTCCCGTCGGGGTGTCAGTCATCGGACCCGCGGGTCGCGACATCGAAATCATCGATCTCGCGACCACGCTCGCCGCCGGCGCATAAACCCCCGCTTATCCCTCCAGGTGCCTTGCCATTGACAGTCAAATCCACCCTGGGTTGTGAAGACAAAAACGTGTTCACCAGGGATCAGAAAAACCTGGATTGTTCAAAAACACCTCATCCGTCAACGCATTCAAAAATTCGACGAGGTCTTGCACCTCCTGGTCGCTCACATCGAACCCGACCAATAACTCACTGCGCAGCGGATTGACGCCCCCCCTCTCCCCAGCACGACCCGCATGGGCGTAATGAGATCGAATGACTTGCTCGAGTGTCGCAATCGATCCGTCATGCATGTAAGGTGCAGTCACGGCAATGTTTCTCAGACCTGGGGTGCGAAACTTGCCCTTGTCAGCCGCATCGCCTGTGATCTCGATGATGCCTGGATTTTTTGATGGGTAGGCTCCCTTGCCGTCCACGTTGTAAAGGCCGGTGTTATGAAATCCCAGCTCCGGAAAGGGCAACCTCTCGTGCTTGATGTTATCCGTCAGATTGAGGCCGCCGTGGCAATGGTAGCACTCCATCTTCTCGCCAAAAAACAATGCCTCGCCACGCTTGGCGGACTCACCGATGGCGTTTGGCTGATTGCCATGCGTGTAACGATCGTAAGATGAATCAAAAGACAGCAATGAACGCTCGAACGAGGCCAATGCCTTGGTCAGTGTCGAAAGGGAATAAAGTGCCTCAGGACCCAAACTTGCCTCTTTCGGAAACGCCCGCTTAAATAAATCCGGATAACGGGGGTCAGACTGAAACATGCTGAAAATCTCCTGCTCGCGTCCAGCCATCCCCATTTCCACAGGATGCTCGCCAAACAAAGGAATCAAGGCTTGAATCTCAAGCGTATCGAGCAATGGATTCATCCAGGTCAAGACAGGCAGGTAGGCCACATTGACCAGCGACATGGCGCTGCGACCACCGAGTTCGCCCGTGATACCGGGTGAAACGGACCGCCCGTCAGTAAAGGCACGACCCTGCAAATGACACGTTGCGCATGACATGGATCCGTCGGCAGACAGGCGTTTGTCGTAAAAAAGATGCCGCCCAAGCTCCACTTTTCCCTTGGACATCGGGTTGCTCTCAGGCACGGTTGGGCGAGGAGCCCAATCCGGGAGATCCCACGCATAGTCTGGGGATCCGTTTCGTGCCACTTTGGCAGAATGATCCGCCAACACACTCTGACCGCTGACAAGACCAATGAGGCTCGCCAGCAGACAGCTCGTGATCTGCTGGAGATTCATCTTATTTCACGCTGAACAGTTGCTGTTTGCCCGCCGGGTAATCCATGTAAGGCAAACCCAGAGCCGGCAGGATGGCATTGCAATCCGCATCACCCAAAAAGCTCATGCACCCCGGTGAAGTGCCCTCAGTATTGATGTCAATGTTGGACTTGGCCAGAACAGGCGCGATATCAGTAATCACCACATTTGTCCTGGCATCAAACGATGCAAAATTGACGACCACCCGGTTTGGGTTCTTGCAACCTGAAGGAGGGGTCGTCTTGGAGGCTGACTCACACCCCGTGCTGCCCAGGTGCACAGAAAACCCGGACGCATTGCCACCCCCCTGCGCTGCGGGTGGCGCAGTCGTTGCCTTCTGTCCAGACGTGGCAGCATCAAACTTTAAAAATTTGTATCCACCCTGCCAATTCCAAAACATGGCAGTGCTGCTCAGCGGTGCAGGCGCCACGGTGGGATTGCCATGATTGCGTGCAAAGGGGACGCCCAGCGTAAAGCGAAGCCCCTGATATTGACCGGTGGGGACACGCCCCCTCACGGTTTGGTTCATGGCAGGCGTGCCGTTTCGGCAAGGACCTTGGGCGTTCTCAAAATCCAAAAGAGCGATGTCCTCGAGTTGCCAGACCTTATCCTGATCAAGAGCAACCTTGACAGGCTGCCCCTGGGGATCGATCAGGTGGACTTCGCTGACATACATTCTGAAATCGCTGGGGGTTAACACAGAGCGTGTCGTGCCGACATCGGGATAGGTTTTGCCGCACTCAAACGGCTGTCCGTTCACTTGAGCGGCAAAACGAATGACGACATCCTGTGTCTGTGCAAAAGCGGGCAGTGTCGCAACAGAGGCTGACGCCACCCATGCTGCGTGAAGAATAGCCTTGAAAAGAGAGTTGAATGGTTTCATGTTGAATTCCTTAATCTTAAGTTAGTCAGAGATCAGTCCCGATCAGTGTTTGTGGGAGGGCTGGACGTTTCTGGGTACCTGAATCCAGACCATGACCTCTTTCTCACCCGATTTTTCAAAGATGAGGGTGAGAGGAAATCGGTCACCCACCTTGACCGGACGCTTGAGTTCAGTCAGAAGCAACTGGTAACCCTCAGGCGTGTCGTGACGCATGGTTACCTGCCCGTTGGGAGGAATTTCCAGACTCTGGACGGGTACCCAGGTGATCTCGTGATCGACCGAATGGGTCTCCGTCATGATGGCGACCTTCGCCGCCACCGGCGTGCGCATACCTGTCAGGCGTTCAAGTTGGCCACTCTCGTTGTGAAACGAACGAAAGTAAACCTCCAGCCTGGCGGATGGCTCGGACTTGATGAGGGCATAGGGATGGTCCATGCGCAAATGTCCGAGCTTGTAGTCATGCGCCCATGCTAGGGCAGGCACGAAAAAAGCAAGAACAGACAAGCACATGCACCACCTCAGACGAGTGGATGCAAACATGTGTTCCTCGAACAAGAATTGAGAGAATCAGTTCAATTCAGGTCAAGGACGGCGGGGCACGCGCAAGTGATGGAGTCCAGGATGCACGGGATCCTGGACCTGTGACATAAGCACTTTGGCAAGAGGGCTCTCGGGAAAGAGAAAAATCCTGCTGATGTTCAAACCCAGGCAACCCGGGCGCATGCAAGGCTGAAAAGCACCAAGCGCATTCGGACTGAACCTGATGTATACCGGCAGGCTGATCATCTGTGCTGTCGAGGTCCAGCTTGACATACTGAACACCGGTAGAGGTACAGACGGCCAGGTACTGACCATCGAGGCCAGACGCTTTTGCCAACGCATGGCCGACTGCTGGCGAAAACGCCCCAAACAGGATCGCTAGCGTTGCAATCCAGGCAGTAAGCCTGTGGGAGAGATAATCGCGGTAGTCCACAGGTAGATTCTGTATGTCGTTGGGCAAAAAACATGATGTCACCCAGCGGCATTTTATGCTGATTCGTTTGGAAATTGAAACTGCCGACGATTTTCATCAGATGCGCGGGAAGCCCCGGAGTTGAGTCCGGGGTTGAGTCCGGAGTTGAGTCCGGGGTTGAGAGCGCGGACGCTGCAGGCGTCCTGATGGGGTGCGTGTTGTTCTCAGATGTGGCGGTGAAGAATGTCAATCGGCGCGCTGCCGCAGTCTGAGACGAAATGCGAAGGCGACCAAAGTATTCCACTGCGTTTGATCCGCGGATGGAAATCTCCGAATTGTTGGCACAACTAGCTGGAGGACACGCCCTTCCCTTTCATACAGGCGACAAGATTGGATAAAGCAATCTGAGCCCATCGTGCGAATGTGGCAGTTTTCAAAATTCAACGGAACCACCCAGGGCTTCCACACTGAAATGGAAATAAACTCCCGATGTGCACTTGGGTTCAGAAATTTTGAGGATTACCGCTTGCGAGTCTTGGCCCACTGCGGCTGGAACGGCGTATCCTGCCGATTTGAGTGAGTGACCTTCCCCGGATAACGGGGAAGAGCCAGTATTTGTGGCTCCCCGAGCTGGGCTCGAACCAGCGACCTGCGGATTAACAGTCCGTCGCTCTACCGACTGAGCTATCAGGGAACGGATATCAACACAACCGGGACTTGATCACCGCTTTGCTGACAGGCAAGAAGTGTAGCATAGACGCCGCCGTGTCTCAAAGACACCCTCTTCCATTTGATCGAGCCCCGAATGACGACCGAAAGTTTTATCCCAGGCAAAGATGCCTCGCTCGAATCAACCATTGCGACCATGCAAAAAAAGCTTGGCGATCGCGGCTTTCATCTCGACGAAATGTCGTGGTTGAATCCGGTCAAGTCCATCTGGTCCGTGCATGTGCGCGACCACGAGTGTCCGATGCTGTTTGCCAACGGCAAAGGCGCTACTGAACTTGCCGCGCGTGCCAGCGCACTCGGCGAATTTTTCGAACGTCTGAACACCCACTATTTCTGGACCCACTTCTACCTGGGCGAGTTACGCGCCAACAAGCCCTTCGTGCACTATCCCCAGGAGCGCTGGTTTGCGCCGACCTCGGATGGCGCCTGGCCGACTGAAATGCTCAACCCGGAATTGCATGCGTTTTACAACCCGGATGGCACGATCGATGGCGAGGTGCTGGTCGACCTGAACTCCGGCAATATCGAGCGCGGCATTTGCACACTGCCCTACACACGCCTGCGCGATGGCGCGCAAACGTGGATCCCGGTCAACATTATCGGCAACCTCTACGTCAGTAACGGCATGGCGGCCGGCAATACCATGATGGAGGCGCGCAGCCAGGCGCTGTCCGAGATTTTCGAGCGCCACATCAAGAACCGCATCATCCGGGAAGGCTTGTGCCTGCCAGAAGTGCCGGACCACGTGATCGCACGCTACCCGGGAATCGCCGCCGGCATCCAGGGCTTGCGCGCTGCGGGCTTCGGCATTCTGGTGCGTGATGCGTCGCTGGGCGGACGCTACCCGGTGATGAACGTGACGCTGCTGCACCCGAAAGACCAGGGTTGCTTCGCAAGCTTCGGCGCTCACCCCCGGTTTGAGGTCGCGCTTGAACGGGCGCTGACCGAACTGCTGCAGGGCCGCGCGCTGGAGTCTCTTGAAGGCTTCCCGGAGCCGGGATTCGATATGGAAGAAATTACGCTGCCGTCGAATCTTGAAATTCACTTCGTCGATTCGAGCGGCGTGATCCACTGGAATTTTTTGGGTGACACACCCGATTTTCCGTTCTGCGACTGGAACTTCAGCACCACGACTGCGGAAGACTATGCGTGGCTGTGCGAGTGCGTGAAAAGCGAAGGCAAGGATATCTACGTTGCCGATTTTTCCGAGCAAGGTGCCTACAGTTGCCGCATTCTGGTGCCGGGAATGTCCGAGATTTATCCGGTCGAGGACCTGGAATGGGAGAACAACAGCGTCGGCAATGGCATCCGCCCGGCACTGCTGGATTTGCACGCGCTCAGCGATGACGATGCACGCGAATTGCTCGCAGACTTGCAAACATTAAACCTCAGCGACGAACGGCCGCTTTGGGAAATCCTTGGCCTGGCGATCCCGGTCGGAACCACCTGGAAAGAATTGCGTGTTGGCGAACTCAAGACGCTACTGGCGCTCGCCATTGGCGATGATCAGGCCACCCGCGAAGGATGCGACTGGATCCGTCAGTACCAGGAGATGAATCCCGCCAGACGGCTGGTCTACCGATGCATCGAGAGTCTGCTGAATCTCGAAGACACGGACGACTACCGTCGTGCACTGAACCTGCTCTACGGGGAAGACACCGTGCGTCAGGCCGAATCGCTGCTGGATGGTCGAGACCGGTTTTTTGGCCTGGACACACTGGGCGCGAACATGGAAGGCAGCGCGATGCACGCTAACCTGCTGAAAGCCTATGACAAACTGTTTGCGGGACCAATCGAAAACACGGCTGAAAGACGAGCTATTGGTGTCAGCTAGACATCATGTATTGACCTGTCACACCTCAAGTGTAGTGTTGAACACTGCACTAACCAGGATCTTGCGATGTGTTTAACGTTGCAAATGAACCCAAATTGATCGGTTTGAGCGGTGCGCGAATCCTGTAGGCACCGACTTCCTCCGGTGATCGACCCAGTTCCTTAGCCAAAATCTGAGTCACCGAAATTCCGCACATTCGACCCTGGCAGGGACCCATGCCGCAGCGGCTGAAAAATTTTGTCTGGTTGGGGCCCTGGCATCCCAGTCTTGCCATCTCACGCACAGATCCTGCCGTGACTTCCTCACAGCGACACACGATCGTCTCGTCAGGGCAGTCCAATAGCCACTCCGGTGGCCGGTAGAGTGTGTCAAGAAATGGGCGGATGCGGTTGGCACGCTGAAGTCGACCTCGAAGGGGAGTTGCCATCCCGGCGGCTTCGTTCGCATTCAATTTTGCCAAGGACAGCGCCGCACCGATCGCCGCAAGCGTGCCGCTCAGTTCTGCTGCAGTGGCACCGTAAATGGAAGCGCCATCACCCGCGATTCGCAGCCCTGCCAGGGAGGTTTCACCCCACTCATTGACCACCGGATGCCAGGCCAATTGAACTTCGTCCCACCGGTGCTCTACCCGCAACATCCGGCTGATCTGGGTGTTTGGAACTACCCCATGGTGGAGAAGAGCCATGTCAACGGCAAGACGATGCGACTTGCCAGCTGATCGAAACGACACACCACTGACACGCTGACCCGGATCGTTCGGCTCGAGCCCTTGCATCCCTTCAATCCGGATGTCTGTTGATGCCTTAAAAAATGGAATCCCTTTTCTTCGCAGGTACCACAGCAAGCCCACGCCCTTGGCAAAAAGCGAGGGAGCTCCGAAAACCCCTGAAAATTTACGCAACGCCTGGAATCGATTCAGTGAGGGTGCTGTCTCGATAATCGCCTCGACAGACGCGCCAAATCGGTGCAACTGACAAGCCACAAGCAGCAGCAATGGACCAGATCCTACCAGCGCGATTCGTCCCTCTGGTACCTGGGCACATGCTTTCATCGCGATCTGCGCTGCTCCCGCGTTCATGACGCCCGGGAGTGTCCAGCCTGGCATCGGCGATGGACGCTCCAGCGCGCCCGTCGCGACCAGAAGCTGTGGCGCCCTGAGCTGAAATGACTTGCCCGCGCACTGCGCCGTCACCGTCAAGTCTTTTGCGATATCCCACACCATTGAACCACTACGAAACTCAATTCCGGCTGCAGTGAAACGACTCACCAGTGACTTTCCATGCTGATAATCGGATCCAAGGCCTTTAGACACAGTGCCGGACACCGACGCTGCGTTACGATAAATTTGACCTCCGACCGACTTTTGCTCGTCCAGCACGACGGTCCGCAGCCCCAGCGATGCTGCCGTCATTGCGGCGGACAGGCCTGCAGGCCCAGCTCC
>JADZBO010000250.1 GCA_020851995.1 Burkholderiaceae bacterium
GACAGATCTATCTTGCAGCGCTGCGCGAAGGGCTGATCGAAATCCTCACGACGGCCGGGGCATCGTTTGAGGCCGCCGGTTGCGGCACCTGTGTGGGCATCACGAATCACCTCGTCCCGGGGGACGGCGACACCGTCATTTCGAGCGCGAACCGCAATTTCAAAGGGCGACTGGTGAACAAGAACGCGGATATCTGGCTGGGGTCGGCGGCAACGGTCGCCGCCTCTGCGCTGACGGGCTTCATCACCGATCCCCGCACCGTCGACGGTGGTACCTGGAGGAGCGCGGCATGAGTCAGCCACCAGTGATCGAAGGCCTGGCGTTTGTGCTGGGCGATGATGTCAATACCGATATCCATTGCTCGAACAAGTACCTTCCAGGCAAGGATCCGGACTACGTCGCGGCACATGCGTTTGAGCAACTCGACCCGGCAATGGCCAGCCAGATCTCAGGGCAGGGCGGAGGCATTCTGGTCGCCGGGGAGCATTTCGGGATCAACTCATCGCGCGAGCAGGCAGTGCATGTTTTGAAGATCATGAAGGTGCGTGCAATCGTTGCAAAATCCTTTGGCCGACAGTTTTTTCGCAATGCGATCAACAACGGCATGCCAGTGTTCGAGTGTGACACTGACCGCATCGTCGCAGGCGAGCTGCTGACCCTGGATTTGACTTCCGGATCGATCCGGCTTGGCGGCGGCGCTGAAATTGCAACGCAGCCGTTGCCGCCGGAAATCCTGGCTATTCTTCGCGTGGGAGGGCTCATCCCCTTCCTTCAACGTTACCCTGACTGGAGATTTGCATGAACGTGTCCGCGTCCGAAAAGCGCAAGCGGTTGCGGCGGCAACTCCACTCGGATCGCGTCGTACGCGCTCCGGGGATTTACGACGGCTATGGCGCGCGGCTGGTTGAACAGGCTGGGTTTGACGCGGTTTATATGACAGGCAACGGTGTTTCGGCAGCATTGCTTGGCTGCCCGGATGTCGGTCTGGTTGACCTCACGATGATCTCCGATCATGCCCGGCGGGTTGCACGTTGTGTTGACATTGCGTTGATCTGCGATGCTGATACCGGTTATGGCAATGTGGTCAACGTGGCCCGCACGGTTGCCGAATTCGAGGCGGCCGGGGTCGCGGCGATCCATATCGAGGATCAGGTTTCGCCCAAACGCTGTGCGCAGATGGCGGGCGCGCGCACCGTGCTGGATTTTGACGAATCCGTGGCCAAGATCGCCGCGGCTGTCGCAGCGCGAATCGATCCGGATTTCCTCGTGATTGCACGTACCGACAGCGCCGAGTCACTCGGACTGGACGAGGCGATTCGCCGTGCATGCGCCTTTTCCACGGCAGGGGCCGACGCGGTCTTCCTTGAAATCAAGGCGAACCCGGACATTCTGGCCCAGGTGCGTCTGGCTCGCGACCGGGTCGGCGTGCCGCTCGTCGTCAACATGGATACGGGTGGCGCGTTGCGCACCCTGCACGCCGATGGGTTGAAGGCGGCGGGCATCGATCTGGCCATCTATCCGGCTCTGGCCCGTGGGGTGTTCGGTCAGGCAATGACCGAGGCGCTGACGCATTTGCGCGACGCGGGCAATATCGCCGGGTACGTGGACAGGATGTTTTCTCCGGCGCAGTACAACGCTGCGCTTGGTCTCGCCGAAATCGAGCAATGGGAGACGCGATTCAGCGGGCCAGCTGTTTCCGGAAAACTGCGCTGAATCGCTGTTCGGTGAAGCCCGCTTCCAGGGATGAGACTGAGACAAGACGACTCGTTCAGAGCTGATTTATTCAGACTTTCCTGAATTGGAGGAATTTATCGCGCTGATTGCGCGATGGATTGACACCGCGCCCACACTTTCCTAGACTCCGCCGCCGTACCTGATTCGCGGCGAGGCAATTGCGCCGTGTTTCACAAGGAGAGTAGCTAATCGCGCGGGCAGTCCGTGCGAGGGTATGTTCGGCATTACGGCGCTTCGGGCGTCCGGGTGTACCCGCGGCACATCGGCCCCATCGGGCCGTGCGTTGCCAGCAAGACCTTGACGGCAGTGATCTTGCCGGCAAGGGGGATAGCGCTCACCTTTGTCCATCGGCATGATTTCACTTCCGGGTTTCGCCCCTCAAGAGCGCACAGGAGTCATCATTGGATATTTTTTCCGTCGAGTTTTTAGCCGCCCTCGGGGCCATTGTCGTCATCGATCTTGTTCTGGCGGGTGATAATGCGCTCGTCATCGCCATGGCTGCGCGTAACTTGCCGCCGGATCTGCAACGCCGGGCGATTTTCTGGGGAACGGCTGGCGCGATCGTCGTGCGTGCCGTGATGGCGCTTGCCCTGGTATGGCTGTTAAAGATTCCCGGCCTCATGCTGGCGGGTGGTCTCCTGCTGGTCTGGATTGCGATCAAACTGCTGCTGCCGCAGGACAAGCACGCATCGGAGGGGGGGCACAGCGGATCGACCGGTTTCTGGGGTGCCATGAAGACGATCATCATTGCCGATGCGGTCGTGGGCATCGACAACGTGTTAGGTGTCGCGGGTGCAGCGCAGGGGAGTTTTTTGCTGGTCGTGATCGGTTTGTTGTTGAGCAGTCTCTTGGTCGTCTGGTGCAGCACAGTGGTTCGCAGGCTGGTCGAGCGCTTTCCCGCCGTGATTTATGCGGGTTCCGCCGTTCTGGCGGCCACGGCTGCAAAAATGGTGATGGGCGAGCCTCTGTTGGCGGGCTGGGTCGATCATCTCGCGCAGTGGTCATGGCTGTTGATCGCATCGACCGTCGTGCTGGTTGTGCTGGTCGGCCTGCTGACTCGCAGGGAAGACATCAAAGGGCTCGATGCGCCTGCAGAAGGAGGCTAAAGGGAAGCGCTCCATGGCTTTCAACAACAACGTCGCGCCAAAGATCACAAGCGGAATGCTGAGTGCACGGCCGATGATGCTATGGATACTGAAGCAACGCAACGGCGAAGATCGTCAGAAAGATCCGCACGAAAATGGCGGCTCCGGACCTGTCCCGCGTGTGGGCATATCTAAAAAGAGAATCGCCAGACTCACAGCCGGAGGCGGAACGTTGGCCAGACCCACGGACAGAGGCCGAAATTTCGCCCGATTCAGGGCCGACTCGCAGCCTCGTATTCCGAGATCAGATCCACCTTGGGTTGGGATCGCCCCCCGTCGAAGGTGCTGTTCAACCAGGAGTCGACGATCGCTTTGGCCAGCTCGGGGCCGACGACCCGGGCACCGATGGTCATGATCTGGGCGTCATTGCTGCGGCTGGCGCGCTCAGCTGAATAGGTGTCGTGACACTGAGCCGCACGGATGCCCGGCACCTTGTTCGCAGAGATCGCCATGCCGATTCCCGTGCCGCACAGCAGCAGTCCACGCGGGAACGTTCCCCGGGCGACATCCTCCGCCAATGCGAACGCGATATTCGGATACAGCACCGGCTTGCCGTCATGCGTACCGAAGTCAGTCACATCGTGACCGGTGTCGACCAAGTGCTGTTTGATGACTTGCTTCAGGTCGTAGGCTGCTTCGTCGCAGCCGATGGCGAGTTTCATGGAGGTATCGTCCGCGGGGGTCGGTCAGTGGGATGGTTTTAGTTCAGGTCGCGTCATGACGTGACAGGCTTGTCGCCATGGACTGCAGGATCAGAAAGCACGAGGTGGCTCCCGCGTCGAGCACGCCGATCGAGCGTGGCCCCAGTCGCGCCGAGCGACCAATGCGCGCCTGCAGATTTTTGGTTGAATCCTTGCCGGCTTCAGCCGCAGCGGTCATGGCGGCCAGGGATTGCCGGAAGTCCTTGCCAGCAGCAATCGCTTCCCGGTAAGCGGTCAGCGCTGGAACCAGCGTGTCGATCAGCGTCTTGTCGCCAACCTGGGCGTTGCCCATTGCCTGAACACTTGCGACGGCACTTGCGAATGCCTCGCCAAAAAGAACCGCGTCCATTCGTGCATAGGGTGCCAGTGTGCGTGCGAAGGCTGAGAAAAAGTTGCCGTAGAGTGGTCCCATCGAGCCGCCGATATCATCCATCAGCGCCTCGGACAGCTGCATCAGGGCCGCAGGAAGGTTCTCGGCTCCCGCACCCATGCGGTCGAGTCGTTCTGCGCATCCCGAGAAGCCTTTGGCCATGTTGATGCCATGATCGCCGTCGCCGATCAAGCCGTCGATCTCACTTAATAACTGACGATTGCGCACAATCGTGTCGATCAGGTCGCGAACCACATCGCCGCAGGTGTCGATTGCGATGGCGGGGCCGGCGATCTCGCGAACGGGTGTCGTGCCGGCAGGTGCATCGCGGGATTCCGCCGCAAGCACAGACTCGTGGTGGCTGTAAGACTGGCTGCCCGACGAAGGGCCGATCACAGTCACACCCACGGACTGGCAGGGCGCGAGCAGGCATTCGAGCAGTTCGTCGTCGAGTCGCATCAGGGTGAGCGTGACACCCATCATCTCCAGCGACGTGAACAGGTTGCCAACCAGGTTGAAGGCGATCTCGATGCCGTGGGCCTGCAGGCGCGCGGCGATTTCGCCAAAAAGAATGTATTGCTCCATCACGGGCGTCGCGCCGAGACCCGAAATCAGTACGGCGATACGATCACCCTGGCCGAAGGGAAGGTCCGGAAGCACGACGTCCAGCATCATCTGCGCCATGTCGGATGCGCTGACCGTCGCGCGAACATCGATGCCCGGTTCACCGTGGTGACCGATGCCGACCTCCATGGTGCCGTGCTCGATCGTGAAATTGGCTTTGCCGACTGCCGGAATCACGCACGCGGAAAGCCCGATACCGATGCTGCGCGTCGAGTCGATGGCTTTTTGCGCGACGGTGATCACTTCATCGAGCGAGCCGCCCATCGCGGCCTTGGCCGCACCCACCTTCCACATCAGAATCTCGCCCGCAACGCCCCGGCGTTTGGCCTCCTCGCCCTTGGGCGCAGACGGCACATCGTCGTTGGCGACGACGGTGCGCACCGCAATGCCTTCCTGCGCGGCGCTTTGCATGGCCATGCGAACGTTCATGTTGTCGCCGGCGTAGTTGCCATAGAGGCACGCCACGCCAGCGCCCCCATCGGCAGCCCGCATGGCGTCAAGAAAACTTTTGGCCGTGGGCGACGAGAAAATTTCGCCGATCGCAACGGCGTCCACCATGCCATCCCCGACATAGCCGAGAAACGCCGGTTCGTGGCCGGATCCGCCGCCGGTCACGATGCCAACCTTGCCCCGCTCCGGAGCGCGCAGTCGCTTGACCACGCGCGGATTGCCGGTGGCGCAGACGCTGTCGGCGTGCGCCAGCAGCCAGCCTCGCAACATGTCTTCGACGACGAGATCCGGATTATTGATGACGCGATTCATGCTCGGACTCCCGGCGGGTGACAACTGGCTTATCGAAGGTGCGCAGCGACAAAATCAAGGGCAGCGCGAAGCCGGGACTCGATTTGATCAAGCGGCACGCGCTGCGCTTCACGGGCTGGCTGGGCGTTTGGCATCCGGTGAATGCGCATGGGCATTTCAACCGACAGGCAGAGCGGTGTGCGAGCCACCTCACGCAGGATTTTGGCGCAATCGACGCGGCCGGTACCAAAGTCGCTGAACCAGTATCCGTCATCCTGGACGCGAACATCCTTGATGTGCGTGTGCACGCAATACGGCATGGCATCGAGCGCGTCGCGCGTTGCGTCCACTGCGGGACGGTGGGAAATCGTGTTGCCCGCGTCGTAATTCAGGCCCACGCGGTCGCTGCCAATGCGTTCGAGCAGACCGGCCGCGTCGCTTGCCACATTCAGCAGATTGTCGGAACCGTCACCGGGGTTCTCAAGACCAATCCACATATCCAGTGCTTCGGCATGACGGGCCAGCACGGCAATATTGTCAAAAAAACGCGGACCGGTGGCCCGTGCGGATGCATTGGTGTTGATGACGCGGGCACCGACCTTGCGCGCGAAATCCATGCGCGCGAGAAAAACGGCTACAGCATCTTCGCGACCGAGGTCGATGTGCGAGGAGAAAGCGAAGCAGCGGATGCCGGCGTCGGCCAGCCAGCGCGCGTATTGCGTGGCGTTGGCCTCGGTGAACGTGCTTTCATCGAAGGGCTCGGTGTAGCCGACGATGAAGGCGGGCTCGACATGTCTGACGCCAAGACGCCCCAGGCTTTCAAGCATATCCGGGAAGGCATAGCCATCGTAGGGAGCCCCGGACACCGACACGATACGATCGGTGGCGTACTGGCGGGCCGCGGTGTTCAATGCGGTCATGATTTGTTGCCCTGGCATCCGTGGGGCGGGCTTGTGCAACCCGCCTTCCGGTCATTAATGAATCAGCATGCCGCCGTTGCAGTCCAGCGTCACGCCGGTGACGTACTTGGCGAGGTCGCTGGCGAGGAAGGTCACACAACCTGCCACGTCCGCGGGCTCGCCAATGCGACCGAGCGGGATGCCTTCGAGAATGGCTCCGCGTTTTTCCTCGGGAATCTTGCCTTTGTTGATGTCGGTCGCGATCAGGCCGGGCGTCACGCAGTTCACGCGAATGCCGTTGGGGCCGAAGTCACGCGCCATCGCGCGGGCAAGGCCCAGGACGCCCGCTTTCGCTGCCGAGTAGTGGGGGCCGCCGAGGATGCCGCCGCCGCGTTGGGCCGAAACCGAAGAGATGCAGACGATCGAACCACTGTTCTGTGCAACCATGGTTGGCAGGACGGCCTGGGAGGCGAGCAAAGTGCCCTTCAGGCTGACGTCGAGCACCGCCTCGTAGTCGGCGACCGTGATGTCGAGCAGTTTGCGCGGCTGGGTGATGCCGGCATTATTGACCAGGATGTCGATGCGGCCAGTCTGGCGCACGATTTCGGCGACCGCCTTTTCCAGCGAGTCCTTGTCCGTGACATTGGCGACCAGACCGATATGGCCGGCCCCCAGGCGGGCGGCAGCGCCCGCTGGATCCGCAGCCTCGAGATCGAGGATGACCACGCGCGCACCCTGCGCTGCCATCATCTTCGCCGTGCCGAAGCCGAGCCCGTTGGGACCGGCGCCGCCGGTAATTACCGCTACCTTGTCTTTTAACAACATGTGCCTTGCTCCAGAAGGGGAAAATCTGGGCGCGATTTTTAACGCTTGAGGCTTTGAAGGCAAATGATAAATAATCAACTCGCGTTGAATTTAATTCATATTGCACTGCAGCGTTGTGCGAAAGGCGGTGTGCCGGCCGCTCAGTCGGTGTGCCGGCCGCACAGTCGGTGTGCCGGCCGTGCCCGGCGATTAATCCAGAAAAGTGGTGAAAGCGCACGCGGGCTCGCGCTCGCTGATCAGGGAATTTTCGATACGTGAATGGTCCGCATACCCCAGCGAAAGGCTGCACACCATGACTTCGCTCTCCGGGATGCCCGTGATTTCGCGCACGATGGTATGAAAATGATTGAAAGCCGCCTGTGCGCAGGTGTCCAGGCCCCGGGCTCGCGCCGCGATCATCAGGTTCTGGACAAAACATCCGATATCCAGCCACGAGCCCTGATTCATGGTTCTGTGCATCGTGACGATCATGCCGACCGGAGCGTCAAAGTAGTGATAATTGCGCGAGTGCTGGGCCTGCATTCCGGCCTTGTCGTCGCGTCCGAGTCCAAGCAGGCGATAGAGGTCCAGGCCGACCTTGCGCCGCCGGTCGATGAATGGCGAGGTCCAGGTGTCCGGGTAATAGCGGTATTCCGCCTTGTGAATCGTCGCGTGGTCCGGATCCATGAACGCTGCGGTGACGGCATCACTCAGCCGCTGCTTGCGCTCTCCGGTGAGGACGTAAACCTTCCAGGGCTGGATATTGGACCCCGACGGCGCGCGCGCCGCGACGTCCAGCATGCGCTCGATGTCCTCGCGCGCGACGGGTGTGGGAAGGAACGCGCGAATCGAATGGCGCGATGTAATCGCCTCATCGACAATGCGTTGCTCAGGGGTCTCGATCATGTGATCCTCACGCGAACGTTTCGCCCGTCGCTGCCATGCGCAGCAGCAGGGCGGGTGGATCGAACCGGCTGCCGTAGCGCGCAGCGAGCTCGCGTGATCGCGCGACAAAGGGTTCAAGCCCGATCTGGTTGATGTACTGGAGAACCCCGCCTGTCCAGCGAGGGAATCCGATCCCCAGAATGGATCCGACATTGGCGTCGCGTGACGACTCCAGTACGCCCTCGTCGAGGCAACGTACCGATTCCAGCGCCTGAACGTAGAGGATGCGGTCCTTCATATCCTGAAAAGAGACGTCTGCGCCCGCCTTGCGAGGGAAATGGCCGGCCAGTCCTTCCCAGAGGTGCTTTTTGCCACCCGCGGGATATTCGTAAAATCCACCGCCACCCGCGCGCCCCGGCCGGTTGAGTTCAACGACCATCTTCTCGACCACCGCATCCGCCGGGTGCGGCAAGTAGGTTGTGCCTTCGGCGGCCAGGTCGGCGATGGTTTGACGCGTGACCGACAGGGAAAGCGCCATCGAGACCTCGTCGGCGACCGCCAGCGGTCCGACCGGCATACCGACCTGAAGGCTGGCGTTTTCAATCATCGCGGGATTCAATCCCTCGGCCAGCATGCCCAGACCTTCATTGCGGAATGTGCGGAACACGCGCGAAGTGAAAAATCCGCGGCTGTCGTTGACCACAATGGGCGTTTTGCCGATTTGCGTGACGAAATCGTAGGCGCGAGCGAGGGTTTCCGGGGATGTCTGGTGTCCCTTGATGATCTCCACCAGCGGCATTTTGTCGACTGGCGAAAAGAAGTGCAGGCCGATGAAGTTCGCCGGGTTTGCCGAGGCCTGCGCCAGGCCCGTGATCGGCAGCGTGGACGTATTGGAGGCCATGATGCCAGCGTCGACCAGAAAGGGCTCTGCCTCACGGGTGACAGCTGCTTTCAGTTCGCGCTTCTCGAAGACCGCCTCAATGATCAACTCGCATCCGGCCAACACGCTGGCGTCCGCAGCTGGTGTGATCCTTCCGAGGATCTCATCCCGGCGTTGCGGCGTCATACTGCCTTTTTCGACACGCTTGTCGAGCAGTTTGCGACTGTACGCCTTGCCCTGTTCGGCCTTTTCAGGCGTCACGTCCTTCAGCACTGTGGCTACACCGCGCGAGGCGCTCGCGTAGGCGATGCCGGCGCCCATCAGGCCCGCACCCAATACGCCGATTTTGCTGAAGGAGGCGCGTGCGACGTCGTTTGGTCTGCTTTTCCCTGACTTGATTTCGCCCATCTGGAAGAAGAAGGTGCGAATCATGTTCTTCGACACGGGATGAATCACCAGGCTTGTCATGTAGCGTGACTCAATGCGCAACGCCGTATCGACGTCGACCATGAGGCCTTCGACGGCCGCGCTGAGTATTGCCTCGGGTGCCGGGTAGCAGCCACGTGTTTTCTTTTGCAGTATCGCGGGCGCGGTGCGCACGAAGGCGACGTTTTCCGGTGCATTCGGCTTGCCGCCCGGTACGCTGTAGCCCTCGCGGTCCCACGGTTGCGCTGCCGCCGGGTTGGCCTTGATCCATGCCCGTGCCTGCGCGAGCAGTGCGTCGCGATCAGGGGCCAGTCCGTTGAGTAGCCCGCCACGCAAACCTTCTGCCGGGCTGAACAAGCGGCCCTCAAGCAAGTACGGCAGCGCAGCCTTGAGTCCGAGCAGCCGGGTCATGCGCACGATGCCTCCGGCGCCGGGCAGCAGACCCAGCGTGACTTCCGGCAGGCCCAGGGTGATCTTGTCGTCATCCAGTGCAAAGCGGGCATGACTCATGAGGCAGATTTCCCAGCCTCCGCCGAGCGCCGCGCCGTTAATGGCTGCTACGACGGGTTTGCCAAGTTTCTCCAGGCGCCGGTGGCCAGCCTTGACCGCCAGCGATCGCTCGAAAAATGCGCCGGCCTCGTCGGGCCTGACTGCCAGAAGGTCGTTCAGGTTTCCGCCAGCGAAGAATGTTTTCTTGGCCGACGTGATGATGACCCCGGTGATGTCGGCTTTCTCGCTTTCAAGTCGTGTGATGGCTTCCTGAAACGCCTCTTTGAACGGCGCGCTCATGGTGTTGACGGATTGGTCCGGGTCGTCGAACGTCAGTGTGACGATGCCGTCCGCATCCTGCGAATACTTGATCGGATTCATGTTGGATTCTCTGTGCCGAAGTGTTCAAACGCGCTCGATGATGGTGGCAATGCCCATGCCGCCCGCCACGCACAGCGTGATCAGGCCGCGGCGCAGATTGCGCCGTTCGAGCTCGTCGAGCAGTGTGCCAAGCAGCATGGCTCCGGTCGCACCCAGCGGGTGGCCCATGGCGATCGCGCCGCCATTGACGTTCACTTTTTCCGCCGGAACCTGCATCTCGCGCATGAATCGCATCACCACCGACGCGAAGGCTTCATTGACTTCGAAGAGATCAATGTCATCAATCGTCAGGCCGGCTTTATCGAGCGCCTTGCGCGTGGCGGGCGTCGGGCCATCCAGCATGATGGTCGGTTCTGCGCCGACCACCGCCGTGGCAACGACCCGCGCGCGGGGCTTGAGCCCCAGCGACCGGCCGATGGATTCCGACCCCATCAGGACAAGCGAGGCGCCATCCACGATCCCCGAGGAGTTACCCCCCGTGTGAACGTGAGAGATCCGGTCGACCTGCGGATACGCGAACTGCGCCATTGCGTCGTACATGGCTTCGCCGGCCGCCTCGAAGGCAGGTTTGAGGCGGCCAAGCGTCTCGAGCGTTGTGGCTGGCTTGATCGTCTCATCCTCGGCGAGGATCGTGATGCCGTTCAGGTCCCGAACCGGCACCAGCGAGCGTTTGAAATATCCCTGCGACCGTGCGTGCGCCGCCCGTTGCTGAGATTGCACGGCGAAGCTGTCCACATCCTCGCGGCTGAACCCGTCCAGCGTGGCGATCAGGTCTGCGCCGATGCCCTGTGGAACCGTATGCATGCGCAGCAACACTGGCGGCGCATCGCGCGAGCCCAGCATGCTGCCCATCGGCACGCGCGACATCGATTCAACCCCGCCCGCGACGATCAGGTCTTCCCAGCCCGACCGGATCTTGGCTGCAGCGAGGTTCACCGACTCCAGGCCGGAACCGCAGTACCGGTCCAGCTGCACACCGGCAACGCGCCAATCCCAACCGGATGCCAGCGCAGCCGTTTTGGCAATGCAACTTGCCTGATCTCCCCAGGGCTGCACGCAGCCGATCAGGACATCATCGATTTTCGCCGTGTCGAGCTGATGTCGCGACTGCATTTCCTGCATCAGTCCGATCAGCAACTGCACCGGCCGGACTTCATGCAGGCTTCCATCCTGTCGTCCTCTGCCGCGCGGTGTGCGGATGGCATCGAAGATCATCGCTTCGTTCACGTTCGTCTCACTTATCGATAGGTTTATCGGAGGGATATTAACGGAAGCCGCAAGGTCAATCCTGAGTGGCAGCGCGTCGCGTTACGATGAGAGGTTGGGTGTCGGAATCGCTTCAGGGCGGCACCAGTCATTTTTTGCGGGGGATCGTCATGTCGGGGCCATTGCAGGGCATCAGAATCGTTGAAATGTCGGGATTGGGGCCTGCGCCCTTCGCGTGCATGATGCTGGCCGACCTCGGCGCCGAAGTCATTTGTGTCGATCGGCTGGCCGCGGCCGACTCGCCGGAGCCCGTGGCTGCGGACATTTTTCGCCGCGGCAAACGCACGATTGCGGTTGATCTCAAGCAGCCCAGCGCACTGCAGGCGGTGCTCAGGCTGATTGAGTCAGCCGATATCCTCATCGAAGGATTCCGCCCGGGCGTCATGGAGCGGTTGGGACTGGGGCCCGAGGTTTGCCTTGCGCGCAATGCGAAACTGGTCTACGGTCGCATGACAGGGTGGGGCCAGACCGGCCCCCTGGCCGCCGCCGCCGGGCATGACATCAATTACATTGCGCTGTCGGGGGCCTTGCACGCGATTGGCACTGCCGTGCAACCGATTGCGCCCCTGAATCTGGTCGGCGATTTTGGTGGCGGCGGCATGCTGCTGGCGGTCGGCGTTCTGTCTGCGGTTCTGAATGCCCGATCCAGCGGCAAGGGCCAGGTTGTCGATGCCGCGATGACCGACGGTTCCGCGCTGCTGATGTCCATGATGTACGGGTGGAAGGCTGGCGGGCACTGGATTGATCGTCGCGGGGTCAACATGCTCGATGGCGGCGCCCATTTCTATGGCACGTATCAGTGTTCCGATGGCGAATGGGTCGCGATCGGGTCCATTGAGCCGCAGTTCTATTCCTTATTGGTCGCGAAAGCCGGTCTCACGGATGTCGATCTCTCGACTCAGCGCGACAGCGCCACCTGGGCTCCGATGCATGCGCGCCTCGCAGAGGTTTTCGCGCGTCGCACGCGTGCCGAGTGGTGTACTTTGATGGAAGGCACCGATGTCTGTTTTTCGCCCGTCCTGAGCATGACCGAGGCACCGCGGCATCCGCACAACGCCGCGCGCCAGACCTTTGTCGAAGTGCAGGGAGTGACGCAACCGGCACCGGCCCCCCGATTCAGCGCAACGCCAGCCGCGATCGACTCGCCCCCCGCGCGTGCCGGCACGCACACCATCGAGGTTCTTCGCTCGGTCGGCCTGGACGACGATGCGATTGCGGCGTTGCGCAGTGCGCGCGCGATTACCTGATGCCAGGCCGCCTGCCCGTGTCCGGAACCGGGTGACGACGCTGCCCCGATAGATTCACGAAAACAATTCAGTCAACAGGAGTATCCAAGATGTCCGACGATGCAATGCAGGCCTTTCGCGACAGTGCGCGCGATTTGCTCTCCAGATCCGACACGCTGGCTCGTCTGCGTAACCTGCGCGGATCGCGGCCGGGCTTTGACCGCGCAGTGTGGGTTGAACTCGCCGACGCCGGCTGGTTTGGCGTGCTCGTGCCAGAGGAAGACGGCGGGCTCGGTCTGGGTTTGCGCGAGATCTGCGCAATCTCTGAGCAGGTCGGTCAGTTCCTGTTGCCCGAACCCTACATCGCCGGAGCCGTTCAGGCGGCCTGCGCACTGGTTGCCAGTGACCCGGGTGCGCGACGCGCGGCGTTGCTGGAGCAACTGGTCGCCGGCGAACTGGTGGCCGGCCTCGCCTGGCAGGACACACTGGGTCAGGTGAACGCAGGGCTTGGTGATGCGCAGGCGCGGTCCGAAGGCGACGCTTGCGTCGTGTCAGGTACCAAACGGTTCGTCACGCCCGCCGAAGGCGCCGATGGCTGGATCGTTCTGGTCGATCTGGAGGGATCCCCCGCACTGGTCTGGATCGCCGCGACGACGCCCGGAGTGCAACTCGCCAGTCAGCATTGCGTGGACGGCAGTCTGACAAGCGATCTGATTCTCGATGGCGTTCGGGTCGCTCGCCCCGACGTCCTTGCCGTGGGGGCCACGGTGCTGGCCGCGGTCGATCGCGCCAACGACTGCGCGCGTATCGTCCAGGCGGCCGAGCTGCTGGGAGTCATGCGGCGGTTGCAAACCCTGACGCTGGAGTTTCTCTGCACGCGCAAACAGTTTGGCCGTGCCATCGGAAGTTTTCAGGCCATTAAACATCGCGCGGTAGACGGATATATTCAGGTGGAGCTGTCGTCAGCCTGCCTGGCAGAAATCCTGAACCAGGCAGACGAGGGCTCAGGCCTCGCCCCACTGGCAAGTCGCGCCAAGGCGCGTTGTGCGCACGCAGCACTGTTCATGGGCCGGATGGCGATCCAGTTTCACGGCGCGATGGGCTACACCGATGAATGCGACATTGGGCTGTATTTCAAACGGGCGATGCATCTGAGCGCCTGGTTGGGCAATGCCAGTGCGCATCGCTCGCGCTATCTTCACGCGCGAGCTCCGGAGACCGCGGATGAGGCATCCGCCGAATTCAGTACGTTTCCCCAGGACGCTGACTGGGACGCAATGCCGGAACAACAGTTCCGCCAGATGCTGCGGGCGTTCTACCGAAAGCACTACCCGGACGCGATGCGCAATCTGCCCCGGCGCTTGCGCTGGGCCGAGGTGCGCGACTGGACAATGACACTCTCCCGCCAGGGTTGGCTCGCGCCGGCCTGGCCGAAGCGGTTTGGCGGCATGGGTCTGCCACCGGACAAGATGATCGCCTACGTCGAAGAGCAGGAGCAATACGGCATTGCGCGCGCGCCCGACATGGGTATCCTGATGATCGGGCCGTTGCTGATCCATCATGGTACTGCCGCCCAGCAGCAAAAGTTCCTGCCGAAAATCATCGCGGGCGAGCACATCTGGTGTCAGGGATATTCCGAGCCCAACGCCGGCTCCGATCTGGCTTCGCTGCGCACCGAGGCGATACCGGACGGTGGCGAATTCATTGTCAATGGTCAGAAAATCTGGACCACGCTGGCACAGGATGCCACGCACATGTTCGCGCTGGTGCGCACCGACAAGGAAGCGCGCAAGCAGGCGGGGATCAGCTTTCTCCTGATTGATCTTGCCACGCCGGGCATCACGATCCGGCCGATCCGCGATATTGGCGGTCACGAGGAATTTTGCGAAGTCTTTCTGGAGAATGTCCGCGTGCCCGCCGACAACCTGGTTGGCGAAATCAACCAGGGCTGGACGATGGCCAAGACATTGCTCGGCTTTGAGCGCATTTTTCTCGGCAGCCCGAAGCAGTCGCGCTACGCCCTGAGCCAGCTCAGCGCGCTGGCCGAACATCGCGGCCTGCTTGGCGATCCAGTCTTTGCCAGCCGCTATGCGGAACTGTTGCTGGATGTCGAGGATCAGGTGGCGGCTTACACGCACTTCGCGGATATCGTCAAACGCGGCGAAACCCTGCCGCCGGGCGTTTCGCTGCTTAAACTCTGGGGGACCGACACCTACCAGCGCATCTGCACGCTACTGGTCGAATTGGCTGAGGAGCATGGCAGTACCGGGCTTAACCTTGAAGTGGCGGCAGAGGGCCTTGACGTCCCCGCGATCCTGTTTAATGCGATTCCTTCGACAATCTATGGGGGCAGTACTGAAATCCAGAAGGAAATCATCGCCAAGAACGTGCTGCGCTTGCCCGACTAACTGAACGCGGGGAATGTCGTGAGCATGCAATCGGGGCGCGACACACGCATTCCGGTGATCGCCGTGATCGGGCTGCCGGGAAGCGGCAAGACCCGGTTTCTGAATCGGATGTTGGGTGCGCAGCCCATGCACGATACGGTTGTGCTGCTCAGCGCGCCTGCGCGCCCTGATGCAATGCCGCTTGCGTATCCTCGTCGCATCGTCGTGGCGGGAATGAACCCGGATCCGGCGACCGGTTGCCTGTGCTGCGGGATCCGCAGCGGAGTTGGCGACGCACTGCGGGAGTTGTTCTTCAAGGCGCTGTCCCGGCGCGTGCCGCCCGTGGCGCGCGTGATCGTTGAGTCAGCGACGACCGACAGCGCCGCCTTGCGGTTCACCCTGCGACACGCTCCGTTTCTTGGACAACGGTACCTCCTGGTTGCGACCCTGCTCGTACTCGACGCCAGAGTGGTGCTCGCTGACGCGTCCTGCAATGTGGCTCAAGCCGGGGTGCAAGCGGCGGACTGCGTGGTGCTTTCGCACTGTGATCTGATGCCGGAGGCGGATTCCGCGAGTGCCATTGCGATGGTTCAGGCCCGGGTGCCAGGAACCCCTGTGGTACTTCCGGATTTCGGGGTTGAAGCATTGGCCTCTGTTGGGCTACACTAGGAGTCTGTTGCAGGTCCGCGTAGTAGCTGGTTTGCCAACACTTAGATCTAACCGGCAAAACGACCTGTGTTTCGCCGTACCCTGGCAACTGTCGCGTTCGGCGCGTAGTTCGGTCCGGGATTGCAGATGCGGCCCCGATGTTTGCCGCTTAGCCCACTATCCACTGATTTGACTGACCCTTGTCGGTTTGATGCATTGCGCGTGCGGGCGTTTGCGGGCTTTGAACAAGCACTCGCCCCCAACGCTGGTGTGTTCGACCGGGCAAAAGGGCATTCGACTGGAAACCGGGGCTCAAAAGCAAAACTGGCCGAACGCCAGAAGCGATCGACCAGTTGCATTTGGTTGCGGGGGCAGGATTTGAACCTACGACCTTCGGGTTATGAGCCCGACGAGCTGCCAGACTGCTCCACCCCGCGTCTGAAGAACAGAAGTATAGCGGATCTTGACGATCAGCACAAGTTGCCCACTGGGAATGAAGGATTAGAAACAAGCATGGATGATCAGCAAGCCACTCTGGTACTGGAGGCAGCACTGCTTTGCTCTCCGGCGCCGATGCCGCTGTCCGAACTGCGTCGGCTCTTTGACGACGAATCGTTTTCCCAGGGTCGCGTGCTGCAATTGCTGGAGCAACTGCAGCAGTCCTGGACGGCACGCAACCTTGAGCTGGTTGAATTGGCCACGGGCTGGCGATTTCAGAGCAACGCCGGTATGCAGCGATACCTCGAGCGTCTTAGCCCTGAGCGCGTGCCCAAGTACTCGCGCGCGGTCATGGAAACCCTCGCAATCATTGCCTGGCGGCAACCTGTAACGCGCGGCGACATTGAGGATATTCGTGGCGTGACAGTCTCGTCGCAAATCGTCAAGACGCTGGAAGATCGCGGGTGGATTGAAGTCATTGGCCATCGCGATGGCCCAGGCCGTCCTGGATTGCTGGGGACAACTCGGCAGTTTCTTGACGATCTCGGGTTGCGTGCGCTGGACGAACTGCCGGCGCTTGCGTCGCTCGACCTTGCAGGCGCAACCATGGATGCGGTGCCCTCGGCCGTCGCTCAGATCGCTCTCGGTTCAACGGGTGCGCAGGACAATCAAATTGAACCAGCGGGTGCGCAGGACAATCAAATTGAACGGCAGGTTGAGCGGGTGCCTGAGAGCGGCGCGATGGTCGGCGAAGTCGAAGGCGAAATTGCCGGCGCGCTCGAACTCGAACTCGAACTCGAAATCGACATTGACATCGACATTGAAGTCGGATCGAAACCCGAATCCGACATTGAAACAGCACTGCAAGAGGGGCCACTGTTGCCTGAGGGCCTCGAAACCGATATCGAGTCGGAGCAGGTTGAAACCGCCGAGGTTTCCGCCGCGACCGGCACGGCCGAATTCCCCGCAGCGGCCCAGGAAGCGCTTGATGCGCAAGCTCTGAATATGGACGAGACCGAGTTCGAGGCCCTTGCGCCCGAAGCCGAGTCCGACGACGAGCATGGCCAGAATGAAACAGATCAACAATCGGAGTCCAAGTGACCAATCCTAATACAGACAGCAATATCCCGCGGACCGACGTTTCGCCTGAGCCGACCGGTGATGCCCAGTCGCCAGCCATCGCTGCATTGAAACCGGACGGTGACGGCTCCGCGGCGACCCGTCAGGATGCAGGCGCCCCGCGATCGCGTGGCCGCAAGTTGCGCACGCCATTTCGGCGTCGCCGCAGCGAATCCGCCCCGTCCGAAGCGCAGCCCGAATTCTCGTCGAGTGATCAGAACGACGCCGTGTCTGCCGAACCGATGGACGAGGCGGCGATTGCTGCTGCTGAACAGGATGCTGCTCAGGCACTTGCCTATCTGGGCGGTGCTGATCGTAGCGAACAGCGCCTGGGCAAGTACCTTAACAGCGACCTGTTGATGCCGAAGCTGCACAAGGTGCTTGCCGATGCTGGTGTCGGTTCGCGCCGCGAAATGGAGGAGTTGATCCTTGCCGGGCGGGTCTCGGTCAACGGCGAACCCGCGCACATCGGGCAGCGGGTTGGCTCGAATGACGTCGTTCGGGTCAACGGTAAGCCAGTTGCCCGCACCAACACGCGCAAGCCGCCGCGCGTGATCCTGTACCACAAACCTGCCGGCGAAATCGTCAGTCATGACGATCCGGGTGGACGAGCTAACGTTTTTGCCCGTTTGCCCAAGCTCAAGATCGGCAAGTGGTTGTCGATCGGTCGCCTCGACCTCAACACGGAGGGCTTGCTGATTCTCACCACTTCCGGAGACCTCTCCAACCGCCTCCTGCACCCGCGCTATGGCAACGAACGTGAATATGCCGTGCGCGTTCTTGGGGAACTGGGGCCGGAACAGCGCCAGTCGCTGCTCGATGGCGTGCAACTCGACGACGGCCCGGCAAGCTTTGGCATGATCGAGTTTCTGGGGGGCGAGGGCAGCAACCGCTGGTACCGCATCACGCTCAACGAGGGTCGCAACCGTGAGGTCCGCCGCATGTTCGAATCGGTTGGGCTGACAGTCAGTCGCCTGATTCGCACCCGCTTTGGCGACATCGTCCTGCCGACCAATCTGCGCAGGGGGCGCTGGGAAGAACTCGATCCAAAACTGGTTTCAGCCCTGATGGTGCAGGTTGGTTTGCTGCGCGACGAGGAGGACGGCCCCGGTGGGCGCGCACGCGAGCAGCGTCAGCCCGACTCGCATGACAGCGCGCTGCCGCCAGGCTTCGGCACGATGGAGCGCAACGGGTCGCATGGCGCCCGCGCCGGTGCCCGTGGCAAGGTGCGCGGTGGGGCACGAAACCAGCAGCCGATGCAACCCTACGCCATCGCGGGGGAGCCGGTGCCGACGACGCTGACCGTAGGTGGCGGCTACGCAAATGGCCACCCGCAGGGTGTCGGGCGGGGTAAGGGACGCGGACGTCCTGGCGCTGGAAAGTCAGCAGGTCCGGGGGCCGGTCAGGCGGGTCAGGGCGGGCAGGGTGCCAGGCCCGGCAAGTCGCGCGGTCCGGGTGCGCAAGCGGGACAGGGTGCGCAAGGTGCGACACCGGGTCGAGCCGGCAAACCGGGTTCGCGAGGGCCGGCCAAGCCCGGTGCGGGTGGCGTGCCGGGTCAGCCCCGAGCCAAGACGGGCAAGCCGCCTCGTGCACGGCAGGCGACGGCACGCGGCGACGACTGGCAACCAAGCGGGGCGTCAGCCCATGAGTCCAGGCTCGGGTTTGCCAAGTCTGGCAGAGGCCGGTGAGTTGAGTGGTTCGGGGCGGTCCTGAGCGTCTAACTATTTGGCGCGACAAGACATTTCCCCCGGAAGCTGCTAAAATGTATGGCTTTACTGCCCATCCGGGGTGACACGGTATACGTGCTTCCTGGAGCGCGTGCACCGTTTTATGCAAATGGGCTGGGTTGTCAGCCCATTTTTTTTGACTGTAGATGACCGATCTCTTTACGCTAACTCAGCAAGCTCTTGCCTCGATGGATGTCGAGCTCGTCGACGTCGAGCGCGGGGCGCTTGGCCTGTTGCGGGTCACGATTGACCGGCCCGAGGGTGTTCGTATCGAGGATTGCGAGCAGGCCTCGCGCCAGCTCTCCCGGGTGTTCGAGGTCGAAAACGTCGATTACAGGCGGCTGGAAGTTGGCTCTCCGGGCGTTGATCGCCCGCTCAGGACTCAGGCGGATTTACTCCGTTTTGCAGGCGAGCGGGTCGAGATCAAACTGCGCGAAGCGGTCAACAATCAAAAAGTATTTTCGGGTGTGCTGATCAGGGCGTCGCAGGGCGATGGTGCCCCCGACGCAACGAGCGCAGAGCGGTTTTCGATCGAATTCGAGGCAAAAAAGGGCGAGCTCCGGCAGGTTTCGTTCACGTTTTCCGACGTTGAGCGTGCAAAGCTGGATCCGGTTCTGGATTTCAAGGGCAAAAAGCGATGAGTCGCGAAATTCTTCTGTTGGTGGACGCGCTGGCGCGCGAAAAAAACGTCGCACGTGATGTCGTGTTCGACGCTCTCGAAGGTGCGCTTGCTTCGGCCATGAAAAAGCGTTTCAAGGAAGATGCGGACATTCGCGTTTCGGTCAACCGCGCCAATGGCGATCACGACGGGTTCCGCCGCTGGCTGGTGGTTCCCGATGAAGCAGGTCTCCAGGAGCCCGACCGCGAGGAAATGCTTTCCGATGCCCGCGAAATCGTCTCCGACATCGAAGTCGGCGAGTACATCGAAGAGGCGCTTGAGCCGATCGAGTTTGGCCGCATCGGTGCGCAGGCCGCAAAGCAGGCGATCCTGCAGCGCATCCGCGACGCTGAACGTGAACAGGTCCTCAACGACTTCCTTGAGCGTGGCGAAACCATCATCTCCGGCTCCATCAAGCGCATGGACAAGGGTGATGCGATCATCGAAACGGGCAAGATCGAAGCGCGCCTCCCCCGCAGCGAAATGATCCCGAAGGAAAACCTCCGGGTGGGCGACCGTATTCGCGCCTTCGTGCTCAAGATCGACCGCACGGCCCGCGGCCAGCAGGTCATCCTTTCGCGCAACGCGCCGGAATTCATTCGGCAGTTGTTTGAAAACGAAGTGCCCGAAATCGAGCAGGGTCTGCTTGAGATCAAGGGTGCAGCCCGTGATCCGGGTGTTCGCGCCAAGATTGCCGTGATTGCCTACGACAAGCGGATCGACCCGATTGGCACCTGTGTCGGGATGCGTGGTTCGCGTGTGACTGCAGTGCGCAACGAACTCGGTGGCGAGCAGGTCGATATCGTCCTCTGGTCCGAGGATCCGGCGCAGTTTGTCATTGGCGCGCTTGCCCCTGCCAACGTGGAATCCATCGTTGTGGATGAGGACCGTCACGCCATGGATGTCGTGGTCGACGAGGAAAACCTTCCCAAGGCGATCGGTTCAAAGGGCCAGAACGTGCGCCTTGCTTCCGAACTGACCGGCTGGCAGATCAATATCATGACGCCGGAAGAAAGCCAGAACCGCCAGGAGCTGGAGCGTTCCGAGCTGCGCAACACCTTCATGAGTCGTCTCGATGTCGATGAGGAAGTCGCCGATATCCTGATCGACGAGGGCTTCACCGGTCTTGAGGAAATCGCCTACGTGCCGTTGCAGGAGCTGCTCGAAATCGATGCCTTCGATGAAGACACGATTAACGAACTTCGCACCCGAGCGCGCAACGCCCTGCTCACCGAGGCAATTGCCCAGGAAGAGCGCGTTGAAATCGCACAGGATCTGCTGTCGCTCGAGGGCATGACGACCGAATTTGTCGCCAAGCTCAAAGAAAACAATATCAACACCCGGGATGACCTGGCCGAACTCGCGACCGACGAGCTCGCTGAAATCGCGGGGATCGATGAAGAGTCCGCCAGCAAGTTCATCATGGCGGCACGGGCACACTGGTTTGAGGATCAATAACATCCGATCCGCAGGCCAAGTCGTATGCCCGGAGTTGTCACGCTGTAAAAAAGGTAAGAGAGAGCCTAATGTCGAGTAATACAGTCGCCCAGTTCGCCGTCGAACTGAAAATGCCCGCCAACGTGCTGCTTGAGCAGTTGCGCGCGGCTGGTGTCGAGCTCAGTTCCGTGGAAGATAGTGTCACTGACGGCGACAAGGCCAGGCTGCTCGAATCCCTGCGCCGCTCCCACGGCGCGACCGACGGTAAAAAAATCACCCTGACCCGCCGCCAGACCTCGGAAATCCGCCAGGCAGACGGCACCGGGCGTTCGCGCACGATTCAGGTCGAAGTGCGCAAGAAGCGCGTGTTCGTCAAGCGTGACACCCCCGAACCGGGCGATATTGCAGCTCCGGCGGCCGAAGTCGCCGCAGGCGCAATCGCATCGGCGGGTTCCGATCACGGCGATCTGTCGCACGACGCGCCTGTTGAAAATGTCGCTGCCCCGATCCCGACGCCGGAAGCGGCGGTCGTTTCGGCCGAGGCCCCGGCGATCCAGCCGGCCGCAGTCGCGCCTGCCCCCGCAATCGAAGCCGCTGCAGCGCCAGAGACCGCAGTTGCGCCCGATCACCCTGAGCCCCCCGTCGCCGCGCATCCGCAGACGGAAACGGCTTCTGAGGGTGCACCTGTCGCGGCGGTCGAGGTGGTTGCCGAGGCGCAGGCTGCCGAGCCGGTCGTAACCGAAGTCCCTGCAGTGTCCGCTGAGGCCGCCCCAACAGTTGCCGCGCCGTCCGAGGTGCCCGCCGCTGGGCAGGCGGTTGTCGCTCCCGTCGAGTCACCCGCTGTCCGTGTCGGAAAACCGGTGCGTGGCAGGGGAATTCCGCCTACCGCTGCATCGGCGCCCGCGCCTGCTGTGGGCGAAGGGCAGCGCGACGAAGCCCGCCGTGCGGCCGAGGCTGAAGCCGCCGCCCTGCGCGATATGCTGAACCGCCCCCGCAAGGTCGTGAAAGCGGAGCCCGAACCGGCTGCGCTGTCGGGTACGCTGCACAAACCGGCTGGAGCCAAAGCTGCTGACAAGAAGCCGGCGGACGCCGCTGGCAAGAAAGTCATCAAATCCGGCGAAGTCTCTTCGACCTGGTCTGACGACGCTTCGCGCAAGAAGCCTGCCGAGAAGCGTGATGCTCCTGCCGCACCCGGTCGCGACGGCTGGCGCGCTGGCGGTAAGGGCAACAAGTCTGGCAAGAAGGCAGGGCGTGGTGCCCAGTCCCAGCAATCTGATCGCCGCGAACCCGCCCCGGTTGAGTTCATTGCGCGCGAAATTCACGTCCCTGAAACCATCAGCGTGGCCGATCTGGCGCACAAGATGTCAGTCAAGGCCGGTGAGGTGATCAAACACCTGATGAAACTCGGTCAGATGGTCACCATCAACCAGGTGCTCGACCAGGAAACCGCGATGATTGTGGTCGAAGAACTTGGCCACAAGGCAATTGCCGCGAAGCTCGACGATCCGGAAGCCTTCCTCGATGAGGAAACTCCCCACGAGGATGCCGAACTCCTGCCGCGCGCTCCGGTTGTGACAGTGATGGGCCACGTTGACCACGGCAAGACTTCGCTGCTTGACTACATCCGCCGCGCCAAGGTCGCGTCCGGGGAAGCAGGCGGCATCACCCAGCATATTGGTGCCTACCACGTCCAGACCGAACGCGGCATGGTGACCTTTCTGGATACCCCGGGTCACGAGGCCTTCACGGCCATGCGTGCCCGTGGCGCCAAGGCAACCGATATTGTGGTTCTGGTCGTCGCCGCCGATGACGGCGTCATGCCCCAGACCAAGGAAGCCATTCACCATGCGCGTGCCGCCGGCGTGCCGCTGGTGGTTGCGGTCAACAAGATCGACAAGCCCGAAGCCAATCCTGAGCGCGTCAAGCAGGAACTGGTCGTCGAGGAGGTCGTGCCGGAGGAATACGGCGGTGATGTGCCGTTCGTGAGCGTGTCTGCCAAAACCGGCAAGGGCATCGACGAACTTCTCGAAAACGTGCTGCTGCAGGCTGAAATCCTCGAACTGACTGCGGCCATTGATGCTCCTGCCAAAGGCCTGGTGATCGAAGCCCGTCTCGACAAGGGACGTGGCCCGGTGGCGACGATTCTTGTCCAGAGCGGCACGCTGCATCGCGGTGATGTGGTCCTGGCCGGTGCAAGTTATGGCCGCGTTAGGGCCATGCTGGATGAAAACGGCAAACCGGTTCAGTCGGCTGGTCCGTCCATTCCCGTCGAAATTCAGGGCCTGACCGAAGTTCCGGCAGCGGGTGATGAGCTCATGTCACTCGTTGACGAGCGCAAGGCGCGCGAAATCGCGCTCTTCCGTCAGGGCAAGTTCCGCGATGTCAAACTGGCCCGCCAGCAGGCTGCCAAGCTCGAATCGATGTTCGACAGTGTGTCCGAAGGCTCCCAGACCCTCTCGCTGATCGTCAAGACCGATGTTCAGGGTTCGCAGGAAGCCCTGGTGAACTCGCTGGTCAAACTTTCGACCGCCGAAGTGCGTGTCCAGGTTGTCCACGCGGCCGTTGGCGGCATCTCCGAAAGCGACGTCAACCTCGCAATCGCGTCTGGCGCGGTCATCATCGGGTTCAACGTGCGTGCCGATGCCAGCTCCAAGAAGCTCGCCGAGGCCAATGGTGTGGATGTCCGCTACTACAACATCATTTACGATGCGGTCGACGAGGTCAAGGCGGCCATGTCGGGCATGCTGGCGCCGGAAAAGCGCGAGGAAATTATCGGCATGGTCGAGATTCGCGAGGTCTACACGATCTCCCGGATCGGCACCGTTGCGGGTTGTATGGTCACCGACGGGCTGGTAAAACGCGATTCGCAGGTTCGGCTGTTGCGCAACAACGTGGTGCACTGGTCGGGCTGGATCGATTCGTTGCGTCGCTTCAAGGACGATGTGCGCGAGGTCAAGTCTGGCTTCGATTGCGGTATTACGCTTCGCAACAACAACGATCTGCAGGTTGGCGATCAGCTCGAAATCTTCGAAATCAAGGAAGTCGCGCGTACGCTCTGACCAACCACCGATGTCCTCCCGTCACAAACAAAAAACCGCTTCTGGCCGGAATATCCGGCTGGCCGACCAGATCCAGAAGGATCTGGCGGTGATTATCCAGCGCGAGATCGACATATCCCGCGCCGGGTTAATCACGCTGTCGGGCGTTGAGTTGTCGGCAGATTATGCACATGCGAAGGTATATTTCACGGTTCTTGGCGCAGAGCCTGAGCTTGCAGCCAATCTGCTCAATGAAAAGGCCGGGTGGTTGCATTCCCAGTTGTTCAAACTGCTGCATATCCATACAGTGCCGTCGCTGCGTTTCTTTCACGATCCGCAATTGAAGCGGGGCATTGAAATGTCCCAGCTGATCGACCAGGCAAATCTTCCCGGGCAGTACGCCGGCGTTCCTGACGAGCCTGAAGACCAGCGCTGACGCTGTCGTCTTTTTATCCGGAATCTGACGATGGCAAAGCAACGCGGGCGCGTGCTCGACGGCGTATTATTGCTGGACAAACCTGTGGGTTTGTCGAGTAACCATGCTTTGCAGCGTGCGAGACGTGCCATGGATGCGCGTAAAGCCGGCCACACGGGCACACTCGACCCGTTCGCTACGGGTTTATTGGTGTGCTGCATGGGTCGTGCGACGAAAATTTCCGGCGCAATGCTCAATGCCGACAAGACGTACCTCGCCACGATTGCCTTCGGAAGCGAAACCGATTCGGGTGACCTCACCGGGTTGACCGTCGCGCAGGCGGAACAAGGTTTCGCAGGTGTGGACGAAGCGTCTCTGGTCAGGGTTCTCGAAGGCTTCGTGGGACCGCAAAGCCAGATTCCGCCGATGGTGTCGGCGCTCAAGCGCGATGGCAAACCGCTGTACGAGTACGCCCGTCAGGGCATTGTTCTGGAGCGTGAACCGCGGCAGATCACGATCCGTCACATACGGTTGCTATCGTTCGAACCGATGTATGCGCAAATCGAAGTGGCCTGCAGCAAAGGCACCTATATCCGCACCCTGGCTCAGGACATAGGCCGTGCGCTCGGTTGCTTCGCTCACCTGTCGGCGTTGCGACGCACGCAGGTGGGCCCGTTCAGTCTGGATAACGCCATCGCGCTCGAGGCGTTGCAGTCCATGGAGTTGCCCGAGCGCATGTTGCTGGAAATGCACCAATTGCCGGCCGGCCTGGTGCCCGGCCCCGAATCGAAAACCGCGGCGGGCGATTGACCTGTCGCGACAAACTAAAGGATATTTATGTCTCGCGCATTGCGTAACGTCGCCATCATCGCCCACGTCGATCATGGCAAGACAACTCTCGTTGACCAGTTGCTTCGTCAGTCCGGCACCTTTCGTTCAAACGAAAAGGTGACGGAGCGGGTAATGGATTCGAACGATCTTGAAAAAGAACGTGGCATTACGATTCTTTCCAAGAACTGTGCCGTTGAGTACGAGGGCACACACATCAACATCGTCGACACCCCGGGTCACGCCGACTTCGGTGGTGAAGTCGAGCGCGTTCTGTCGATGGTCGATGGCGTGTTGTTGCTGGTTGATGCCGTCGAAGGCCCCATGCCGCAGACACGTTTCGTGACTAAGAAGGCTCTTGCACTCGGCCTCAAGCCGATCGTCGTCATCAACAAGGTGGATCGTCCCGGCGCGCGCTGCGACTATGTCATCAATGCCACTTTCGAGTTGTTCGACAAACTCGGTGCCACCGAAGAGCAGCTTGACTTCCCGGTCATTTTTGCCTCCGGCCTGAACGGCTATGCCGGTCCGACCGAAGATGTACGCGAAGGCGATATGCGCCCCCTGTTCGATGCCATCGTCAAATACGTCCCCCAGCGCGATGACGATGTCGAAGGTCCGTTGCAATTGCAGATTTCTTCGATCGACTACAGCAGCTACGTAGGCAAGATTGGCATTGGACGCATCCGTCGCGGTCGTATCAAAGCCGGCATGGACGTGGCCTGTGCGAATGGTCCGGACGGCGAAGTTTTCAAGGGCCGAATCAACCAGGTCCTGAAGTTCAGCGGACTGGAGCGCGAAGTGGTCGCCGAAGCGCTGGCGGGCGATATCGTGCTGGTCAACGGCATCGAAGATCTCGCGATTGGCACCACCATTTGTGCGCCTGATGCCGTCGAAGCGTTGCCCATGCTGATGATTGACGAGCCGACGCTCACCATGAACTTCATGGTCAACACCAGCCCGCTGGCCGGGCGCGAAGGCAAGTTCGTCACCAGCCGTCAGCTTCGCGACCGTCTTGATCGCGAACTCAAGTCAAACATGGCGTTGCGCGTGCGCGAAACCGACGACGACACCGTGTTCGAAGTTTCGGGGCGTGGCGAACTACACCTGACCATTCTGATCGAAACCATGCGTCGCGAGGGCTATGAGCTTGCCGTCTCGCGTCCGCGTGTCGTCTTCCACGAAGAGGACGGCGTCAAGCTTGAACCCTACGAAAACCTGACGATCGATCTTGAGGACACGACCCAGGGCGCCGTCATGGAAGAACTTGGTCAGCGCAAGGCCGAACTTCTGGATATGGTCAGTGATGGTAAAGGGCGTACGCGCCTGGAGTATCGCGTGCCAGCCCGCGGCCTGATCGGCTTTCAGGGCGACTTCATGACCATGACGCGCGGCAACGGCCTCATGAGCCACACTTTTGACGCCTACGGCCCGGTCAAGGATGGCCTGCTTGGCGAGCGTCGTAACGGCGTGCTGATCAGCCAGGATGACGGTGCCGCGGTGGCGTATGCCCTGTGGAAACTGCAGGATCGTGGTCGTATGTTCGTTTCGCACAATGATCCGGTCTACGAAGGCATGATCATTGGCATTCACAGCCGTGACAACGACCTCGTCGTCAATCCGATCAAGGGCAAGCAACTGACCAACGTGCGCGCCTCGGGTACGGATGAGGCTGTCCGCCTGGTGCCGCCGATCGACCTCAACCTCGAATACGCGGTCGAGTTCATCTCCGATGACGAACTGGTCGAAGTCACTCCCAAGAGCATTCGCCTGCGCAAGCGCTACCTGAAAGAGCACGAGCGCCGCAAGATGTCGCGCGAAGCCGCCTGATCCACCGCGCCGACAAGAAAATGGCGCACCCTCGGGTGCGCCATTTTCTTGTGCGTCCTGCCTGATCTCCGATTCCGCCGAAAAACATCCTCAGAAGAGAATGCGCAAGCCCGAGGCAGATCCGCAGCCGGATCGTCACCCCGGGGCGTGCAGGCCCACGCTTAAATCCCACCCAGGCAAACGTACTTCATTTCGGTGAAGTCATCCATGCCATAGACCGATCCCTCACGGCCCAGACCGGACTGCTTGACACCGCCAAACGGTGCCACTTCGTTGGAAATCAACCCGGTGTTGACGCCCACCATGCCGTATTCAAGCGCCTCGGCAACCCGGAAAATACGTCCGATATCACGACTGTAGAAGTACGAGGCGAGCCCGTACTCGGTGTTATTGGCAAGGCGCACGACATCAGATTCATCCGTGAACCTGACCACCGGTGCCATCGGACCAAACGTCTCCTCCTGCATGCACAACATGTCCTCGCTGACATTGGCCAGTACTGTGGGCTGATAAAACCTTCCGCCACGCGCGTCCCGACCGCCGCCCACGATGACCCGGGCACCTTTGCTGACCGCGTCCTGCACATGCTGCTCAACCTTGGCAATTGCCGCGTCGTCGATCAGCGGGCCGGTCGTCACCTTGTCCTCGAAGCCTTCACCCACGACCAGCGTGCCCGAAACCCGGGCCGCAAGCTTTTCGACGAAAGCGTCGTAGACTTTGTCATGCACATAGAGCCGGTTGGCGCAGACGCAGGTCTGACCGGCGTTGCGGTATTTAGACACCATGGCACCGTCAACGGCCGCATCGATGTCTGCATCGTCAAACACAATGAAGGGGGCGAGGCCACCGAGTTCGAGCGACATTTTCTTCACGGTGGGGGCCGATTGCTGCATCAGGATGCGTCCGACTTGTGTCGACCCCGTGAACGTGACTTTGCGCACGATCGGACTTGCACAGAGCACCTTGCCGACCTCGATCGAACGCTCGCTGTCGGATGAAATGATATTGAGCACCCCAGCCGGAAACCCTGCGCGCTCAGCCAGTTCGGCCAGCGCAAGCGCCGACAGGGGAGTCTGTTCCGCTGGCTTGAGGACAATCGTGCAGCCCGCAGCGATCGCCGGGGCGACCTTGCGGGTAATCATCGCGGTCGGAAAGTTCCAGGGCGTGATGGCCGCGCACACGCCGATCGGTTCGCGCAGCACCAGGATCCGGGAATTGACGTTGGGTGACGCGATGGTGTCGCCCATCAGGCGTTTGGCCTGCTCGGCGAACCATTCCACGAAAGATGCGCCATAGGCGATTTCGCCCTTGGCTTCGGGGAAGGGCTTGCCCTGTTCGATCGTCATGATCCGGGCCAGATCGTCGGTGCTGGCAATGATCAGTTCAAACCACTTGCGCAGAATCGCCGAGCGCTCTTTCGCGGTGCGGGCACGCCATGCCGGAAACGCACGATTGGCTGCGTCAATCGCGACTTGCGCTTCGGAAGGCCCGAGATTGGCCACATGCGCGATCGTGGCGCCAGTGGCGGGATTGTCGACCGCGAAGTGCGATCCGTCCTTTGCAGCCACCCATTGACCGTCGATATAGGCCTGGGTGCGGAGCAGGGCGGGATTGTTCAATTTTGCTGGAAATACGGCTTGATTCATGGTGTTCCCCTGATTTTGATTGGTATTGCCGACGTGTCTGCTTCAGCAATCTGTGGGCATTTCAGTATGCAGGTCGGTGTTTCAGTACTTGTGTCATCACATTGCCGGGCTGGAGTTGCAGCGTTCAGAGGGGCAGAGTAGGGCGATCGCGCAGCCGTGATCCATTGTGACGGTAATAACGCTCAATATGAGCGACCACCGCGTCAGGCTCGTCCTCGATCACAAAGGCCGCCGGAACGGCGGAATCGACCAGACCGCTGCCCAGCAACTGTTCGTTGATCCAGTGCGCAAGGCCCGACCAGAATACCTTCCCTACCAGAATGACCGGAGCGGCAGGCATTTTACCGGTTTGCATCAGCACCAGCGCCTCGAAGAGTTCGTCCAGAGTGCCGTACCCGCCTGGCAAAGCCACGTAGGCGATGCTGTGCATGAAAAACGCCGCCTTGCGTGGCGCGAAATGTCGAAACGAGAGGCTGATGGTCTGGTGTGGATTTGGTCTGGATTCTTTTGGCAGCACAATATGCAGGCCGACACTGCTGCCGCCCGCCTCGTGAGCCCCCTGGTTGGCCGCATGCATGATGCCAGGACCACCACCGGCGAGCACCACGAAGCCAGCCTTGGCCAGGCGTTCGCCGATCTGGCGGGCGCGCTCGTAATGAATTGACTCCGGTTTGATGCGGGCGCTGCCAAAAACGCTGACCGCAGGCCCGATGTGCGCCAGGGTTTCAGCTGCGTGCAGCATCTCTGACATAATCTGGCTTGTCTGCTCGGCAATAGCCGAGCCTGTGTTCTGATGATTACTCATGAAAAAAACCTTGTTACTGGTAGATGGGTCTAGCTACCTGTATCGCGCCTATCACGCGATGCCGGATTTGCGCAACGCGCAAGGCGAACCCACAGGTGCACTATATGGCGTAGTCAACATGATGCGCAAATTGGTGCAGGACTACCAGGCCGACTATGCGGCTTGCATTTTCGATGTGCGGGGCAAAACCTTCCGGGAAGACCTGTATCCGGAATACAAGGCGCACCGGCCGCCCATGCCCGAAGATCTTGCCGCCCAGATCGAGCCGATCAACCAGGCGATTCGCGCGTTGGGTTGGGCTGTGATCGGGATTCAGGGCGTCGAGGCAGACGACGTGATCGGCACGCTGGCGCACTGGGCTGTTGACCACGATGTGCAGACAATCATTTCCACCGGCGACAAGGATCTTGCCCAACTGGTGACGCCGGATGTGTCTTTGGTCAATACCATGTCCGGGGAAAAACTCGATCCGGATGGGGTGCAGCGCAAGTTTGGCGTGAGCCCGGACCGCATCGTCGATTACCTGATGCTGGTGGGCGACGCGGTCGACAACGTGCCGGGTGTTCACAAGGTGGGGCCAAAGACGGCGGCCAAGTGGCTGCAGGAATACGGTTCAATCGACGCGCTGGTCGAGCAGGCTGACCAGATCAAAGGCGCTGCAGGCGAAAACCTGCGCGCTGCGCTTGGCCAGTTCCCGCTCACCCGTGAACTGCTGACCGTGAAGATTGATTGCGATATCAGCCGCGACGTACCCGACATCGGGACGCTGGCGCCGCGTCCGCCCGACAAGGAGGCACTGGCTTCGCTGTATGAACGCTACGGCTTCCGAACCTGGTTGCGCGATCTGACCGGCGAGCAAACCCGCATTCCGACGGGCGATGGCCGCGTGGCGCCTGAGGCGACGCGTCCCGAGGCGCCTGTCTCAAACGACTACCAGACGATTACCGATTGGGATGCGCTGGATACCTGGGTTCAGCGCATCGGCCAGGCCTCCTGCGTGGCACTCGACACCGAGACCACCTCGCTCGATGAAATGCTGGCGCGCGTGGTCGGGATCTCGCTGTCGGTCGAACCGGGTGTTGCCTGCTACATTCCGCTGGGCCACCGAGGCCCGGATGCGCAGGGTCAGTTGCCGCGCGATGGCGTTCTGGCAAGGCTCAAACCCTGGCTTGAGGATTCCCGGCCAACCAAGGTGCTGCATCACGCCAAATACGATACCCATGTGTTCGCCAACGAGGGGATCGATCTGCAAGGTGTTGCCGATGACACCATGTTGCAGGCCTATGTGCTTGAGTCCCATCGCAGCGTTGCGCTGCACGAGTTAACGCAGCGATTGCTTGGGATCAAGGGTGTTTCCTACGAGGAACTCTGCGGCAAGGGCGCACACCAGATCGGTTTTGACGAAGTCGACATTGCGCGTGCGGCGCATTACGCGGCCGAGGACGCCGATTTCACCCTGCGCCTGCACCGGGTGCTGCGCCCCATGGTCACTGCCAACGCACGTCTGGACGACATCTATCGCCTGGAAATGCGCGTATCGCGCGTGCTGTTCGAAATCGAGCGCAACGGAGTCAAAATCGATGCGGTCGAACTTGGACGCCAGAGCCATGTGCTGGGCCAGGAAATGCTCTCCCTGGAACAACGGGCCTACGCGCTCGCGGGACAACCGTTCAACCTCAACTCACCCAAGCAGCTTGGTGAAATCCTGTTTGGCCGGATGCAGTTGCCCGTGGTGCGCAAGACCGCGAGCGGCGTGCCGTCGACCGACGAAGAGGTGCTGACGCGCCTGGCTCAGGATTATCCTCTGCCGCAAGTGCTGCTGGAATATCGGGGCCTTGCCAAACTGAAGTCGACCTACACCGATAAACTGCCCAAGATGGTGAACCCCTCGACCGGTCGGGTCCATACGCATTACGCGCAGGCCGCCGTCATTACCGGTCGGCTTGCCTCGTCGGACCCCAATCTGCAGAATATTCCTGTCCGCTCAGAAGCCGGACGGCGGGTGCGTGAGGCGTTCGTCGCGACCGATGGTGTGATTATCTCGGCGGATTATTCGCAAATCGAGCTGCGTGTCATGGCCCACGTCTCCAATGACGCCGGTCTGCAACGCGCCTTTGCCGCCGGGGAAGATATCCACCGTGCCACGGCGGCGGAGGTCTTTGGCGTACCGGTCGGCGAGGTCACATCCGAGCAGCGTCGTGCCGCCAAGGTGATCAACTTCGGGTTAATCTACGGTATGGGAGCATTCGGGCTGGCGTCGAACCTCGGCATCTCGCGCGATGCCGCGCAGGCCTACATTGACCGATATTTCGTGCGCTATCCGGGCGTGGCACAGTACATGGCGGAAACCCGCACGCTGGCACACTCGCAGGGGTTCGTGGAAACCGTGTTCGGGCGTCGCCTCTGGCTCGCCGACATCAATGCCGCGGGCGCCCGCCGCGCCGGCGCCGAGCGGGCGGCAATCAATGCGCCCATGCAGGGCACCGCAGCCGATCTGATCAAGATGGCGATGGTGGCGGCACAGGATTGGCTGGTGGCCAATGCGATGCGCGCAAAACTGGTCATGCAGGTCCATGACGAACTCGTACTGGACGTCCCTACGGATGAAATCGCCGCAGTGCGGGAGCACTTGCCCGGCCTGATGTGCGATGTGGCGACGCTTAAGGTGCCGCTGGTCGCCGAGGTCGGGATGGGAGCAAATTGGGAGCAGGCGCACTAACATGTTATTGGTCTGGATTGTTTTGTCAGCAGTCACTGGCGGGTTGTTTGCTCTGGGCGTTGCGCACTGGCTGGCCTACCGCGTTTTTGCCGGTTATCTTCACCACATGGTTAGCCTCTCGGTGGGCGTGTTGCTGGCGGTCGCGCTGCTGCACCTGTTGCCGGAGGCGGCCGAAGCCGACCTTGATCCGCATGCACTTTTTGCCTGCATGCTGGCTGCGATCATCGGGTTTTTTGTCCTCGAAAAAATTGCACTGCTCCGGCACAGCCACCATCACGAGGGCGATGGTCATCATCACCATTCCGGCCACGATCGCCACGAGGCAGGCAAGGGCGGCATGCTGATTCTCATCGGCAGCTCGCTGCACAATCTGGTTGACGGCATACTCATTGCCGCTGCGTTTCTGGTAGATCCCATTCTCGGGGTTCTGACTGCCGCGTCGATCATCCTGCACGAGGTGCCGCATAAACTCAGCGATTTTGTCGTCCTGATCAACGCGGGGTTGAGCAGGGGCAGGGCGTTTCAGCTGATCCTGTTTACCAGTCTGTGCTCCGCACTGGGCGGTGTGCTGGGATACTTCGTCCTGAGCGCCCTGGAAACGTGGCTTCCCTATATCCTGGTAGTCGCGGCGAGCAGTTTCCTCTATATTTCGATTGCAGACCTCATGCCACAGATGCACCGGCGCAGTTCGCTTCGCGAAGCGGGTCCGCAGTTATTGCTGGTGGCTATTGGCGTGAGCCTGATCTACGCCGTGACCCTGGTGCTGCACCTCGTGCATTGAAGGTAGCTCCGCGCGGGCGCTTCACTTCTGATCCCGAAGGAGCTCGCCGTGAAAACTCAGGGCAAGGGCAAGGGCAAAGTCATCGTGACGACTTGCGATGGACTGCGCCATGGCAATTTTCAGCTACCGGTTGCGGATGGCAGCATCGATGCGTACTTCGCCGCACCTGATCGTCCCGGCCGTGCGCCGATCATTCTGGTGATCCAGGAGATTTTTGGCCTGCACGAACACATACGGGATATTTGCCGTCGTTTCGCGCATGTGGGCTATCTGGCCGTCGCCCCCCAGCTCTTCCAGCGTCAGGGTGATGCGTCGGCGTACACGGACAACGCGGCGCTGGTCAGCGAAATTGTCAGCAAGGTTCCGGATTCACAGGTCATGGCAGATCTTGATGCCTGCCTGGTCTGGGCCGGACTGCACGGTGGCAACCTGTCTCAGGTGGCGGTCACCGGCTTTTGCTGGGGTGGCCGATTGACATGGATGTACGCAGAGCATCAGCCGAAGGTCAACTCGGCGGTCGCCTGGTACGGACGGCTGACGGTGGGGCACGGTCCATTGCAGACACGCAATCCGCTCGATCTGGCCGGAACCCTGGTGTGCCCGGTTCTCGGGTTGTATGGCGGCCAGGATGCGAGCATCCCGATGGCCGATGTGCAGCGAATGCGTGAGGCGCTTGCCCGCGGCAATGCCCACGCGCGTGAATCAAACATCCACGTCTACCAGGAGGCCGGTCACGCTTTCTACGCGGATTACCGGCCGGGTTATCAAGCCCCGGCAGCACAAGATGGCTGGCAGAGATGCCTTGCCTGGATCGCCCGGCACACGCGCGCGTGAATGCAAGCGCCCGGTGCAGTGGCTCAGTTCAGCCTACGCGCATTTGCTGCAAGGCCTGGATGCGTGCCGCTATGGGGGGATGCGTGGAGAAGAGGGCGCTGACTGCTGCCCCGCCGTTGATGCCGGATGCCTCAAAGCTCTTGGGTAGTTCGCCCGGGGTCAGGCCACCAAGCCGGGCAAGCGCGCGGATCATCGGCTCGCGCGAACTGAGCAGCGAGGCCGAGCCTGCGTCAGCACGGTATTCGCGCCGGCGCGAAAACCACGCCACGATAATGCTGGCAAGCACGCCAAACGCGATTTCGCAGGCGATCACGGTGACGAAATAGCCAATGCCGGTTTCCCTGTCGTTTTTGAGCACGACCCGGTCGACGAAGTAACCCACGATGCGGGCAAAAAACACCACGAAGGTATTGACCACGCCTTGAATCAACGTCAGCGTGACCATGTCGCCATTGGCGATGTGAGCGATCTCGTGACCCAGTACAGCCGTAATCTCCTCCTCGGTCATGCTGTCGAGCAGGCCAGTTGATACCGCCACCAGGGCATCATTGCGGAACGCGCCGGTGGCGAACGCATTGGGTTCGCCCTCGTAAATGGCGACCTCCGGGCGACCGATGCCAGCCCGGTCAGCCAGCTGATGTACCGTATCGACGAGCCAGGCCTCACGCGGCCCGCCCGGCGCCTGCGGATCGATCACGTGCGCGCCGGTACTTCGCTTGGCCATGAATTTGCTCATGAGCAGCGAGATGATCGAGCCTGAGAAGCCCACGATGAGCGAGAACACCAGCAGCGCCTGAACATTGAGACCCTGCTGGGAGAGAAACCGGTCGACGCCCAGAATGCGAAGCGACGCGCTCAGAACCAGCATGACGGCCAGGTTAGTCAGGATGTAGAGAAAAATTCGATTCATGGTGATTGCGAGGAAAGTAAAAGTTCGTCGGCCAGGCGCGACGGCTAACCATAAGCAAGTCGACCGCGCGCAACCGAAAGAGTTCCCGATAGTGCCTCAAGCCAGTTCCCGATTTTGCCTTAAGCCGGCTGGTCGTACGTTGCAGGCAGAGTATAGTAGCGGGCGTTACCTTTCAGGCAGCTTTTCCCATGCAGGCTTTGTGGACGTTGTTGGCTTCTGCCATGTTTGCCGCCATGGGCTCGTTCGTAAAACTGGCGGCCGAGCATCATGCGTCGATGCCCCAGATCGTGCTGTTTCGGGGCTTGCCGTCGATTGTGATGCTGGTGCTCTGGGCCCATACCCGAAAACTCACCCTGACACCGGTCGCCTGGCGGCCTCACCTGATTCGTAACGCGACTGGCGTCACATCCATGTGGCTCGGTTTCTACGCGATCGCCAATCTGCCGCTGGCCACCGCCACCAGCCTCACCTACACAGCGCCGCTCTTTATCGCAGGATGGATCCTGACACGTGCCAGCGCGCATCGTGACCCAGTGTGCATTGCTTCGGTGGTCTTCGGGTTTCTGGGCGTCCTGGCGGTGCTGCGACCAGAACTTTCAACTCAGCAGTTGCTGCCGGCCGGGCTTGGCCTGCTGGCGGGCGGGCTGTCCGCGATCGCGATGATGCAGCTACGCTCGCTTGGCCGCATGGGGGAAGCCGAATGGCGCACTGTCCTGATTTTTTCGGCCATCGTGGTGGCCAGCAGTCTTGTCGGATTGCTGATGGTTCCCTGGGGTGCCTCGGACTGGGTCGGCTGGAGTTCGCTTCTGGCGATCGGCGCCTCGGGCCTCGTCGGTCAGTTGGCGATGACCCGCGCGTTTGGTCAGGGATCGGCGCTGCTCAATGCCGCGCTGCAGTACACAACCATCATTTTCGCCGCGTTGATCGGGTTGGGCTTCTGGAATGAAAGCCTGGATGCCATCGCCGTCGCCGGCATCGTTTGCGTGATTTCGGCCGGGCTGCTGTCGATGTGGCGAACCATGCGGTCCGCCGCGCCAGCGCGGTAGCAAGGCAGGATCAGACCAGATCGCCGACCAACTGGCGATGCCATTCATGGATCAGACCAGATCGCCGACCATCTGGCGATACCATTCATGGAAGTGCTGCATGCCGTCTTCCATCGGCGACTGGTACGGGCCAACCTCGTTGGTGCCACGCTGCATCAGAGCCAGACGACCCGCGTCCATGCGTTCGCCAATTTCGTCGTCTTCGACCGCGGTTTCCATGTAGGCTGCACGCTGCGCTTCGACAAACTCGCGCTCGAAGAGTGCGATCTCCTCGGGATAGTAGAACTCAACTACATTGATGGTTTCCTGCGGTGATTTCGGGTAAAGCGTCGAGAGCACGAGCACGTGCGGGTAAAGCTCGATCATGTGGGTCGGGAAGTAGGTGACCCACACGGCACCAAAATCCGGTGACTTGCCTTGCCGGAACTGCAGCAGCTTCTGGTGCCAGACCTTGTAGGCAGGCGACCCGGGCTGCGCCAGGGCACGATGCACGCCGACGCGCTGCAGACTGTAGTTTTCGGCGAATTCCCAGGAGAGATCGTCGCACGTGACAAAGTGGCCCAGCCCGGGGTGAAAGGGCGCGACGTGATAGTCCTCAAGGTAGACCTCGATGAAGGTCTTCCAGTTGTAATTGCACTGATGGACTTCGACGTGGTCCAGAACGTAATCCGAAAAGTCGAACTCCGGCCTTGCGAACAAGTGCCCGAGATCCCGTCTGGCGTCCCCGGGGCCGTCAAACAGCAGACCGTGACAGTTTTGCAGTTCGAACCGCTGAAGATTGAGACAGGGCTTGTCGTCAAACTGTGGGGCGCCGAGAAGCTTTCCGGATTTGTCGTAAGTCCAGCGATGCAGCGGACAGACGATGTTGCCACCGCTGTCGCGCAGGTTTCCGTGGGTATTGACGTGGCCTGCGACATTGCCTGGCTCGCCGCCAAGCATGACCGCCTGGCGGTGGCGACAGACATTCGAGAGCAATTCGACGCCGCGATCGCCGCGCACCAGAATGCGACCGCCGCGCTCTGCCGACAGGGTGCGCCAGTCACCTGGCTCGGGGACGAGCTTTTCGTGCCCGACATAAATAGGGGACTGCTTGAAGATAAGGTCCTGCTCACGTGCGAACAACGCTTCGTCAAAATAGGATGTGACGGGAAGTTGTGTGCGCGCCGGCGCAATGTGCGCCATCCGACCAATGTCGGTCATGATTCCCTCCGCTCGGATCACAAAGCCAGCCGGGCGAAGACCGTGCTGGCGCGAAGAAAAATCGGATTGGCCGATCACCATATAGAAGGTCGGATTGTACCTTAACGCCCGAGGGGGCGACGATCTCGTACAATCTCCGGTTAGCGTCGTGTTTGACGCTTGAGGGCACGGTTTTAAGTGCCTGAGAGCGTCGAACACTACACTGATCTATAAAAGCAGAAAATCAAAGCAGACTCCCGGAGCCCCTGATTGACCAAAGCCAAACCGCCAGTAGCGCCCGATGATGATGCCGGATTGCCAGTGGATTTCGAATCCGCGCTGGCCGAACTGGAGTTGCTCGTGGTGACCATGGAGTCCGGTTCGCTGTCGCTTGAGCAGTCGCTTGCCGCTTATCGGCGCGGCGTTGCGCTCACGCGCACTTGTCAGCAGTTGCTCGCTCAGGCAGAGCAGCAGGTCAAGGTGCTTGAAGCCGGCATGCTGCGTCCCCTGGACGGACTTGACACGGATTCATCTGAATAATGGCGTACGCGGAGGATTTTTCAGACTGGGTATCAGGCCGTGCGCAGCGCGTTGAGCGCCTGCTGGATCAATGGCTGCCGGGTTCCGATATTCTGCCGATGCGTTTGCACGACGCCATGCGGTACGCGGTGCTCGGCGGGGGTAAGCGGGTGCGTGCGGCTCTGGTTTATGCCGCCGGTTGCGCCTGTGCGGGCGCAACCGCGCCGGCCGCCTCCGGGATTGAAACCGCGCTCGACCGGGCGGCGGCTGCCGTCGAACTGGTTCACGCCTACTCGCTCGTGCACGACGATCTTCCCTGCATGGACGACGACACCCTGCGCCGCGGCAGACCGACATTGCATGTCCAGTACGACGAGGCCACTGCGCTGCTGGCCGGAGACGCCCTGCAGCCCCTGGCGTTTGACTGGCTGGCACAGATGCCAGTGCCGCCCGCACAGGTCGTGCGGGCGATTCGTCTGCTGGCGCAAGCTGCTGGCAGTCAGGGTATGGCGGGTGGCCAGGCGATCGACCTGGAAAGCGTGGGCAAGGTGCTCACTCAGGCGGAGTTGCAGAGGATGCACACGCTCAAAACCGGTGCACTGCTTGCGGCAAGCGTTGAACTGGGCGGGATGGCCGCATCGGCAACGCCCGCCGAGCGCGCGGCGCTTGACGCCTATGGTCAGGCCATGGGGTTGGCTTTTCAGGTGGTCGACGATGTGCTGGATGTGACCGGCGATACGGCCCAGTTGGGTAAGACGGCAGGCAAGGACGCGGCCGACAACAAGCCCACGTACGTGGCATTGCTCGGGTTGGACGCGGCGCGTGCTCTTGCAGGCGAACTCCACGAGAAGGCACTGGCATCACTCGAACCCCTCGGGGAATCCGGGCGATGGCTGGCCGGGGTCGCGGATTTCATCGTCCTGCGCAATAACTGATGGTTTCTGGCATGATTTCGTGCTCTGGATCGAGTGTATTTTTTTATGTCGACACAACTTCTTGACCGCATCCACTCGCCCGCCGATCTCAAGGGACTCGACCGGCGTGACCTCAAACAGGTCGCCAACGAGTTGCGCGAGTGCGTTCTGCAGTCCGTGTCCCGCACGGGAGGCCACCTCTCGTCCAACCTCGGCACGATCGAGCTCACGGTCGCGCTGCATTACGTTTTCGATACGCCCCATGACCGCATCGTCTGGGATGTCGGGCACCAGTCCTACCCGCATAAAATTCTGACCGGTCGCCGTGAGGCAATGTCCACGCTGCGTCAGTTCGGCGGCATTTCCGGATTCCCCAAACGCTCGGAATCCGAATACGACGCCTTTGGTACCGCGCATTCGTCCACCTCGATCTCGGCCGCGCTGGGCATGGCGGTCGCCTCGCGCAATGCCGGCGTCTCGCGCCAGCACGTCGCCGTGATCGGCGACGGCGCCATGACGGCCGGCATGGTGTTCGAGGCAATGAACAATGCCGGTGTCACCCCGGATATCCACTTGCTGGTGATTCTCAACGATAACGACATGTCGATCTCGCCACCCGTGGGAGCGCTCAACCGCTACCTCGCGCGGCTGATGTCCGGGCAGTTTTACGCCGCTGCCCGCGATGTGGGGCGTGCCGTGCTGCGTCACATGCCGCCCATGCTAGAACTGGCGCGCAAGCTGGAAGAGCACGCCAAGGGCATGATCATGCCGGCCACGCTGTTTGAAGAGCTCGGCTTTAACTACGTCGGCCCGATCGACGGCCATGACCTGGATGCGCTGATCCCGATGCTGCAAAACATGCGTGCGCTGAAGGGGCCGCAGTTCCTGCACGTCGTCACCCGCAAGGGGCAGGGCTACAAGCTGGCTGAGGCGGATCCGGTGCTCTATCACGGGCCTGGCAAATTTGACCCGGCCGTTGGGATCCTGAAGCCAGCAGCCGCACCCAAGACGACCTTCACCCAGGTTTTTGGCCACTGGCTGTGTGACATGGCCGACCACGATACGCGCCTCGTCGGCATAACGCCCGCCATGCGCGAGGGCAGCGGCATGGTCGAGTTCGAGCGCCGTTTCCCGCGCCGTTACTTCGACGTTGGCATTGCCGAGCAACACGCGGTGACCTTTGCCGCGGGCCTGGCCTGCGAAGGCCAGAAACCCGTGGTGGCGATCTACTCGACTTTCCTGCAGCGGGGCTACGACCAACTCATCCACGATGTGGCGCTCCAGAACCTCGACGTCACGTTCGCGCTGGATCGCGCCGGGTTGGTGGGCGCCGACGGCGCGACCCATGCCGGTAACTACGACATTGTCTTCCTGCGCTGCATCCCCAACATGGTGGTCGCGACGCCCTCGGACGAGTGCGAAACCCGGCTGCTGCTGACCACGTGTTATCAGCATCCCGGGCCGGCCGCCGTGCGCTATCCGCGCGGATCCGGCAGCGGCGCTGCGATTCCGCGCGAGCTTGATTCAGTGCCCCTCGGGCGCGGAATCATCCGCCGGCGCGGTTCGCGCATCGCATTGCTGGTATTCGGCACCCTGCTGCCTGCCGCCCGGACAGTTGCCGACGCGCTTGACCTCACGCTGTCGGACATGCGTTTCGTCAAACCCATCGATACCGAACTGATTCTTGAGCTGGCCCAGGACCACGACGCGCTCGTCACGATCGAGGAAGGTGCCATCATGGGCGGCGCGGGCAGTGCGGTTGCCGAAGCGCTTGCCGCCAATGGGGTGGTGTGCCCGTTGCTGCACCTCGGCTTGCCCGACCGGTTTATCGATCATGGCGAGCAGTCCGCATTGCTTGCCAGCGTCGGACTGGACGCCGCAGGGATCGAGCGATCAATTCGCGCCCGTTTCGGCGACAGTCTCGTGTGAGCAATGCGACCGGGCCAGGCCGGGCTGAGTTGCATACAGCCTCATCCCGGCCTCACCCGGCCTGACCCGGCCTCACCTGCATCTCTCAGTGTTCAGTTTGCTTTATCCCGCTAACTGCGCGATAATGCACGGCTTTCTTGCTCGACCGTCCAGTTGCGCCTTCTGCGCAAATCGTGCCGGCGGGCTGTCCCCGGAGTGCAAATTTGCCCATCCGGACATCCTCAGGAGTACTTCTGCATGCGTAATTACGAAGTCGTTTTCATTGTTCATCCAGACCAGAGCGAGCAAGTGCCCGCCATGGTCGAGCGTTACCAGACGCTCGTCACCAGCCAGGGCGGCAAGATTCACCGCCTGGAAGACTGGGGCCGTCGCCAGCTGGCCTACCCGATCCAGAAGCTCGTCAAGGCGCATTACGTCTGCTTCAACATCGAGTGCGGTCAGGCTACCCTCGACGAACTCGAACACTCGTTCCGTTACAACGATGCCGTCCTGCGTCACATGGTGATCAAGACGAAAACCGCCCAGACCGCGCCATCGATCATGATGAAGCAAGTCGAGCGCGACGAAGCCCGCAAGGCCTCCGCCGAAGCATCGCCGAGCGAAGCCGAGTAATCCGTCGTCGTGCCAGGCCAGCCGCAGTCAAACCGGCTCGAGTTGACAGGACAGGTTGTCGAGGTCTCCCCACTCAGGTTCACACCGGCCGGGGTACCAGTTCTCGAATTCCTGATCTCACACGAGTCCGAGGTGACCGAAGCGGGCCAGCAACGCCGGGTTGCACTCACGATACCCGTGATTGCGCTAGGCGATTTGGCACGGATGTCGGGGGTGTTGCAATTAGGCGGTTCGGTGCGGATTCAGGGTTTTCTGGCCCCGCAACGAAAGGATTCTCCAAGATTCAGGCTGCATGCGCAGCTTATTCAACAAATTTGAACAAGGCATATCATGGCTTTCTTCGGCAAGCGTAAAGAAAAAAAGAAGTTCACCCAGCAGAACCCGCTGTTCAAGCGTCGCAAGTTCTGCCGCTTCAGCGCCGCGGGCGTTGACGAAATCGATTACAAAGATCTCGACACCCTGCGTGACTTCATCCAGGAAAACGGCAAGATCATCCCGGCTCGTCTGACGGGCACCAAGGCGCTCTACCAGCGCCAACTCGACACCGCCATCAAGCGCGCGCGCTTCCTGGCGTTGTTGCCCTTCACCGACAACCACAACTGATCCGGGGGCCAAACATGCAAATCATTCTGCTCGAAAAAGTCGTCAACGTTGGCAACCTTGGCGAAGTCGTGCGCGTGCGCGACGGTTATGCCCGCAATTTCCTGATTCCGCAAAAGAAAGCCCGCCGGGCAACCGAAGCGGCGCTCAAAGAGTTCGAAGCGCGTCGCGCCGAACTCGAAAAGGTCCAGGCCGAGAAGCTCGCCGCTTCGCAGGCTCTGGGCGAGCGCCTCGAAGGCTACGTCCTGTCGATCTCGCAGAAGGCCGGCGTCGACGGTCGTCTGTTCGGGTCGGTCACCAACATGGACGTCGCTTCCGGGCTGATCGCTGCGGGCTTTGCTGGCATCGAAAAGGCGCAAGTTCGCCTGCCCGAAGGTCCACTCAAGACCATTGGCGAAGCCGAGATCCAGGTTGCCCTGCATCCCGACGTCGTCAGCACGATCAAGGTCGTGGTGGTCGGCGAAGTGGCCTGATTGACGATCAAGTCAGTCACCGCATCGTGCAAAAAGCCGGCCCAAAGCCGGCTTTTTGTTGCCTGTTGACTCTCCTGTCCCATGTCTGACAACGACGACACCAGTTTTAACGCGGCGCTTGCCCAGTGGCTTGCCAGCCACGCTGGTGATCGCCCGGGTGTGCGCCTGATCGAACTCGATGGCCGCCGTTGCGTCGTCAAGCGGCGCCACGATACGTTCTGGACGCGGGCCACGTTTTTTCTGCGCTATCTGCGCTCGTCTATCAGCGCGATCGTCTGCCTGCTGACCCTCGGGGAGTTTCCATCGGTTCGCGTTTTGCTGCGCAACGGCCTTGATGACGAGGCCGAGCGCCTGCGCCTGTTGCGTGCCGCCGGGCAACGGGTGCCGGCCATTCTTCACCACGGGCGCGGCGTGCTGGTGCTTGAATTCGTGGGTCAGGACCTCCCTTACCTCATCCGGATCGGAACGCCTGCCGAGCGGCTGCAGTGGATGGCGGCCGCCGCGCGCGATCTGGCCGAGTTTCACGGGGCCGGGTTTGTACATGGCGGCGCACAACTGCGTAATCTGATGTGGCGGGATTCGCTGACCCGAATCGACTTCGAGGAAAACATCGGTGCAGCGCTCTCGCGCCCGCTAGGGCAGGCCTACGATGTCTACCAGATGATCTCGTCCATGGCCGGGCTCAGGGGTCACGAATTCAATCCGGTCAACCGCCAGGAGCTATGCGACGCATTGCTGGACGCTTATCTTCTGGCGAATCCGGATCCGGCTGTCAGGGCGCAGCTTCAACGGATGGCCAAAGCGCTCGCAAGAGTGCGCCGTCAACTGGGCTGGTTGCTGGTCAGGGCTCCGGGCCGCGATCTTCAGGGTGTCGTGCACGTTGCGGATGCCCTTGCGGTTATGATTGTTCAATGAGCCTGTCGCAAGATCCCCAACTTGATTACCTCCGTGTTCCGCCGCACTCGATTGAGGCCGAGCAGTCCGTTCTGGGCGGCCTGCTGCTCGATAACGCCGCCTGGGAACGCATCACCGATGTCGTCGGTGAAGATGATTTCTACCGGCACGATCACAAGCTGATCTGGCAGCATATTGCCCGTCTGATCAATCTTTCGCGTCCGGCGGATGTCGTGACGGTGCACGAATCCCTCACCAGCGTCGCCAAGGCCGACGAAGCCGGTGGCCTTGGCTACCTGAATGCGCTGGCGCACAATACGCCATCGGCCGCCAACATCCGGCGTTACGCAGAGATCGTGCGCGAGCGCGCCATGCTGCGCAAGCTCGTCGCCGTAGCCGACGAGATTTCCGAAACCGCCTTCAATCCCCAGGGTAAGGAGGCACGTCAGCTGCTCGACGAAGCCGAATCCAAAGTGTTTCGGATCGCCCAGGAAGGCTCCAAGAATGCCGCGGGCTTTCGTGCAATTCAGCCGCTGCTTTCCGAAGTGGTCGAGCGCATTGATGAGCTCTATCACCGCGAGGGCGATTCCGATGTCACCGGGGTGCCGACCGGCTTTACCGACCTGGACAAAATGACCTCGGGATTTCAGGCGGGCGACCTGATCATTGTGGCGGGCCGTCCATCCATGGGCAAAACGTCCTTTGCCATGAACGTCGGAGAGCACGTCGCGATCGAGCAGGGTCTTCCGGTTGCCGTGTTTTCGATGGAAATGGGTGCGGTCCAGCTCGCCATGCGGATGCTGGGTTCGGTCGGCATGCTGGATCAGCAACGCATGCGAACCGGCAAACTGCTGGCCGACGACTGGCCCCGGGTGACGCACGCGGTGCAACGCATGCAGGATGCCTCGCTGTATATCGACGAGACCCCGGCGCTTACCTCGGTGGAAGTGCGCGCGCGCGCCAGGCGCCTGGCGCGTCAGTACGGCAAGCTCGGGCTGATCATCATCGATTACCTGCAACTCATGGGGTCGAGTTCCTCCGGGGAAAATCGTGCCACCGAGATTTCGGAAATCAGCCGTTCGCTCAAGGCGCTTGCCAAAGAACTCGAATGTCCCCTGATCGCGCTTTCCCAGCTCAACCGCAGTCTGGAGCAACGTCCGAACAAACGCCCGGTGATGAGTGATCTGCGCGAATCCGGCGCCATCGAGCAGGATGCGGACATCATTCTTTTCATTTATCGGGATGAGGTCTACAACCCCGATTCCCCCGACAAGGGGACCGCTGAAATCATCATCGGCAAGCAGCGTAACGGCCCCATCGGCCACGTGCGGCTGACCTTCCAGGGATCAAGTACCCGGTTCCTGAACTTCAGTTCGGGTGGTGGTGGTTATTGAACTTTTCCAGCGTTAGAGCACCGTATCGGGCGCTGACGCAAGCTCCTTGCGCTGGACGAGTTGCCGAATCCGGATGGCATCACCGATTCGCGTTGATTTGCCTTCGGCGTTCAGCAAAACGATCGCGGTGTCGCGATTGTTGATGCGCGCCACCATCACAAGGCACTGACCGGCTTCATTGATGTAACCCGTCTTGGACACCCGGATGTCCCAGTCGCGATTGGCCACCAGCATGTTGGTGTTGCGAAAGAGGGTGGTGCGCCCGCTTTTGAACTTGACCTCGTGCTCCTGGTCGGTGGTGTAGCGGTGGATCGCTTCGCGCGAGGCGGAGGCCTGGAGCAGTTTGACCAGGTCGCTTGGTGTGGCTACGTTGTCGCTGGACAAGCCGGTTGGCTCGACAAACTGTGAGCGAGACATGCCGATCTCCTGGGCCTTCGCGTTCATCGCGGCGACAAACGCAGGAAGGCCACCCGGATACGTCCGTCCAAGCGCGTTGGCGGCACGGTTTTCGGAGGACATCAGCGCAAGGTGGAGCATCTCCGCGCGGGTCAGTTTGGTACCCACCGCAAGGCGCGAGCGGCTGTGTTTGACCGTATCCACATCGTCTTGCGTGACTTCGATGACATCGCTCAGCGGTAGCTTGGAGTCAACGATCACGATGGCTGTCATCAGCTTCGTGATGGAAGCGATCGGGCGGGGGACATCGTCGTTACGGGAGTAAAGTACCGCGCTGCTGGAGAGATCCTGCACGTAGACGACATGCGAGCGCACCGCACCGTAGGACGTGACCTTGGCCACCGGGGCGGCTTTTGCCGCAGCTGTTTTGGCAGCCGCCTGTTTGGAACTGTTGGCAGCCGACTTGGCCTTTGTGTTCTTGGCTTCCGGCTTTTTAGCCGTCGTGGAGGATTTGGGTGCTGATTTCGCCGGGGTTTCGGCGGACTTTTTGGCACCGCTGCCAGATTTTTGCTGGGATTGCGATGTGCTGGACGCTTTATCCTGACCGACAGCGATCCCGGCAGAGAGCGAAAGCGCCACCGCGAGCAGTGACGTCAGACAGGACTTGCGATACTTCCATTGCAGCGGCAAATGCATCCCTAATGCCCGGTTTTTTTTTAAAATCTAATCGAATTATATAGTTAGAGATGAAACTTAAACCTGTTTTTACGTAAATATTTGCTACAGCAGTGTGGTCTTTTGATGTGTCGAAACAAACTCTGTCCTTGCGAATGAACTCTGTCCTTCGGCAACTTCGCTCAATGCATTTGAAAGTGGCTATATTTTGCAGCTAAATGCTGAACAATTTCTCGCAACAAGCGGTTCGCAATGTTTCTGGAACTCTGCATCAGCCACTCATGCCGAATGCTTGAAGAGTGCCTCAAACGTCTCGATCGGAACGGGTGCGCTCAACAGATAGCCTTGGTAATGGTGACAACCCAAGCCAAGCAATAGATCTCGCTGTGCCGCGGTTTCAACCCCTTCGGCGATGACTTGCAGACCCATGGCCTCAGCCAGGACGATCACCATCTTTGCAATGGCGGCATCGTTCGAGTCGATCAAAATGTCGCGGACAAATTCCTGGGCGATCTTAAGTTGATCAAGTGGTAGGCGCTTGAGGTACGAAAGAGACGAATAGCCGGTGCCGAAGTCATCCAGCGAGAAGCTCACGCCGAGTTCCTTGATCACGTTCATCTTGGAAATAATTTCTTCCACATCTTCAACCAACACGCTTTCGGTCAGTTCAAGCTTTAGTCGACGGGGGTTTGCACCTGTCTCATTGATGACGTGCCGTACTTCTTCCGCAAATTTTGGTTGCCTGAATTCCCGGGCGCTGACGTTCACTGAAATAATCAGGTGAGCCATCCCGGGCTGCGCTGCCCACAGGGCCAATTGAGTGCAAGCCGCATGCAACACCCAACGCCCCAAGGGGAGAATCAGCCCGCTAGCCTCGGCCACTGCGATAAAGTCGCCTGGCGAGACAAGACCTCGCTGCGGGTGTCGCCAGCGCACCAGGGCTTCCGCTCCGGTCAAGTGGTTAATATCGTCACCCTGAGGCTGGTAATACAGAACGAACTGATCACCCTGCAAGGCGTGGCGCAGTCCTTCTTCGAGTTGCACGCGCGCGCTAACGACTGCCTTCATCTCCTGCTCGAAGAACCGCAAAACATTACGCCCGGCAGCCTTTGCGTCGTACATGGCTAGTTCGCTACGTTTGAGAAGCTCTTCGACAGTCTCATTTCGGTCAGCGCCAAACAGAGTGACGCCGATACTGGCGCTTCCGTATTGCTCATGACTGTCTAGCTGATATGGCTTGGAAAGCGCAGTCAGGATTTTTGATCCCACCACGCCGCTCTGCTCAGTGGCCTCGATTGTTCCACCGTTCAGATTTTCCAGCAACACCACAAACTCGTCGCCGCCGAGCCGTGCCACGGTGTCGCCCTCGCGCACGCACGATTTGAGTCGCATGGCGACGTCCTTCAGAAGGACGTCTCCCGTGTCGTGACCCAACGTGTCATTCACCATCTTGAAGTTATCCAGATCAATGAACAACAAAGCGCTGAGTTGTTGATTGCGATGCGCCAGGACCAGCGCCCGCTCGAGCCGATCCATCAGAAGCCGGCGATTGGGCAGGCCGGTGAGCGGATCTGAAAAAGCCAGCCGCTCGATCTGGCTCTCCGCTCGCTTACGCTCGCTGATGTCGCGCGCGGTTGCCGACACACCGATAATCTGATTTTGTAAATTGCGAATCGGCGAAATAGTGAAGGAGACGTCAATGAGCCGACCATCTTTTCGGATACGCTCGGTTTCAAATTGGTAGATCGACTCGCCGCGTGCAACGGCCCCAAGGAAATTCTGCTCCTCCTGCTGCCGTTCCGCAGGAAGAAGGCTTAACACGGAATGCCCGATCATTTCTTCGGCTGTATATCCGAAAATCCTTTCTGCGGCCCGGTTCCAACTCGTCACGATTCCATCGGGTGTTTTCCCGATAATCGCATCGCCACTTGACTCGACAATGGCTGCGAGCAGCGAAACATTCCGCTCCAAATTGGATTTAGCAACGTTGTGTGCCAACCGGAGCTCTTCTTCAACTTGCCTGCGATGTGAGATCTCGTTTTGCAGCGCCTCATTGGCCTTTTTGAGTTGCATCGGACTCGGTAGCTTTAGCGCTTGCGGCAGCAGGGGCCAGAGTACGATAGCGGTCACGACTGAAATGGCGGCAGTACATGCCTTGAGCAGCGCGTCGAACGCGTACATCGGCTTATACAGCACGATTGCGCCCATCAAGTGCGTTGCGCCACAGGCCAGAATGAATGCTGAAAACAGCCATAACAGCCAACGATAGGGAAAATCCTCCCGTTTTCGGGCGAAGTAGCCCAATGCGACTGGCATCGACATATAGGACAAGAAAATCAGAACGTCGCTGATAACAAAGGTGACAACCAGCGGTGGCGACCAACTCAGGCAATAGCCATGCGGGATATAGCCATTAACCGCCAATAGTC
>JADZBO010000251.1 GCA_020851995.1 Burkholderiaceae bacterium
GACGAACCATTCTGACTGAACCCCATCAACAAGGTGAAAACGGCGAGAGCCATCACGCCCTCGCCGCTGCGCATTCAACCATCACGGAACTTGAATATCAGCCCATCAAATTTACTGAACACACTCAAGCATGCAGCACATCATGCTGGGAAAGCCGCTGCATCCAGTAATCCGAGGAATGGCGATGGAGTTGGGCGCTGATTTCAGCGTGCAGAAAATCTTTGTGTCGCATCCGCGTCGCGCTGTCGGCAAAGCGCGGATCTTCGAGCCACGGCGCGCGGTCCAGAGCACGGCAGAGACGAGCAAACTGATCGTTGTTCAGCACCACGATCGTGAGCCTGCCGTCAGCTGTGTGGAATACCCCGTTGGGTGCGCTGACTGCACCGAAGGAACGCGCCCCCGCCATCGCCTGCTCCAGAAAGCTCATGCCCTGCAACGCGACAGACGACTCGAAGAGACTGATCTGGATATGCGAACCTTCCTTGTGCGCAAGCCGGTGGTAAAGCGCGGTTGCCAGCGACTGGGCCGCATAGAGGCCAGTGCCGATATCGGACAGCAGGACGCCGAGACGACGCGGATGGCCGTGTTCATCCTGGTTGCTGAACATCAGGCCGCTGTCGGCCTGCATCACGGAATCGGTCGCGGGCGCATCGGCGCTGGGGCCGCTCGGACCATAACCGCTAATCGACACGTACACGACATTGGGATTGCGCGTGACGATGTCGCCATAGCTGACCCCCATGCGCTCAACCACGCCAGGGCGAAAATTCTGTATCACAACATCGGCGCGTGACGCCAGTTCGAACAGCACGCGGCGGCCCGCGTCCATGCGCGTATCAAGCGCCAGCGCCCGCTTTCCGACATTGAACTGCAGCGACAATGCACTGTGATCGCCGCGCACGACGCCGACCGCGCGCCCCCAGTCTCCCGATGGCGGCTCGACCTTGATGACGTCGGCGCCCTGCTGCCACATGATCTGAGCACAATAGGGACCGGCAATGCCCTGGCTGATATCCAGAACGCGCAGCCCCTCGTAGGGCATCGCTGGCGTGCGGTCAGCCATGGTCGTCACCCGTCAGTAGATTGGGGAGGGTATCAACCATGAAGTGACCGGTGAAGGTCCTGTAGCGGATACACCTTGAGCCCATGCGCTCCACGCAGATACTGCATACCTTCCACCGCAGCGCTCGCACCCGCAATGGTCGTATAGAAAGTGACCCGTGCGGCCAGCGCCTGCGTGCGGATGGCACGCGAATCGGCAATGGCGTTGCGTCGCTCTTCAACGGTATTGATGACCAGGGCAATCTCGCCGTTCTTGAGCATATCGACGACGTGTGGACGGCCTTCGGTAACCTTGTTGACCACGGAAACGGGGATGCCGGCCTCGCTGATTGCAGCCGCCGTGCCACGTGTGGCGACAATGCGGAATCCCAGTCCGTGCAGACCACGCGCGACTTCCACGGCCCTGGGCTTGTCGAGCCCCTTGACGCTCAGGAACACGGTGCCCGATTCCGGCAGGTTGACGCTGGCGGCCATCTGCGATTTGACAAACGCCTCTCCGAAACTCTCGCCCACACCCATGACCTCGCCTGTGGATTTCATCTCGGGGCCAAGAATCGTATCCACGCCCGGGAACTTCACAAACGGAAACACCGCTTCCTTGACTGAGAAATACTTCGGCACGACTTCCTGGGTCACGCCCTGCATCGCAAGGCTGGTTCCGGCCATGACGCGCGCGGCGATCTTGGCCAACTGCAGACCCGTTGCCTTGGAAACAAACGGCACCGTGCGCGACGCGCGGGGGTTGACCTCGAGCACGTAGACGTCGCCATCCTGAATCGCAAACTGCACGTTCATCAAACCGAGCACGTTCAGGGCCCGCGCCATCAGAGCCGTCTGACGCTTGATCTCAGCGATCGTTTCGGGCGACAGCGAGTACGGAGGCAGGCAGCAGGCCGAATCGCCCGAATGAACGCCCGCCTGTTCGATGTGCTCCATGACACCGCCGATGAACACCTGCTGACCGTCGGACAGGCAGTCCACGTCAATTTCGATCGCGTGGTTGAGGAAGTGATCGAGCAGCACCGGTGAATCATTGCTGACCTTGACCGCCTCGCGCATGTAGCGCTCCAGGTCGGTCTGCTCATGCACGATTTCCATGGCACGCCCGCCCAGCACGTAGCTGGGGCGCACCACGAGGGGATAGCCAATGTCCTGGGCATGCGAAAGCGCTTCGCTTTCGGTGCGCGCGGTGCGGTTGGGCGGCTGACGCAGATTGAGTTTGGTCAGCAACTTCTGGAAGCGCTCCCGGTCCTCGGCGACGTCGATTGATTCGGGGCTGGTGCCGATGATCGGCACGCCGTTCGCTTCGAGCGCACGCGCAAGTTTCAGCGGCGTCTGGCCGCCATACTGCACAATGACGCCGACGGGCTTCTCGATGTGCACGATCTCCAGCACGTCCTCAAGCGTGACGGGCTCGAAATACAGGCGATCGGAGGTGTCGTAGTCGGTCGAGACAGTTTCCGGATTGCAATTGACCATAATGGTCTCGAAGCCATCCTCGCGCAGCGCCAGCGAGGCGTGCACGCAGCAATAGTCGAATTCGATGCCCTGCCCGATGCGGTTCGGTCCGCCCCCGAGCACCATGATCTTCTTGCGGTCGGTCGGCTGAGCCTCGCACTCTTGCTCGTAGGTCGAATAGAGATACGCGGTGTTGGTTGCGAACTCTGCCGCACACGTGTCGACGCGTTTGTAAACGGGGCGCACGTTGAACTGGTGGCGCAACTTGCGAACCTCGGCTTCGCCAATATCCAGCAGGAACGCCAGACGCCGATCGGAGAACCCCCGGCGCTTGAGGTGCCAGAGCGTTTCGTGATCGAGATCCCCGAGGGTCTTTTGTTCGAGCGCCAGCTCGATATCGACGATCTCCTTGATCTGGGCAAGAAACCAGGGATCGATGCGTGTCAGCTGATGGACTTCCTCGAAGGTGAATCCCTGAGCGAAGGCGTCACCCACGTACCAGATCCTTTCCGGACCGGGCTCACCGAGTTCGACCTGGATCTTCTCGCGATCGGTGGTCTTCTGGTTCAGACCGTCCACGCCGACCTCAAGCCCGCGCAGAGCCTTCTGGAAGGACTCCTGGAAAGTGCGGCCAATGGCCATCACCTCACCAACCGACTTCATCTGCGTCGTCAGGCGGGCATCAGCCGCAGGGAATTTCTCGAACGCGAAGCGGGGAACCTTGGTCACGACATAGTCGATGGTCGGCTCGAAGGACGCCGGGGTCGCCCCGCCGGTAATTTCGTTCTTCAACTCGTCAAGCGTGTAGCCCACGGCAAGTCGCGCGGCGACCTTGGCGATCGGGAATCCGGTGGCTTTGGAGGCCAGCGCGGAAGAACGCGACACGCGAGGATTCATTTCGATCACGATCATCCGGCCATTGGCTGGATTGACCGCGAACTGAACGTTTGAACCGCCCGTGTCGACGCCGATTTCACGCAGCACCGCAATCGATGCGTTTCGCATCAACTGGTACTCTTTGTCGGTCAGCGTCTGGGCCGGAGCCACGGTGATCGAGTCGCCCGTGTGAACGCCCATTGGATCGAGGTTTTCAATCGAGCAGACGATGATGCAGTTGTCGGCACTGTCGCGCACGACTTCCATCTCGAACTCTTTCCAGCCAAGCAGGGATTCCTCGATCAGCAGCTCGTTGGTCGGAGAAGCTTCAAGGCCGCGCCGGCAAATGATCTCGAATTCCTCGGCGTTATAGGCAATGCCGCCGCCGCTGCCGCCCAGCGTGAAGCTCGGGCGGATCACGGCCGGAAAACCCGAGGTTGCGGTCTCCAGAGCGATGCGGCGCTGGACTTCCCAGGCCTCGTCAAGGCTGTGGGCCACGCCCGATTTGGCGGATTCCAGGCCGATCGACGTCATCGCGTTCTTGAACTTCTGGCGATCTTCGGCCTTTTCAATGGCCTTGGCGTTGGCGCCGATCAGTTCGACGTTGTACTTCGCCAGCACGCCGTGATGTTCGAGGTCGAGCGCGCAATTGAGCGCAGTCTGACCTCCCATCGTGGGAAGCACGGCATCCGGGCGCTCTTTTTCGATGATGCGCTCGACCACCTGCCAGGTGATGGGTTCGATATAGGTGACGTCGGCGGTCGCCGGATCCGTCATGATGGTGGCCGGATTGCTGTTGACGAGGATCGTGCGGTAACCCTCGTCCTTCAGGGCCTTGCAGGCCTGGGCGCCCGAGTAGTCGAACTCGCAGGCCTGACCGATGATGATCGGACCCGCGCCGATAATGAGAATGCTCTTGATGTCTGTACGCTTGGGCATGGTGACTCTTTACTGTTGGCCGGCCATCAGGCTCATGAATTTGTCGAACAGCACGACGATATCGTGCGGACCGGGGCTGGCTTCTGGATGGCCCTGAAAACAGAACGCAGGCCGATCGGTGAGCTCGAAGCCTTGTAAGGTGCCGTCGAACAACGAAACGTGGGTGACCCGCGCATTGACCGGCAACGTGGCGGCATCGACGGCAAAACCGTGGTTCTGGGCGGTGATGAATACCCGCCCCGAGGCCAGATCCTGGACCGGGTGATTCGAACCATGGTGCCCGGTCTTCATTTTGACCGTGCGTGCGCCCAGCGCAAGGCCCATGATCTGCTGCCCGAGGCAGATGCCGAATGTGGGCAGCTTGCGCTCGAGGAAGACCCGGGTGGCATCGATCGCGTAATCGCAGGGATCGGGATCACCGGGACCGTTGGATAGAAAAATCCCGTCTGGGTTAAGCGCGAGAACGGCTTCGGCGGTGGTCTGCGCGGGAACCAGGGTAATGCGGCAGCCGCGCTCAGCCAGCAGGCGCAGGATGTTGTATTTGACGCCGAAGTCGTACGCCACGACGTGAGGCCCAGTGGCCGAACCCTTGCGATAACCGACACCGAGTTCCCAGGTGGATTCGGTCCATTCGGACGCTATTTCGCTTGAAACGACACGAGCCAGATCCTGGCCCGACATGCCGGGGAAAGCACGCGCGAGTTCAAGCGCACGGGTTGCATCCACGCCCACCAGAATGCAACCGCCCTGGGCGCCCTTCTCGCGCAGGATGCGGGTGAGCTTGCGCGTGTCGATATTGGCAATTGCCACGACACCCTGCGCGCGCAGGTACTCGGGCAAGGACTCGGTGGCCCGAAAATTCGACACCCGCGACGGACAATCACGCACCACGAGGCCGGCGGCGTGAACCCGGGAAGATTCGATATCCTCGCGGTTGATGCCGGTGTTGCCGATATGCGGGTAAGTCAATGTTACGATTTGACCGCTATAGCTCGGATCAGTGAGGATCTCCTGATAACCGGTCATTGAGGTATTGAAAACCACTTCGGCCACGGAATGACCTTCAGCGCCGATCGAAATGCCCTGAAAAATGGTGCCATCCGTCAGGGCTAGAATTGCAGGAACCGGCCCGCGGGTTCCCGCGCTGGTTCCCGCGCTGGTTCCCGCGCTGGTTTCGGACTGGTACTCTCCGAACGACCCTTCTGGAAATATGTTTGGCAGCACAATGAACCCCGGTAACAAAATCAGTAAGCAAACCTTGGAAGTATAACCTGATGGCTACCCTACTCGAATCCCTTAGGTCGCATACGACGGTTGTCGCCGATACCGGTGACTTTGAAAGCATGCGACTCTACCGACCCACGGACGCAACGACCAACCCCTCCCTGATCCTCAAGGCTGTCCAGCAGGAACAATATCGTCACTTGCTCGAGCGCTGCGTCCGGGCGCAGCCGGACGCCCCCACCGCGAACCTCGTCGATCAGTTGCTCGTCTCGTTTGGCCGCGAAATCCTGAGTATCGTCCCCGGCCGCGTCTCGACCGAGGTCGATGCGCGGCTTTCGTTCAATACCTCTGCCACCATCGAGCGCGCCCGCAGACTGATCGGGCTCTACGAAACCGAAGGCTTCGGTCGTGACCGCGTGCTGATCAAGATCGCCTCGACCTGGGAGGGTATCCAGGCCGCACGCGTCCTCGAAGCCGAAGGCATTCGCTGCAACCTGACCCTGCTTTTCTCGCTGGTCCAGGCGGCTGCATGCGCCAATGCCGGCGTGCAACTGATCTCCCCTTTCGTGGGACGCATCTACGACTGGCACAAGAAGCAGCAGGGAACAAACTGGAACGAAGAGGCCAATGCAGGGGCGAACGACCCCGGTGTCCTTTCGGTCTCAAGGATCTACGCATATTACAAGGCATTCGGCGTCGCGACCGAAATCATGGGGGCCAGTTTCCGCAATACAGGTCAAATCCTCGCGCTGGCAGGTTGCGATCTGCTCACGATCAGCCCGGATCTGCTTGCCCAGCTGGCGAGCGTCGAAGGTGAAGTGACCGCTCGTCTTACCCCGGCCTCCGCTGCGCAGAGCCTGACCGAGGCGATGCCAGCCGACGAGGAGAGTTTCAGGTTCATGCTGAACGAGGACGCCATGGCAAGCGACAAGCTGGCAGAAGGTATCCGTGCGTTCGTGGCCGACTCCCGCAAACTCGACTCGATGATCGACGCGCTTCGCGGGCGCTGAACACCACACTGGCGCACAACCGCCGAACCCTCGGATCCGGGGGGCCGGCGCACGCGGAAGGCTACAGCTTTTCGGTCTCGCCGGACTTGGGCTGCCACTTCATGAGACGCTTCTCGATGACCGCAAGAAGGCTGTCCATCACGAGGGCACAACCGGTCAGGACGATGATCCCGGCGAACACCGTATTGACGTCCAGCGTGCCCTCGGCCTGCAGGATCAGATAGCCCACCCCTGCCGCGGAGCCGAGGTACTCACCGACCACGGCACCCACGAAAGCCAGGCCGACTGACGTGTGCAGACTTGAAAATACCCAGCTCGTCGCCGATGGCAGATAAACCTGGCGCAGCAACTGGCGTCGATCGGCACCCAGCATGCGGGCATTGTCCAGCAGTGTCGGACTGACTTCGCGAACGCCCTGATACACATTGAAGAAGACGATGAAGAACACCAGCGTCACGGACAAGGCGACCTTGGACCAGATCCCCAAACCAAACCACATCGCAAAAATGGGCGCCAGAATGACGCGCGGCATGGAGTTGGCCGCCTTGAGATAGGGATCAAGAATCATGCTGGCGGCCGGTGAAAGTCCGAGCCAGAGGCCGGTGCTCATGCCGGCAGCAGTGCCGATAAAAAACGCCAGTATCGTCTCGGTCAGGGTAATGCCGAGATGATGATAAATATCCCGGTTGACTACGAACCAGTCCCAGATGCGCCCCCAGACTTCCAGCGGCTTGCCAAAAAAGAACGCGACTTTGGGATCGGTCGATGCGATTTGCCACACCGCCAGGATGACGACCAGAATCGCGATCTGCCAGAGACGCAGCGAAAGGCGTGACGCGGGTTTGATTGCTTTCCAGATCATGTCTCAGGCTCGCTTCTGCTGGGCATAGCCCTTGAGGACTTCGTCGCGCAGAACAGCCCAGATCGCGGCGTGCAACTCGATAAAACGCGGCTGCATGCGCACTTCGGCCACGTCGCGCGGACGCGGCAGATCGATGGAGAATTCGCCGATGGGGTGGGTGCCGGGGCCAGCAGACAGCACCACGACGCGGTCACTCATGGCGATCGCCTCGTCCAGGTCATGGGTGATGAACAGAACGGCCTTGCGTTTGGCCATCCAGAGCTCCAGCACCTCGTTTTCCATTAACTGACGCGTCTGGATATCCAGCGCGGAAAATGGCTCATCCATGAGGATGATGTCCGGATCCCGGATCAGAGTCTGCGCCAGCATTGTGCGCTTGCGCATACCGCCCGACATCTGGTGCGGGTAGCGATCCTCGAATCCGCCGAGGCCGACGCGACGCATCCAGGCCCGACCTTCATCCAGAGCCTGGGCGCGCTCGACGCCGGCGAACTCCAGTCCGGCAATGACGTTGTCGAGGGCCGATCGCCAGGGCAGCAGCGCCTCACCCTGAAACATGTAGCCAGCACGGCGATTAATGCCGGAGAGGGGTTCGCCAAAAACACGCACCTGGCCACTGGACGGCGACAGCAAGCCCGCGCCAACATTGAGCAATGTCGATTTTCCGCAGCCAGTCGGCCCCACCACCGATACGAACTCACCCGGTGCAATGCGCAGCGTGGTGTCACGAACCGCGGTGTAACGCTGGCCTGGATCGTCGCGTGAAATGAACGTGCAGGTAATGTCCTCAAGTGCGAGGGCGCAGGGTTCAGACGTTGACATCTGGGTACTTGGCGTTAGCGCGCGCGGCGAAATCGTTGGTCCAGACTTTGGCCAGGTCGATCGATGCCGCGTTGAGTTTCGGATCGTAGGCAGCCAACGCCTTGAGCGCGGTGGCCGGACCATCTTCGGGAATCATCCCGTTCGGTGAAAGCCCTTCCATGCACTTTGAGACAGAAAGCGTGTAGACCTTCGGCTCGCCAAGCAGGTACGCCTCCGGGACGGTGGTCGTGACCTTTTCGGGTCCTGCCTTCTGGATCCACTTGTCGGCACGAACCATTGCGTTGACCAGTGCCTGCGTCGTATTGGGATTTGCGTCGATGAACGCCTGGGGCAGGTAGAGACATCCGGAAGGCATGTTGCCACCGAAAATTTCAATCGTGTCCTTGAGCGTGCGGGTATCGGAAATAATCCTGATTTCATCCGCGGCCTGCAGCAACGACAAAACCGGATCGAGATTGGAGATCCCGTCAATCTGCCCGCTACGAACCGCGGTGACTGCGCCCGCGCCTGCGCCCACTCCGATGATGGAGACATCAGAGGCCTTCAGGCCATGCTTGGCAAGAAAGAAGTTGACCATCATGTTGGTCGAGGAGCCCGGCGCGGTCACGCCGATTTTTTTCCCCTTGAGGTCGGCGGGGGTCTTGTAGCCCGCCAGGGTCTTGGAGGAAACGCCAATGGCAATCATCGGCGCACGCCCCTGAAGGACGACGCACCGGAAGAACTGCCCCTTGGATTGCAGGTTGATCGTGTGTTCGAACGCACCCGAAACAACGTCAGCACTGCCGCCCACCACGGCCTGCAAGGCCTTTGAGCCGCCGGCGAAGTCCGAGATCGTGATGTCGAGCCCTTCGTCCTTGAAAAAACCGTTGCGCTCAGCGATCGTCAGGGGTAAGTAATAGGTCAGCGATTTGCCACCGACCGCGATATGCACCTTGGGCTTTTCAAGCTTTTGCTGGGCACGCACGAATGACGGCGCGACGCCGAGTGCACTGGCCGAGGCGGCCAGTTTGAGTAGGTGACGTCGGGTCATCGACATGGTGATATCTCCATCAAACAATTGTTCCGGCAAGATGCCGGGGCAGGCTCAGTCTGGCCTGCGATCCAAATCTGCACAGATCAACCTTCGCTTTGCATTTGCACAGGTTGGCCTGCATTCTAAACTTACAGGCTTGTCCGCTTTCTAACATGACGGTCTTGCGTGCGCGGCACGCGCTCAGGTTGGCCTGCGCTCCATCAACGCCCAGGCTACGGTGCCCGCATCGACGTATTCTATTTCGCTTCCGGCAGGCACGCCACGCGCCAGACGTGTCACCTTCAACCCCCTGGATCTCAGGGCTTCGGACAGGTAATGCGCGGTTGTCTCGCCTTCGGCAGTGAAGTTGGTGGCCAGAATGACCTCCTGCACAACGCCGTCGGACGCACGCGAAAGCACCCGGCCAAAGTCGATCTCGTCGGGCCCCATGCCCTCCAGAGGCGCGAGGCGCCCCATCAGCACGTAGTAAAGCCCCTGATAGCCGTGGGTCGCCTCGATGGAGTTCTGATCTGCAGGCGTCTCGACGATGCACAGCAAGCTGGCATCGCGCGAGGGATGCGCGCAGGTGGCACAGACAGGCACCTCGGTGAAGCCGTTACAACGCTCGCAATGCCGGAGGCGACTGACTGCATGAGTCAGGGCGACCCCGAGGTTCTCCGCCGCTGCGCGGTCATGCTGCAGCAGGTGATACGCCATGCGCCGCGCCGTGCGCACGCCCACCCCGGGCAGGCGCCGAAGAGCATCCACCAGCGCAACCAGCGGTTGCGGCTCGGAAGACCCGCTGTCCATCAGAAGGGCAACTTCATCCCGGGCGGCAGCGGCATGCCCGCGGTGACCGCGGACATCTTCTCCTGCGAGGTGGTCTCGGCCTTGCGCAAGGCATCGTTGAACGCCGCCGCGACCAGATCCTCCAGCATATCTTTGTCCTCGGCGAGGAGACTTGGATCGATCGTCACACGCTTGACGTCATGGCGGCAGGTCATGGTGACCTTGACGAGGTTGCCGCCGGCCGCGCCCTCAACGAGAATGTCGGCCAGCGCGTCCTGCGCCTTTTTCATGTTTTCCTGCATCTGCTGCGCCTGGCGCATGAGCCCGGCGATCTGTCCTTTCATCATGTCTGGATTCCTGAGTGGGAGGGATTCAAGCGGCAGCCGCCGGACCTGGACGCACCGAACCGGGCACAACCTGCCCGCCGAAGTCCCTGACCAGCGCCTGCACAAACGGGTCGTTGTCCACCGCAAGCTCCGCAGCTTGCTGGCGTGCCTGCTGACCGGCAACATCAATCGCATGCGCAGTTTGA
>JADZBO010000252.1 GCA_020851995.1 Burkholderiaceae bacterium
ATGGCTGGCGGCGGAATCCGGTCAATGGCACCATGAACATGCATGAAGGGCTTGACTTCAGCGCGCCGCCGGGAACGCCGATCCGTGCGGCAACCGGGGGCGTGGTGCGCACGGTCACAGTTCATCCGGGATACGGCAATATGGTCGATATCGACCATGGCGAGGGGTTGATTACGCGCTACGCTCATGCGAGGGTCATACTCGTCAAGGAAGGGCAGATCGTCGAGCGGGGCCAGGTGATCGCCCGGGTGGGCTCCACCGGGCTGTCCACCGGCCCGCACCTGCACTTTGAGGTGCGGCGCAACGACAAGGCGCTGGACCCGCGGGCCTACCTGGCTGGCAACCTCGGGTCGGGTAAGGTTGCCGCGTCCGGTCCGGGCCCTGTGACGGTCACGGCGGGCGGCGTCACGTGGCGCCCTCGCGTGCGTTAAACTGCAGGGCTTACCGGCATTTATCGCCATTCTTTCTGAACGCGGGCTCGCGTGCTGTCAGCGCGGGCCTGCTTGGGTCTGACACGCATGTTTTCTCTGCTAAAAAAAATCTTCGGCAGCCGCAATGACCGCCTGCTGAAGCAGTTTCGCAAGCACGTCGCCGCGATCAACGGATTCGAGCCAAAGCTCGAGCCGCTGACTGACGAGGATTTGCGCGCCAAGACCGATGAGTTCCGGCAGCGCCTGTCTGCTGGCTCCACACTTGAAGAAATCCTGCCGGAGGCTTTTGCCGTTGTCCGCGAGGCCAGCAAGCGCGTGTTCGGCATGCGCCACTTCGACGTGCAATTGATCGGTGGCATGGTTCTCAACGACGGCAAAATTGCCGAGATGCGCACTGGCGAAGGCAAGACGCTGATGGCCACGCTGCCGGTCTACCTCAATGCGCTGGCGGGTCGAGGCGTGCATGTGGTGACGGTCAACGATTACCTCGCCAGGCGCGACGCCCAGTGGATGGGCCGTCTCTACAATTTCCTTGGCATGAGCGTCGGCGTCGTTGTTCCGCAGCAATCCAACGAAGAGAAAATCGCGGCCTATCGCGCCGACATCACGTACGGCACGAACAACGAATTCGGCTTTGATTACCTGCGCGACAACATGGAGTTCCGCGTTGAGGATCGGCGTCAGCGCACACTCGTCTACGCGATCGTCGACGAAGTCGACTCAATCCTCATCGACGAGGCACGCACACCGCTTATTATCTCCGGGCAGGCAGAAGATCACACCGAGCTCTATGTGCGCATGAACGCAGTTCCGCCGCTGCTTGAGCGGATGGCGTCTGAGCCCAAGCCACAGGAGCCGGAACCCGAAGGGCACTACTGGGTTGATGAAAAGAACCACCAGGTTTACCTGTCCGAGGCTGGCCATGAGCAGGCTGAAAGCGTCCTGACGCAGCTTGGGCTGCTTCCCGCGGGGCAGTCGCTTTACGAACCGCGCAACATCACGCTGATGCACCACCTGATGGCGGCGCTGCGCGGGCACAATCTGTTTCACCGCGACCAGCACTACGTGGTGCAGGACGGGGAGGTCGTGATTGTTGACGAGTTCACCGGACGACTCATGATCGGTCGCCGCTGGTCTGACGGACTTCACCAGGCGGTCGAGGCGAAAGAGGGTGTAAAGATTCAGCTCGAAAACCAGACGCTGGCCTCGATCACGTTCCAGAATTATTTCCGGATGTACGAAAAGCTCGCCGGCATGACCGGAACGGCCGACACGGAAGCCTACGAATTTCAGGAAATCTATGGCCTGGAAACGGTCATCGTTCCGACCAATCGTCCGATGGTTCGCGAGGATCAGAACGACCAGATCTTCAAGACGGCAGGCGAGAAGTTCAACGCGATCCTGGATGATATCCGCGACTGCCAGCAGCGCGGCCAACCCGTGCTGGTGGGTACGACCAGCATCGAAAATTCCGAGCTCCTGTCGGAGTTGCTCGTCAAGGCGAACCTCAAGCACGAAGTACTGAACGCCAAGCAGCACGCGCGCGAAGCCGAGATCGTCGCACAGGCCGGCAAACCGGGCCACATCACCATTGCCACCAACATGGCCGGTCGCGGCACCGATATCGTGCTCGGGGGAAGTGTCGAAAAGCAGATCGAACTGGTTCGTGCGGACGAGTCGCTCGCGGATTCCGACAAGCAGGCAGCGATCGACAAAATCCGCATCGAGTGGCAGCCGCTGAACGATCGCGTCAGGGCTGCCGGTGGTCTGCGGATTATCGGTACCGAGCGCCATGAGTCGCGCCGTATCGACAACCAGTTGCGCGGACGCGCCGGTCGCCAGGGCGATCCCGGTTCTTCTCGATTCTATCTGTCGCTCGAAGATCCGCTGATGCGCATTTTCGCGGGCGACCGTGTCCGCGCCATCATGGAGCGCCTGAAGCTGCCCGAAGGCGAGCCCATTGAAGCGGGAATGGTGTCGCGTTCGATCGAAACGGCTCAGCGCAAAGTCGAGGGTCGCAACTTCGATATGCGCAAGCAACTGCTCGAGTACGATGATGTTGCGAATGATCAGCGCAAGGTGCTTTACGCGCAGCGCAATCAGGTGCTGGAATCCGAGTCGATCGGAGAAATCATCACCGACCTGCGGGATGGTGCATTTACTGAGATCGTGCACCGCTTCGTGCCGCCCGGCACGGTCGAGGAGCAATGGGATATCCCCGCTTTGCAAATGGCGCTTGAAGGCGACTGGCAGGTGGGCGTGGCGCTTGACCAACTGGTCAAGGACTCCAAGAGTGTGACGGATGAGGACGTTCTCGAGCAGGTTCTGCTGGCTGCCCAGCGCGCCTACCAGGGCAAGGCGGATCTTGTCGGCCTGGAGTCCTGGTCGGCCTTCGAGCGCTCGGTCATGCTGCAGGTCATTGACTCCCAGTGGCGTGAGCACCTTTCCGCACTCGATCACCTGCGTCAGGGTATCCATCTGCGCGGCTACGCGCAGAAGAATCCGAAGCAGGAATACAAGCGCGAGGCGTTCGAACTCTTTTCCGGAATGCTGGATCGTGTCCGGGATGATGCCATTCGCTTATTAATGACTGTGCGGGTTCAGACGCAGGAACAGGTCGAACAGGCTGAGATGGAGGCCGCGCAACAGCATCTGCAGAATGTGCAGTATCAGCATGCTGCCTACGACGAAATTGCCGCACCCGAGACGGATTCAGATGCCACTACCGCTGCGTCGTCAGCGCAAGCGGCTGGCGATCATCCCGGCACCGTCCGCAATCTGATGCCCAAGGTCGGTCGTAACGATCCGTGTCCGTGCGGCAGTGGCAAGAAGTACAAGCAGTGCCACGGTAAACTGACTTAGCCAATAAACTCAATGGGTTATTGGATGGTTACTTGCATTTGCGAGCCGCCAATACACGCGCGAAGCAATTCAGCTACCCGCTTCGCGCCACCTTCATTAAAGTGGCAATCGTCATAGAGATAGTCCGTTGTTGGCGGAATCTGACTTCCGAGGTCACAAGCTTCAAATCCGCTCTCCTTCGCCGCGGCATAGAGCCAATCGTTATAGAGCCCCGAGACGTGGATCAATGAATCAAGCGTGACGGTAAATGGCTGGTTTGGCGGGGTCATCCATAATCGCTTCTTCAGTTCTGGTGCAACTTCGCGCGAGTAGGCAGTGGGATGGGTTAGAAACACGCACCTGTAATGCTGTTTCTTGCATTCCTCGAAAATCTTGCCTGCCAAAGCCTTATATTCAGGCGCGACATCATCAAATCTAACTTCCCTGACATCCGGTCGGGTCAGACTATTATTTTGACTGGAATAGTATTCGCCATATTCGAGCCTCGGTGAGTCTTTGCCACCTTGATTAGGCAATTCTCCTGGCTTCTGGATCGGTTTGAGCGCCAGCAGTCCTTTCCAAAGCAGTGATTTTGTAAAGTCCCACTCGATTGGCGGCGGATTTAACTTCTGGATAATGTGACTGTTCCAGTCGTTGAGCCCCATCATGAATATCACCATGTCGGGCTTGTATTGCGAGACTTGGCGAAGCATCGCAAGGTGATGCTCCGAACGCAGTCCTGATACTCCGGCGTTAATGACTTCAACGGGTCTGTTCAGGTACTGAGGGAGGTCGCGCTCAAGCAGCGCTGTCCAGGTCTTTGCATCGTCAAGGTATATCTGCTCAGTCGTACTTCCGCCGATTGCAAAAATCCTGTAGGAGTCCTTCGCGTCATAATTCACCCGCTTGGTCGTGCGGAACCCCTTCGCATCGGTCGTCACATGACTCGTATCGGTAAATCCTGGCATGACGTCGCCCATGATTTTTACGTACAGATCGACGTTTGGGGCTAACGAAATATTCACCTTCTGACGGGCGTACCACGGTGTGATTGCGAAGTTGATTGCGAGCAGAAAATAAACCACGACCGCCGCATTAATGAACCGTTGACGAACAACAGCAAGCAACACAAGTAGCAGGAGTGCCTCAAGTGTTATCACAAAGGCAAGTCGCATTGGTGTCGGTGCCGTCAGCAAATCGCTAGCCCGGATTGATATCCCGATGCACGCCTGCAACCCGACTACTGCGAGCAGGCAGAGCCATTGCAGTCTGGAAAATTGCGGAAGTCGGTAGCGCATCTGTTAGGGGTCTCCTACGCCCATGATAAAACACAAAAAAGAAAATAATCATCAAAAAAGAATCGATATCCCGACTGGGGCGATCATCATCAGCAAATCAATGTGGTGCGAACAGGTGCCGTCGCGGTGATCGGTCAGTGGCCAGATTGCTAAGCGTGCCCCAGTGAAAGGCCAGTTGCCGTGCGTGATCGAGCTGCCCCGCGTTGACGTCATTCACGAATTGTCCGAGGCCGAGCGCACCGCGCCGGACGGCACCCTCATGGTGGTGATCGGCCAAGACAGCCAACCTCAATGGCCTGGAGCCTTACACCTGGATCAGGAGCGTGCTCGAGAGGCTCCCCCTGGCCAGGTCTGTCGATGACTACGATGCGCTTCTGCCCTGGAATATGCATCCGCTCAGTGTGCCGCCTACGACCAACTGACCGCAATCCTGTGGTTCATGACGCGCTTACGCAATAACAATGCCGCTACTCCCCAGCGTGACTGTACTCCGGCCGTAGCACCGATTCAGCCCATCCAGCGCCAGCTCTTCCTGAATCAGGTTGGCGTCACAGAAGTCCAGCAACATCACTCCCGCCCTGGCGCACTTTAAAAGTACCCTACTCCGGAGCGGATCATCGTAAGATTGTGCGTAATCAAGGCGGTCCTAGCGTAGACACGTGCTTTCAACCCTCATCAACAACATTGCGTTTCTTGTTGCCCTAGTTTCGGCTGGGCAGTTGGTGATTTCGCATGAGTACAAATCCAGTACCAACAGGGGGATCGTACTTGGTGTGCTGTTTGGTGGCGTAGCCATTCTTGGCATGGTGAACCCCTTCGTGTTGATGCCTGGGGTGATCTTCGATGGACGCACCATCGTTTTAGCCGTTGCTGGCGTGGTGGGCGGGGGATTGGCGGCTGCGATTGCAGCAGCGATGGCGGCTATTTACCGCTTTGAAATCGGTGGCCCTGGCGTAATTGTGGGTATGTCAGTGGTCATTCTGTCCGCCACCCTGGGGGTTTTGGCTCGGGCTTGGTGGCAACGTCGCCCGCAGCCACCTAAATGGTTCGACTACGTGGCGCTCGGAGTCGCGGTGCAGCTAATGCAAATCACCGCCTTTACCCAAATCCCGAATCGAGCCGGCTACGCGTTCATCGAGCAAGCCTGGTGGATTCTGTTAGTGCCTTATCCCCTGGCGACGATGCTGCTTTGCCTGATGTTCCGAAACTTCGAACAGCAGCTTCTCGACAAGGCGGCATTGCGTGTGGCGAACGAAGCACGTGCAGCGGAAGAAAAAGCTAGCCTGCAACGCTTCCATGCATATTTCGATCAATCTAACGTCGGCCTGGCCATCACTAGCCCAGAGAAAGGCTGGATTGAAGTCAACAATGGCTTGTGCGTCACGCTTGGGTATTCAAAAAATGAGCTCATGAGGATGACCTGGGCGCAAATCACGCACCCTGACGATCTGTCTGCCGACTTGACCAATTTCAATCAGATGCTGGCCGGCGAGATTAATCACTACTCGATGGACAAGCGCTTCATCCACAAGGATGGCCATGAGGTTTATGTCCGGCTATCGGTGAGCAGCGTTCGTAAGAATGATGGATCGATTGATTACATCTTGGCACTAATTGAGGACATAAGCGAGCGACATCATGCTTTGAACGCGCTTAAAGTTGAGCGTGCCCACCTGCGAACCCTCGTTAGTGCAATTCCCGATCTAATTTGGCTCAAGGACGCAGACGGCCGTTATATTTCATGCAACAGGGAGTTTGAGCGCTTCTTCGGCGCCGAAGAAAAAGACATCATCGGTAAAACCGATTACGACTTCGTAAACGCTGATCTGGCGGAACAATTCCGCCAAAACGACCGTGCTGCGATGGCAGCAGGAGGGCCAACGCGTAACGAGGAATGGATCACTTACGCCAGTGATGGTCGTAGGCTATTGCTTGAGACCACGAAGGTTCCAATACGCACCACGGATGATCGCCTAATCGGTGTGCTTGGCGTTGGGCACGATATTACCGAACGACATCAACATCAGCTGCAATTGGAGCACATGGCTCATTTTGATACGCTGACTGGCCTTCCCAATCGCCTACTTCTGGGTGACCGACTTCGTCAGGCGCTTGTCCATTCTCAGAGGCGTGAGACCGTGCTGGTAGTCGCCTACCTGGATTTGGATGGCTTCAAGGGCATCAACGACCGCTATGGACATGATACAGGCGACCAGTTGCTGAAGGCTTTGGCCGGAAACATGGCTCGTGCACTGCGGGAAGTCGATACCTTGGCGCGTTTGGGTGGTGACGAATTTGTCGCGATATTCGCAGACCTACCGACTGTCGAATCTGCCCAGCCATTGCTGACACGACTTCTTGATGTCGTATCTGATGTTGTCCAAATCGAAAACGTTTCTCTCAAAATCACTGCGAGCCTAGGTGTCACTTTCTATCCCCAAGACGATGTGACTGATGCTGATCAGTTAATTCGCCAGGCGGATCAAGCGATGTATCAGGCCAAGCAGATGGGTAAGAACCAGTTCCATTTTTTTGACCCAGTCCATGATCGCAGCGTCCGTGGTCACCACGAAGAACTTCAGCGCCTAAAACGAGCACTCCATGAACGCGAGTTTGTGCTTTTTTACCAGCCCAAAGTAAACATGCGCACGGGAGAGGTGATTGGGCTGGAGGCGCTCATTCGCTGGCAGCATCCCGAACGTGGCTTGGTCCCGCCTTCCGAATTTCTACCCTTGATCACCGATCAACCGCTCGTTGTGGAGCTTGGCTACTGGGTGATTGACACTGTCATGAGTCAGATCGAAGCTTGGAAAGCTGAAGGTTTGCAATTACAGGTCAGCATCAACGTCGATGCAATCCATCTTGAGCAGAGCGACTTTGTGGAACGCTTGCGAGCACTTAAAGCCGTACACCCCAAAATTTCCGACGACGATGTGGAGTTGGAAGTCCTTGAGACCAATGCACTGGACGATACGGTCCGTGTTTCCCAGGTAATCCGTGCCTGCCGGGAAATGGGAATCGGCTTTGCGCTCGACGACTTTGGGACTGGTTACTCGTCACTGACTTACTTAAAGCAGCTGCCCGCTGAGTTACTCAAGATCGATCAAAGTTTTGTTCGGGGTTTACTTAATCAGCCAGACGATCTTTCGATCCTGGACGGTATTTTGAGTCTCGCCAGGGCGTTTCGCCGGCGTGTGATTGCCGAGGGCGTCGAGACATTTGCTCACTGTGAAATGCTATTGCGACTTGGATGCGATCTCGCCCAGGGGTATGCCATTGCTCGCCCCATGCCGGTCGATCGAGTGGCTGCATGGGTCGCGACGTGGCGACCGGAAGATTCATGGAGAACTCTGCAGCCCATAGAACGTGAAGATTTGCCCGTGTTGATTGCTTCGGTTGAGTGCAGGGCGTGGGTCAAACAAATCGAAGATTTTTTGACCACAGACAAAACTCACTCACCAGACCTTAACCGAGAATGGTATCGATTCGGTGAACGGCTCCGAACCTACATATCAACGTTGCCAAACGGAAACAATCTATCCCAAGAATTGAACCGGTGTCTCGATGAGATTTTCAGTCTTGTCGACAAACTGATGGGTCTTAAACACCAAGGGCAGACCGACTTGGCGGTGGCTCAGATGCCTGATTTATATGATCTACAGGATAGGTTCCTGACGCAGCTGACGGAGCTACTCCCTTGATCTTGGGTCTGCCTGACCTCGCGATCCAGTTTTGACTGAGGGCCCAGATTTATCGCGGGATGGCCTGTTGGTATGAGGCATACAAGCACGAGCAAAGCGCAGACGATCAGGGGCGTTACGAAGCGGCTGAAGTCGAAGCACGACAGCCAGTACAAGCAGTGCCACGGCAAACTCACTTAATGAACAGATGCCGACGGCAAATTGACCTTGCGAGAACCCGCGGATGCCTTCCGCGGTCGGGTGCGCCAGTGAATCAGTTCAGTGCCTGCAGTGCCGGGGTCGTCTTGAGCTTGATGAATTTCAGTTCTTTGGCGTCAGGATCCGCCTTCTTCAGATCGAAAACCTGAGGGGATGGGTTGTCGTAGGTTCTGACGTAGTACATCTGATTCCTGGCGTCTGCCACTACCGTCCACTCTGTCATTTCGAAGCCGCCCGCGCCGCCACCGTAGGGATTGTTGGCCGGAAGGCTGATTGATCCGGGAGGAATGTCGAAGTTATTCATGATGTGCCAGACTGTATTCACCTGCTGTCTGGCGTCGCCGGTTGGTGCGGACATCGCATAGGCTGCGGCGCGGATGAAGCGGCTGGTGCTCAGCATGTCGCCCGGCATTCCACGCAGGCCACTACCCGAGCTCGGAGGGGCAAACTTTTTTCCGCGAATCGTAATCGGCCCATGCTCAACCGGCGTCAGGTTGACATAGTTGCCGATATTCAACAGATGCCACGAGAACGCCGGATCATTGGTCATGACGCCAATCGGGTTGTCGGTGATGACCAGCTTGCCTTCAAGATATTCGACGACGATGCTTTTGCCCTGCGCATCATGCAGCGTCATCCTGACCTGCACGACGCCTTTGTATTCGCCGAGAGTCGAACTGTTGACGAAAATTGCGGCAAGCCCCTTCTTGGCCTCTTCAACCGTTGCAAAATTGCTCAACGCATAAATGAGCATCTGATACGAGGCGATGCTGTTTTTGGACTCGGTCTCGGTGGGCTTCTGATAGACCGCGGTATTCGGCGCGTTCAGGAGCCCCCCGGTCATTCCCTTTTCGTTCATCCCGTCGACGACGACCGGCTGACCGAGTGCGTTGAGCCCGGCGACTGCGTACCGGGATTTCCAGCTGAGGCCTGATCCCGGTTTGCCATCGATGCCGACGCCCTGAAATTCGAAATTTCGGGGCGCCATCATCAAATCGGATTTCAGGGGGATTCCGAATTCCATTGAGCGGCCATAGACATAGCCGCCGTCAGTCGTGGGTACGATCAGGCTGGTGCAGGCAAGTGCCGGGACCGACGCATTGAGCGTTCCGGCGAGTGCAAGACCTGTGGCAATTGCTTTGAATTTCTTCGTCATACGCATCATGCACCTCGGTTCAATTCAATTCGTTGCGGTATCAACGTCCACGATAACGCATTTGCGCATTCGGAAGCTGTAGTGAGGAAAGCGTGTTCAATGCGTTGACTTCCTCCGCTGTGACCGGCGTTCCGTTAGCTCGACGAGGACTTCAGATCGTGTCCACATTGACCGCAGTAGTTGTCCCGGAGCCTGATCTCGCTGCTCTGGCATTGCGGGCACGGGTTCGGCGACAAGAGTCTGCCGGGTTGATTGATGAGTTCAGCGGTCACAACGCCAGTCGGTACTGCGAGAACTCCCCAGCCCATCAGCATCATCGCCGAGGAGAGTAGCCGGCCGAGGTCGGTTTTCGGGGTGATGTCGCCGAAGCCCACGGTGGTTATGGTGGTGATGCCCCAGTAGATGGCGACCGGGATACTGGTGAAACCGTTTTCCGGGCCTTCGACCACATACATCAGCGTACCCATGACCATCACCACCATCAGGACGACGGACAGGAATACGAGAATCTTGCGGCGGCTGGCTCGCACCGCGCCGGCGAGGTATTGGTACTCCTGCAGATAGGCGGTCAGTTTGAAGATCCGGAACACCCTGATCAGGCGCAGTACACGGACGTCGATCAGGGCGTGCAGGCCGGGGAACACCAGAGCCAGATAGGTCGGCAGGACGGCAAGCAGATCCACCAGGCCGAAGAAGCTGAAGATGTATCGCCGTTTGTCGCTTGTGCAGTAAATCCTCAAAAGATACTCAATGGTAAACAGCCCGGTGAACATCCACTCAAGCACAGTGAGCTCGCGACTGAAACGATGCGATACCGACTCGATGCTGTCGAGCATGACGACCACCAGCGACAGCACAATCACGACGAACAGTGCTTTATCGAAGAGGCGGCCTGCCTTGGTGTCTGACTTGAATACGATGGTAAAAACGCGTGACTTGAACGTGTTGTCGGTCGGCGAATTAGTGTTCATTCGCGGAATATCCTTCTCTGTCATTTCCGATTGACGGGTGCTGCGGCCTCGGCGCAGACGGACTTAATGGTGGCCTGTATCCGTTCGCCGGCGACATGCCAGTTGAGGCGATCGGTGTATTCCCGAAAACACGCAAGTGCCATCCTGTCATAGGCATCCCTGTCCCTGAACAGGTTTTCGATGAGATCGCAATAGTCGGATGCGGGTGCTGCCAGATCCAGCGTGTATCCATTGACTCCGTCGACCACGACCGTGGGAATGCCTCCCACGCGCGTCGCGAATGACGGCAGTCCGAACGAGCTGGCCTCTGCGAAGACCAGGCCATAGCACTCTGCCAAGGAGGGAACCACCAGAAAGTGCGAATCCATGAGCAATCGATCGAACAGCGCGGCGCCTTCAGGAGATTTTTTTGACACAAAACCGTGACGCACGACAAAGTCTGGTGTCGGGGAGGGCGGCTCGCAACCCACAATGTGCAACTCAGTTGGCAGCCCTCGCCGGTTGAGCATAGTCGCGACCTCAAGTGCGCGATCGCCCCCCTTTCTCTTCCAGTCGACACCCACGAAAAGCAGTTTGCAGATGTCGAAGGATTTTTGCTGGAGAATTGTAACGATTTCAGCCCTGGTTCGGCTGCTTTCGATGTTGGCGCCGAAAGGGATCACCTCAACCTTCTGCGGATCGGCGGCGTAGTCTTTCAGGGCCGACTGAGCGGCCCAGTCTGAGGTGAATATTGCCTTGGCGCAGCGTGACAGGGCGCGTTGCTCCATGTCATCGCCGTTACGCAGTGTTTCAGGACTGAGTCCGGTGAAATCCGGATAGAAATTCTTCAGTGCGGCGAAAGTGGCATCTGACAGAAACACGATGGGCTGGCTGATTTCCAGGTACGAAATCGGGGCGGAGCCCAGGCTGACGACGACGTCGATATCCTTGTCGCGGATGCGCTCGGCGATTTGTTGACCATAGCCGCGCAATATCTCGGGTTCGAGCCAGTGGATATATCGCACCCGCCGAAGTTTCCGTTGATAGAACTTAAGTCGGCATGACAACGAGAAGATATCCTCGAGTGCGCCAATGGTGAGCACATCAAAGCCGCAGCGCTTCAGCGTTTGCAGCACGTAAAATGCAATGCCGGACCACGAATGCACATCCGTGACGTCATAGCTGGCGACAAGGGCGACGCGCAGGCGTCGTAAGGATCGCGCGTCGGTCC
>JADZBO010000253.1 GCA_020851995.1 Burkholderiaceae bacterium
CAAAACCCGACTATGACTGCCTTGGCCAGAGCGGCCTGCGCGTGCCGCGCCTCTGGCTGGGCGCGATGATGTTCGGCGACCAGACCGACGAGGCGCACGCCCGCGAGATCGTCGCGGTGACCCGTGATGCGGGCCTGAATGCCATCGACACGGCTGACAACTATGCCCAGGGTGAGTCCGAGCGAATCGTGGGACGGCTCATCGCGCAGGATCGTGCGCGCTGGGTGCTGGCGACCAAGGTGGCCAACCCCATCGGCAACGAGCCCAACGACAAGGGATTATCGCGTCGCTGGGTGACGCAGGAAGTCGAAAACAGCTTGCGTCGTCTGGGTACGGACTGGATCGATGTCTACTACATGCATAAGGACGATGAATCCACGCCGATCGAAGAAACCCTGTCGACCTTTGCAAGACTGATTGACGACGGCAAGATTCGTTACTACGGCATCTCCAACTTCCGCGGCTGGCGGGTCGCCCGCATGGTCGAAACAGCGCGCCGCATGAGCATCCCCCAGCCGATTGTTTGCCAGCCCCCGTACAGCGCCGTCACCCGACTGATCGAAACCGAAGTGATCCCCTCGTGCGCCCACTATGGTCTGGGCGTCGTGGCCTACAGCCCGCTCGCGCGCGGGGTGCTCAGCGGCAAATACCAGGCCGATGCGCAGCCCGATCCCCTGAGTCGCGCCGGACGCGGTGACCGACGCATGATGCAGACGGAGTTTCGCGCCGAGTCGCTGTCCGTCGCTTCCGCACTCAAGGCCTACGCGCAGGAGCGCGGCATGAGTCCTACCCAGTTTGCCATCGCATGGGCCATGAACAACCGCCTGGTCAGCGGCGTCATTGGCGGGCCACGCACCCTCGAGCAATGGCGCGACTACGTCCAGGCGCTGGCGGTACGCCTGACCGCCGAGGACGAGGCGATGGTTGATCGACTCGTGCCGCCCGGGTATGCCTCGACCCACGGTTTCAATGACCCGCAGTACCCGATCAAGGGGCGCATGCCGCGTCACGGTTGACGCGAAACTACCTGCCCTGGCGCGCTTTCGTCAGCGCGCACTAAACCTTGCTTTGATGTCGGCTATTGGATTCTTCAATGCCGTTAAAATAGAAGTTTGCGCCTCCGATCACTCCGGCCGCAACGCGTTGCAGCGCCGGTGTCCTACTTTATCCCGCATTCAAGGTACCCACGCATGACTGCCCGCACTTCCTGCAATCGCCTTCAAGTCGCATCGGTTCTCTATCGTTTTATCGAAGACAGCGTCCTGCCGGGTACCGGCATCAACAGCGCGGCTTTCTGGAAGGGTTTCGATGAAATCGTTCACGACCTCGCACCCAAAAACGCAGCCTTGCTGGCGGAACGCGATCGTCTCCAGACCGAGATGGATGCCTGGCATCGCGCGCATCCCGGTCCGATCCGGGACATGGCGGGCTACCGCGCGTTTCTGACCTCGATCGGATATCTGGTTCCGCAACCTGCGGGCGTCAGGGCAACCACCGACGATGTCGACGCAGAACTCGCGCTGCAGGCCGGGCCACAACTGGTCGTGCCGGTGCTCAATGCCCGCTATGCGCTGAACGCCGCCAACGCGCGCTGGGGCTCGCTCTACGATGCACTCTATGGATCGGATGCAATCGCCGAAACCGACGGTGCTACAAAAACAAGCCCGGACGGCAAGCCCTACAACCCGGTGCGCGGGGCAAAAGTCATTGCATTCGCCCGCAAGTTCCTCGACGAAGCGGTGCCGCTCGGGCATGGATCGCACGCCGATGTCCGCCAATACGCCGTCAAACACGGCCAGTTGGCCGCGACGCTTGCCGATGGTTCGGTCGCCCATCTTTCCAACGTCAGCCAGTTCGTGGGCTACCAGGGGGAACCGGAATCCCCCGGCGCCATTCTCTTCACCAACAATGGTTTGCACATCGACGTGCAGATCGACCGCTCCAGAGGCATTGGCCAGGACGACCCGGCGGGCGTTGCGGACGTCATCCTCGAAGCTGCGCTCTCCACCATTCTCGACCTCGAGGACTCGGTCGCCGCAGTCGACGCCGACGACAAAGTGCTGGCCTACCAGAACTGGCTCGGCATCCTCAAAGGGACGCTGTCTGAAACCCTGATCAAGAACGGCAAGACCATCACCCGCACACTGAACAAGGACCGGATCTATACCGCAGGCGCGGGCGACAGCGATGCGCGCAGCGGCACCGTCCGGCTGCACGGCCGCTCGATGCTGTTCCTGCGCAACGTCGGGCACCTGATGACGAATCCGGCAATTCTGGACGGAAACGGCAACGAAGTGCCCGAGGGCATCCTTGATGCGGTCGTGACCACCTTGATCGCCCTGCACGACATCCGCCGCGACGATTCCCACCCTTATGGCAACTCACGTACCGGTTCGGTTTACATCGTCAAACCCAAAATGCACGGGCCGGCCGAAGTGGCCTTCGCCAATGAGTTGTTCGGTCGCGTCGAAAAGCTGCTGGGGTTGAACAACAATACCGTCAAGCTTGGAATCATGGATGAAGAGCGTCGCACGACGGTCAACCTGATGGCGTGCATCAATGAAGCGCGCGGCCGGGTCGCCTTCATCAACACCGGGTTCCTGGACCGCACGGGCGACGAGATGCATACCGCCATGCATGCCGGTCCGATGATCCGCAAGGGCGACATGAAATCCAGCCGCTGGCTGGCCGCGTACGAGCGCAGCAACGTACTCACCGGCCTGTGCACCGGCCTGCGCGGTCGCGCGCAGATCGGCAAGGGTATGTGGGCCATGCCCGACCTGATGGCCGCCATGCTGGAGCAAAAAATCGGCCACCCGAAAGCAGGCGCCAACACCGCCTGGGTGCCCTCGCCCACCGCTGCCACGCTGCACGCGCTGCACTATCACAAAGTCAACGTCGCGGAAATCCAGAAAGATCTCGAAAAAATCGACGCACCCGCCGAAATCGACCGACTGCTCAACGACATTCTCGAGATTCCGGTGGCTGACGAACCCAAGTGGACGGCCCAGGAAATCCAGCAGGAACTCGACAACAACGTGCAGGGCATTCTCGGGTACGTCGTGCGCTGGGTGGACCAGGGCGTGGGCTGCTCGAAAGTTCCGGATATCCACAACGTCGGCCTGATGGAAGACCGGGCAACGCTGCGCATCTCCAGTCAGCACATCGCCAACTGGTTGCATCACGGCATCGTGACACCTGCGCAGGTCGATGAAACGTTCCGCCGGATGGCAGTCGTGGTCGACGGCCAGAACGCTGACGATCCGCATTACCGCCCGATGGCGCCTACCTACGAATCGTCGATGGCGTTCGCCGCCGCGCGCGATCTGGTGTTCAAGGGCATGGCGCAGCCCAGTGGCTACACCGAGCCGCTGCTGCACGCGTGGCGTCAGAAGGTCAAGGCTGCGCGCGGCTGACGCGCGCGGCTTAAGGCTCAGGGAGCGAGCATGGACGAAGCACTGGAACTCGTGTTCAATCCCCGACGCTCGGTCAGCGACGTCGACAGCTATGTGAAAAGTGCGTCTATAGAGGCGCTGGCGTTCAAAGGAACCTCAGTCATTGTGGTGCCGAGTACCAAGGGGCTTAAGCCGCTCTTCGGATAAGCGGGGACGCAGGCGCGCGCCCAGGGCCCGCGTGGGGCGTGTGGCTGTGGCGCCTGCCTCTTTGCGAGCTGCTGCTATTGCTTGGATGCCGCAAAATCCGCCGCAAGGCTGTTCCAGTTCTTGCTCTCTTCGGTCACGAATTTCGCAAACCCCTCGGGCGGCATGCCGCCCGGGAGCGCTGCCATGCCGTCGAGCGTCTTTTGCATCTCCGGATTTTTCAGCATCGCCAGGATCGCCTGGTAAATCCGATCGCGCACGTCAGCCGGAAGGCCTTTGGGCGCGTCCACGCTATACCAGGTGGTCGTGACAAACCCGGGCAGGCCGGACTCCGCCACGGTGGGCACATCGGGCAACACCGGCGAGCGTTTGGCGGTCGTCACTGCAAGCGCCTTGACGGTTCCCGCCCTGATCTGGGACATGGCGGAGGCCGCAGTGTCAATGGTAAATGTCACGCGACCCGCGACGAGATCCGTCATCATCGGCGTCGCGCCCTTATAAGGCACGTGCGTGGCCTTGACCCCTGCCTGCTTCAGGAACAATTCTGCGTTCAGGTGGTGCGGGGTGCCCACGCCGGCGGATCCGTAGTTGATCTCCCCGGGATTCTTGCGAATGGCAGCGAGCAGATCCTGGACACTGTTGAGCGGTGAGGATTTGCTCACCAGAAGAACGTTCGGAACCTCCGCCACGGTAGAAATGTGGGTGAAATCCTTGTCGTAATCGAATGTCAGGTCGGGAAACAGCATGCCGGCGGCCGTGTAGCCCACGTTGCCCAGCATCAGCGTGTAACCGTCTGGCTGCGACCGCGCCACGCTGGCCGCCCCGACCGTGCCGCCTGCGCCGGGCTTGTTCTGCACGACCACGGTCTGCCCCAGCTCGTTCTGCAGGTGTTGTGCGACCAGGCGCGCCAAGATGTCTGTGGTGCCACCGGGCGGAAATGCCGCCACCATGGTCAGCGATTTTTCGGGCCAGGCGGCGAGCGCCGGGCTGATGCCAGGCAGCGCAAGAAGCAGTACCCCCATCAATTGTGCAAAGCTCCGGTTTCTCATCACGTATTTCCTGTAAGGATATTGCGAAAACAGCATTTAAACGGACGGCAGCGAGGAATACAATCATCAGAAACCCGAGAAAACACGTCGCCCGGCTCGCGCAGGCGACGGTTTTGTTTTGCCCCCTGGAGCAGCCCATGAACGCCAGAGTTCCCGTGATCGACACGAACCAGATGCTTGCCGATGTCACAACGGCATGGGATGACGATATCGTCAGTCAGATCACCGACTACATCGAGATCCCTGCCAAGTCGCCAGCCTTCGACGAAGGCTGGGCAAAGGCCGGCTACCTGGATCTTGTGGTCGAACGGGCCGCTGACTGGGTGCGCGCGCAAGGGATTGAAGGGCTTAACCTCGAAATCATCCGCAGTCCCGGGCGCACGCCTGTACTGTTCTTCGAGGTGGATGGTACGCGCCCCGGGGCTGCATCAGGGCAGACCGTGCTGATGTACGGGCACCTGGACAAACAGCCGGAGTTTGACGGATGGCGCGCGGGGCTCGGGCCCTGGACGCCCAAGTACCTTGACGGCAAGCTCTACGGTCGCGGTGGCGCTGATGACGGCTACGCGGTCTACGCCAGCATCGCGGCCATCGCCGCGCTCAAGCGCCAGGGCGTCGCGCATCCACGCATCGTCGGCCTGGTCGAGACCAGCGAAGAAAGCGGCTCACCAGATTTGCTTCCCTACGTCGACGCCTTGCGCACCCGCCTGGGCGACGTAGGGCTGGTGATCTGCCTCGACAGCGGCGCCGGC
>JADZBO010000254.1 GCA_020851995.1 Burkholderiaceae bacterium
GGCATGGGCCTGCCAAACAAGTAGCCCTGAAACAGGCGACATCCATTGTCGGCAAGAAAATCCCGTTGCTCCTGCGTCTCGACGCCCTCGGCGATCACCGTCAGATCCAGGCTCTGCCCCAGGACGATGATCGTGCGCACAATGACGCAGGCGTTAGGCGTTCCCGGAATATCCCGCACAAAGGACTGATCGATCTTCAACTGATCGAGGGTCAGGCGCCGGAGATACGAAAGGGAGGAGAACCCGGTGCCAAAATCGTCGAGTGAGAACCGCACGCCATGCCCACGCAACGTGGTCATCTTGGCAATGGCGTCCTCGACATCCTCCAGCAGCACACTCTCCGTAGGCTCCAGCTTCAGGCGGTTGGGGTCAGCCCCGGTTCGGGCAAAGGTCTCGAGGCACATGGAGACGAAATCCGGCTGGCGAAACTGCTTGGCGCTGACGTTAACGGCGAGCGTGAGGTGCTCGAGCCCGGGCTGCCGTGACCACGCGGCCAGCTGCGCGCACGCGGATTCCAGGACCCATGCACCGATCGGCACGATGAGGCCGGTTTTCTCTGCGTAGCCGATGAAAGTGTCCGGCGCCAGCAGGCCCCGTGCCGGATGCTGCCAGCGAAGAAGCGCTTCGACACCCACGGGTTGACCGGATACATCGACCTGAACCTGATAATGCAGAATGAATTCCCGTCGCTCAAGCGCGGCGCGCAGGTCGGCATCAAGCTCTGCCGCGGCTAACATCGCGGCCTGCACCTGCGCATCGAAAAAGCGCATGGTGTTGCGTCCCGCAGCCTTGGCTTCATACATCGCCAGGTCGACCTGTTTGAGCAGTTCGGCAACCGTGTCGTCCTTGCGACCGAAAAGGGTCACACCAACGCTTGGCGAAGCTCGGCATTGCGCACCGTCCAGCGAGAACTGCGCGTTGAAGCCGGCAAAGATGCATTCGCCAAATTCCCGAGCCCGCGCCTGCGCCAGACCCGAGTCCGCTCCAAGGTTAGCCAAGAGCACGATGAAATCGTCGCCCCCGACGCGGGCCACCGTGTCCCCCGGCCCGGTGCAATCATTGAGTCGCCCCGCCACCTGAATCAGCAACTGGTCGCCAAGCACGTGGCCCAGCGTGTCGTTGATCGTCTTGAAATTGTCGATATCGACATAAAACAGTGCGCCCTGGTGACCCAGCCGGGCGCAGTCTGCCAACGCGACCTCCAGACGATCGATCAACAGACGCCGGTTGGGCAGATCGGTGAGGCTATCGAAATAGGCCAAATGATGGATGCGCTCTTCGGCCTGCTTCTTGGCCGTAATGTCCTCCTTCACCGCCACGTAGTGGGTTGTTACGCCATCCGCATCCCGCAGCGGACTGATGACCGCGAGCTCGGTGAACTCGCTGCCGTCCTTGCGTCGGTTGCAAAGCTCACCCTTCCAGACCTGACCAGCCACAAGGTATTTCCAGAGTTCGTCATAGGTTGCTGCCGGGGTCTTGCCCGACTGGAGGACTCTGGGATTCTGGCCAATGACGTCCTCGCGCGAATAGCCGGTATTGCGCAGAAATGCCTCATTGACGTACTCAATGCGCGCATCGAGGCCTGTGATGGCGATGCTTTCCGGGCTCTGCTCAACCGCAAGCGACAGCTTGCGCGCCTGCTCAGCGAAGGCCAGCTTTTCCGCGTTGTTGCGTATCCCATTGATGCCGTAGGCGAGGTTATCTGCCAACTCCTCGAGCAGTCTGAGTTCGGGCGGATCGAAGGCATCGCTATCCGCTGCGTAGATGGCCAGCACAAGGGGGGCTCCCGAGGGAATCCTGAGGGGCAATGCGATGCTCGCCCGATAGCCGCGCTCGATCGCACTTTGACGCCAGATCGCGACGGTTGGGTTGGTGAGGTAGTTCTGATTGACCTGCACGAGTCCGCTGCGCACCGCGCTGCCGGTTGGACCCTGTCCCCAGTCATCGTCAGCCCAGGTGATTTTCGCGGTGGACAGGTAATCTGTCCCGGCACCGAACCAGGCCAGCGGCCTCACAAGCTTTTCGGGCGTCTGTTCGGCCAGCCCAACCCAGGCCATGCGGTAGCCGCCAACCTCCACAATCAGGCGGCACAACAAATCCAGCAGTTCGGGTTCATCATTCGCATGAATCAGAGCAGCGCTGCAGGCACTGAGGGTCTTGAGCGCCCGGGTCGACTTGGCCAGGTCCTGCTCAGCAAGTTTGCGTTCTGTGATGTCGCGCGCAATCTTGGAAGCGCCAACGATATTCCCGTTTTCATCCCTGATTGGCGAGGCAGTCATTGAAATACTGATCAGGCGACCGTCTTTGCGTACCCGGACCGTTTCAAAATGTTCAACACTCTCCCCGAGCGAAATTTTCGAAAAAATCTCTGATTCTTCATTGAACCGCTCGGGCGGAATGATGACTTGAAGTGTCTGCCCTGCGACCTCATGGACTGCGTACCCGAAGATACGCTCCGCAGCGGGATTCCAGCTGGTGACGATGCCAGACAGGTTCTCGCTGATGATGGCATCCTCGGTCGAATTCACGATCGCCTCATACTGGCGCAGCTCCAGTCTTGAGAGCTTGTTGTTCGCGTCGATCAGCCATCCCAGCACACTATCTTGCCGACCTGCGGGCAAATCGATTTTCTCGGAAAACCGACCCGAACCCAGTCTGGTGATCAGGGACTGAAGATCCTGTACCGAGCAACCGAGGATAGATTGCAGCCGCTGGTAAATTTTCCAGAGCAGGAAAAACTGGGCTAATCCCAGGGCAATCAGAATCATCCGCAGCTGCAGCGCCTGCTCCTCCGCACGATGAACGTTCTTCAGAGTGCGCGCATCGACCATCTGCTCGATTTCCGCGATAGGGAGCATGATCTCGGACTTCAACTGGTGATAGGTCGCGTCGTGCAGCGCCTGAATGGCACGGGCATGGCTTGCAGAATCGGTCGCCGGCCCGGAAGCAACAGACGCCATGGTGTCGCGCTCAAGAGTTGCCAGCGCGTCGGATCGGGTCTTCGCCATTGCGAGTTTGCTTAACTCCTCCTGGGTGAATCCATCCTGCCGCATCAAATCCAATAACGCTACCGCAGAGCCGGCCGAAAATGTGCTGTGAGCGAGGTGCGCATCATCCGCCTGACGCCCGGAACTGGCGGGCGCCGGGCGAGACACCTTGCCATCACGGACATCAAGGATCGTCTCATACTGCCTGAGATAGGCCGGGTCACCCGTCACGACGAACGTGCGGGCCAGGCGTGTGAGGTCGTCGGACGACTGGCGCAATTCCTGGGTCAGACGAAAAGTCATGATCCGGACGTCGTTGGCCCGGTCGATCTGCTTTTCGGCTCGCGCGTAAAGGACAAACACGCCGGTCAGCGCGGCGAGGATCGCCAGCATCAGTAACAGATAGGCAGAGAATCGGTCCGTTTCCGGTTGTTTCCGCATGCTCACGTGTCCGGCTGTTTCCGCATACTCATTAAGTGCTTCCTCAGGTACTGGTCGAACGACACACGTACAGCCAGACCAGCGCTGAAGGAGTGAGGTGCATCCTGCTTCGTGTAAAGCATTGGCTTGCGGGTTTCAATCGCGGAGACTATTCCCCAACTCTTTCCACCAAGTACACACGGCTACATTTTATCGCGAATAGGCTCATCCATAACCAGGCAATTCGATACGGAATGCTGCGCTCGGATGGACTGTTACACGGATACACGGATGCACGGTTGCACGGATGCACGGATGCACGGATGCCCGGATGCCCGGATGCCCGGATCCGCAGGAGGTCATTACCGTCCCAACCAACACCCCCCGTCAAGGCGACTCAAGGTGACGCAGCGGCGATTTTTTGACCGGAAACGACGAGAAAAGCCCCGCAAAGCATCCATCGCGGAATCAGAGTTTCAACGACGCGGGCCAGGACTCCGCCCGAAGGCACGAATACGCAACTGCGCATGCTGACATTTGAGACAGGCAATGCAGCCAGCACCGACGCAATCTCACCCGCGCTGTGCCAGTGGGCTCCGCGATAAGCGCCGGTGCCATCTCCCTGCCCCTTTTGGCGCCACAACAGACTGTTTCGATTCAGCAACCCCAGCACGAACCGGTCGCCCGAAACCCGCACGAGCTCGCCAAGCGCTCGCGGCCAATCCGCCACAAAGGGTAGTGCCGTCATTGAAACGACGCAATCAAACGCATTGTCAGGAAACGGCAAACACAGCGCATCACCCCGCAGATACAACGACAGGGGATCCTTTGAGCGTCCGAAATCAAGTCGCGCCTGATCGATGTCCACGCCCGTGACCTGCATCTTCTGCTCGCCCGAGAATTTCCGGGTGAACCATCCGGTTCCACACCCGACATCCAGCAGCGACCTGCCTGCGCGAACCCGAAGCGCATCGCAGACCAGCGCATACTCACGCTGCCCGATCCACTGCCCGCGCGTGGTCTCATACCAGCTGTCGTATTCCTTGGCATGCATTGGCAATGCGCGCTCCACACAGGGGTTCAGCCATGTCCTTGACTCTCTTTCATCATAACAACGCGCCATGTTCCAGATTGGTGCATTTCGGTGTCCCATCACGAGCCCGACGCTTATAGTGCACCGTTTGGAGGCATACCGTGCAGATCGACCTCCGCGGCCTTCGCCTTCATGTGTCTGCAGCGTCACACCGGTCGGAATATTTCCCAGGAATTCCGGGACAACAAGCGCCGGCAACGTAGAATGAATTCCGGACAAATCACCGGCGCGTTTCATGCAACATACTTCTGACATCACAGCGGCAACCTCGAAAATTCATCTGATTGGCGGGGAAAAAGGCGGCGTGGGCAAATCCATGGTCGCCCGCCTGATTGCCCAGTTTCTCATTGATCATCAGCTGCCATTTGTCTGCTTCGACACCGATCGATCGCATGGCGCCTTGCTGCGCTTCTATGCCGACTATGCCTCGCCGGTACTGATCGATCGTTACGAGGCGCTCGACCACATCATTGAAGCAGCGGTCGAACAACCCGGTGCTCGCGTCGTGGTTGACCTGGCTGCGCAGACGCACGAACCGCTGGTGCAATGGATGGAAGAATCCGGCGTGCTCGACATGGCCGAAACAGCCGATTTCTCCCTTCACTACTGGCATGTGATGGATGCGGGTCGCGATTCGGTCGACCTGCTGGCACGCCTGCTCGACCGTTTTGGCGCGCGCGTGCATCATGTCCTGGTGCTTAACCAGTTGCGCGGCAGCGACTTCACGCAACTCGAGAAATCCGGTCAGCTTGAACGAGCCCAGGCTCTGGGCGCCCGGGTCATTACGATCAAGCGCCTGCACGAATCCGTCGTCCAGAAAATCGACACGTATAACGTCAGCTTCTGGGCGGCCCGCAATCCTTCAGCCGGCACTGACGCCAGCCTGGGGCTCATGGAGCGCCAGCGTCTGAAAATGTGGATGAACCACGCGTATGCCGAGCTGGAGAAGGCTGGCGTCTGATCAGCCACGTCTACCCGCAAGATGACGGGGGCATTGTCGTTAAGGGCGTGCCCGGCTTATTCCGCGAACACCGCAATCGCGTCCGCGGCGCGTACTCCCTCGCCCTTCGGCAACACAAAGAGTGGATTGATCTCGGCTTCGAGCAAGCGATCGCCAAGCTTTGCAACCATCTGCGAAAACGCCACGATGGCACGCACTAGCGCGTCAACGTCCGACGGCACACGTCCACGGTATCCATCCAGCAACGGCCAGGTCTTGAGCTCCCGGGCCATTGAAAGCGCCTCCGCTTTGCTCAAACCGCCCGCTGGCGGCAGCAGGCGCATCGTGGTGTCCTGGAACAACTCCGCGGTGACGCCACCCATCCCCAACAGGATTGCAGTACCAAGCGCATCCCGGTGCATCCCGATCATCACCTCAGTGCCGCCCGTGACCATCTCCTGGACCAGGAATCGCGTCGGCATCGATCCGGTTCCCGCCCTGACCGCGCTTTGCATGTCGACCAGCCGCTGCCCGATTTCCGCCGAGGATAACCCGACGGCTACGCCACCGACGTCGCTCTTGTGCAGGATCTCCGAAGAGAGCACCTTCAACACGACGCGATCGCCAAGTTCTCTGGCTGCGCTGGCAGCGTCATCCGGAGTTGAGACCACGATTTCCCGCGCCCCTGGAATGCCGAACGCGGCAAACAGGCGTTTGGCCTGTTCTTCGTCCAGAGAGCCCTTGGGGATTTCGTGCAGCGGCAATGTCGCGGCTGTGGGCGGCGGCAATGTCGCAGCTGCGGGCGGCAGGAAATCCGGCGCGGTCCAGTCGCCCGCATGAAACATGGCACCCAGTGCCGATGCGCAGCTTTCCGGTGCGGAAAATGCCGGCACACCGCGATGTGTCAACAGGGCAGCGATGTGCGGTGCATGGGGGCTGACATAGGCAATGATTGGCTTATCTGATTCCGACAGACAGCTTTGAATGGCGTTTGCCATCAGCTCTGGCATCGCCAGCGCGGACGACCCCACGATCACCACGAGTGCATCGTAGGTTGGACTGCGCAGCAGTGCACTGATTGCGCCGCGCAGGAGATCGGGTTTCAGACCCGCAAGCGTGACGTCGATCGGATTGCGATCCAGCGCCGCCTGATCGCCGGTCTGCAGTGACCGGAGCGCCTGGGCGGTCGTTTCATCAGGCACCGGGGTATCAAAACCGGCCATGCCCAGTTCGTCGGAAACCAGTGTGCCGGCGCCACCTGTGGACGTCAGAATCGCGACACGCTTGCCCTTGAGTTTGCGTCCTGCGGCCAGGGCCGCAGGAATATCCAGCAGATCGTCGAATCGTTCGGCCCGAATCACGCCAACCTGCCGGAACAGCGCGTCGTACATCCGATCAGCCCCGGCGAGGGCGCCGGTGTGAGACACGGCCGCTTTCGCACCGGCTTCAGAGCGTCCGATCTTGAAGGCCACGATCGGTTTTCCAGCGGACGCAGCACGCAATGCCGCAGTTCGGAATCGACCAGCGTCGCGCACGGTTTCGACATACAGCGCGATCACTTGAGTCGCCGGATCATCCACCAGCCAGTCAATGAAATCGGCCAATTCCAGATCGACTTCGTTGCTTGTCGAAATAAGTTTGGACAGGCCGACACCGCGCGCCGCCGCGCGCGAAAGCAACGCACCGAGGATACCGCCGCTTTGCGAGACGACGCCAACCGTGCCAGCCGGGAAATGATCCATCTCCAGCGCACCCGACGGCGACAGCACCACACCATCCGTAATGTTGACCAGGCCGATCGTGTTGGGCCCGAGAATCCGCATTGACCCGGCTGCTTCGATCAACTCCCGTTGCCTGCGTGCGCCATCCTCACCGACCTCCGTATAGCCGCTGGCCAGCACGATGGCCGCGCTGCATCCGAGTTGGGCGAGTTCGCGAACCGCCTGCTGCGCGCGCTCAGCGCCAAGCAGGACCATCGCAACATCGGGAACCTCTGGCAGAGAGCCCAGATCGGCATAACAGGGCAGCCCGCAGATTTCGCTGGCCTTCGGATTGACCGGAAAAATTTTCCCGCTGAAACCATGTTTGAGCAGATAGGCGACCGGGCGGCCGGCGGTCTTGGTGATATCGGCTGAGGCACCGATCACCGCGACGCTGCGCGGCTTCAGGAGGCGGGTGATGGCATCCATGTCCGGTCAGGCCTTTTTTGCGTTGTTGTCGAGAAAGGCCAGCACGGAAGCGCGATGCTCGCTGCTCGTGTAGCAGATGCCCTGCGCCTGACTGCCCTGCGCGAACACCTGGTGCGCCGAGGATTCAAAGGACTGATTGATGATCGACTTGCCGAGCGCCAGCGCCGTGGCGGACCCTTTGCTGAGCTCCGCCGCCCAGGCTTGCGCATCGGCCACCAGCGTGGCCGAAGACACTTTGCGATCGGCGATGCCCAGGGCAAGCGCCTCGTCGGCATCCACCTTGCGCCCCGTGAAGATGAGTTGCTTTGCCATCGAAAGACTCACGCGACGCGGCAGAAAATACATACCGCCACCATCGGGGACAATGCCGCGATTGATATACGACCAGGTATAGCTGGCGTATTCACTTTCAATGATGAAATCGCAGGCAAGCGCAGTGTCCGCACCCAGACCCGAAGCCGCGCCATTGACTGCGGCGATCGTTGGCTTCGGCATATTGTGCAGTAACGACTGCGTGTGGTGAACGCGCTGCTGACGATGCCAGCCGTTGAATCCGATCTCGCCGGTCGGCGCGCTCATGCGCTTTTCCATCCCCGCAATATCGCCACCGGCGCAAAATCCCTTGCCGGCTCCCGTGATCACCAGGGCACGAATCGCCTTGTCGGCTGAAACATGTTCCAGGGCATGGATGAATTCCGAGCGCATGTCATCGCTCATCGCATTGCGCTTGTCGGGTCGGTTGAACGTAATCGTTGCGATGCCTGCCACAACAGTCAGGTCAATCAGTGCGTAGGTCATAGGCTTCTCCAATGTGCGGGCTCATTCGAGCCGGATTGTATGTTCAGTGACAAATCAGGGTCAGGCCGGGGCGAATGAAAAAACGGTGAATTAGCATCAGGATCTCCGGAAGGGCTCGAATGGTCTCGGGCCGGACTTCAGCATCACGGTGACTTGAACCAACAGGAAACAGCTCAGGCGCGAACAACTGACCTGATCGCGCGTGCGGAAAAGCACGCGATTTCGCCAGCTAACCGGGCGCCGGAAGCCACCAGTTCTTTTCAGGACGTGCTGCGCGCCTTGACGTGCGCATACCCATCCAGGTATCCGCCTCCGTAAAGTGCGTCAAGGCCACCGTTCGGATCGCCCGGCTGCAGCAGCCGCTCGGCGTGCTCGCGCCCCCAGCCCCTGAGGTCGCGCATACTGGCCTCGCCGTCAAGCACCACGTGTCCGTCGCGCCAGGCCCGCACCGCGAGCACCGCTTCGCTCAGACGTGTCGGGGCGGTCTTGTCCATTTCCAACGTGACATTGGCCAGCAGACGCTTGACGCCCGCCGTCGGACTCCAGGGACCTGAAGGCCCGGAAAACGCTGCATACGACGTATCACCCGCACCCGCAATAGCCACCACAGCCTGTGCGCTGTTACGCGCCTGTCGCACGTCGCGCGGCACGGGACAATCCAGATGCGGAATCCACGGCATTCGCACCTCGATGCGATCGAGGGGAGCGTCGTTCACCCGCGCCAGCATTTGCACCAGCAGATTCGTGTAGATGTTGCAGGGGTAATGTTTGAACACCAGTCCAGTGGCAGCGGTCAGCCTGGTGTCGCCGCCCACGATATGCTCAAGCCCGACATTGCCCTCGCCGAACAGAGTGGACAGTGCCTTTTGCAAATCATTCGAGGCAGACCACCCCTGCGCGGCAAGCAGTGCCGCCTCGAGGCCATGCAGCGTACCCCAGCCAAAGTGCGTCATGCCGATCATGGATGCCGCGCTATTGATGGCCAGGCCCGACGCGCGTGTCAGTGCAATGGCCATGGCCTGAGCACATTGAAGCGCGTCCAGTCGCAACACCCGTGCTGCCGCCGCAGCGGCAGCCAGCGTCCCGAAAACGCCGGGACTGTGAAACCCCAACCCGGGTCGTGCCCCGGTAATGGCGCGCCGCACCCGCCAGCCCGCCTCTACGCCAGCGAGCACGCCTGCGCCGATCTCCGCATCGTCGCGGGCATCGCGCAATGCGCTTCCTTTCAATGCCTGGCGCGCCACACAAGCGGCCAGCGTCGCGGGCAACACCGTGTGCGAAGGTCCGGGATCCATGGGATCAAGGTCGGCGGCTCCGGCGAGCGTTCCCAGATAACCGACACCGTCCAGCGGTGCAAAGAGCCCGGCGAGCAGCGCGTTGACGCCAACGATCGGTTGGTCCGGATCGACGACCTGGCGGCGATAAGGCCAGACCGCTTGCTCTCGCTCGACACCCAGTAACGCGCATAACAGCGATGCCCGAATACCCTGATCGATGGCGCATTGCTGCGCGAGCGGAGCGGCCGCCCATTCCGTATCCGCAACGATGCCACCCAGGGCCAGCAGTTCGTCAGCCATGGTCTGATCAACCCTTGATGAGCGCTGCGGCGTGTTCTCCGGCGCGTCGCCCCAGCACGGCGCCACGCAGCACAGAAGTCGCGCCCGGATAACGCCCGTAATAAATGCCCGCCGTTTCACCGGCGGCATACAGTCCGACAAGCGCCTCGCCCGCCTGTGTCACCACCTGCGCGTTGGTGTTGACCTTGAGCCCCCCGAACGTAAACGTATTGGCCGAGGTAATCGGATACGCGTGATACGGCGCCGTATCGAGAGGTACCGCATAGTTCGACTTCGGCGGGGTCAGGCCAACCGTCGACAGGCCGTCCATGGTTTCCGGGTTGAAGTTGCCCTCAACACAGCAGCGGTTGTATTCATCCACGGTGCGCTGCGCTGCGTCGCCGTCAAAACCGAGCCGTTTGCCCAGGGTCCGGATATCCGGCGCGCTTTCGGGTGGTTGGTCAGTGCGCACGGTGCGGCGCCAGTTAGCGATACGGTTGATTTTGTCGTCCAGGATGCAAAAGGCAATACCCTTTTTTTGCTCCGCCACGGTGCGCACGGCCTCTTCGTAGTTCGAATCGATCGGACCAGGTGCTTCGTCCAGAAAGCGCAGGCCCTGTCGATTGACCAGCACACCGTAGGGATAGACCATCACAATAGGCTCCGACGCGCTTGAGCGCGGATCAATCGGTTGGCCGTGGTACTCGGCAAAGTCACCTGAAGGTGCCGCGCCCGCGCGCAAGCCCATCTCGATGCCTTCGCCCTTGTTGTAATAGCCGCCACGGGAAATCGGACGCAGATAGCGGCCTTTGGGTCCGATGTACCGCACCACCATCTCAGCATTGCCCTGAAAGCCGCCACACGCGAGAATCACCGGACCACCCTCAAAGCGGATCGGCTGGTTGAATTTGTTCGAGGCAATCAGGCCACACACCGTTCCCGTCTCGGACTGGATGAGATCCCGGGCCGTGGTTTCGTAAAAAAACTGCACCCCAAGTTTCTCGGCGAATGGCGTCAGGGTCTCAACCAGTTGCAAACCGCCGCCCGCGATCGCGATGCGCGGCGACGGACGCGGAATCAGACCGTAAAACCCCGTGCTGCCAAAACGGATACCGCGCTGCTTGAGCCAGGCAATCACGTCGGGCACCGATTCGACGAAAAAGGAAATCAACTCTGGATCGGTAAACGATGACGCACGCACGAGCGGCGGCCAGTTCTCATAATCAAGCACGGTGGAAGCCAGGAAATCGGGCTGAACGTGGTAACCGCTGTTCTCGACCAGCAGTGACTCGAAATCCCCCGAGACTTCCTGCTCGTTCTTCATCCGCAGTGTTGCCTCGGTGTAGCGCGTATTGCCACCACGCTCGTCAAAGGTTGAACGCTCGAGAACGGCGACTTTCGCCCCTGCTTCTGCGGCTGCCACTGCGGCGCTGAGCCCGGCAACCCCGCACCCAACCACGATCACATCAAATTTTTTTATCTCTTGTCTCTTGTTCACATCCGCTCTCCGTATCCGGCAATCCCCCTGAGAGGCTCAGTCTTAACGATTTCACCAAACCCATCAAGTCATTCTTTTCCCTTCGGGTCAGCACGCAGCCAGCCAGAACAATTCGGACTTCGCGCAGCCTGCCGCACTCTTTTGGTGCAAATCGCACGTGCGTGGTGCGTATCGCCTGAGGAGTCGGCCACTGCGAAACGTGAATTTGCTTGTGTGCAGTGCAGCATGGGGATCTTCAAAACTGGCACGACTTTTGCTTTGGAGTGATCAGCAACCCCGGAATCGAAAAGGAAGACCCGTCATGAAACCGAACCATCGCAAGACCTTCGTCGCAAGATCCCTTCTGGCTGCAGGCTTGATCGGGGGGCTGGGTCTCGCTCAAAGTGCCTGCGCCGCAGAATCAGGGGAGGCACCTGCGCCTGCGGTCGCCGAACCAGGTCCGTTCACCGCGAACGTCACCTTGATCAATGACTATCGCTACCGAGGCATTTCCCAATCGAACTTCAAACCGGCAATTCAGGGCGGGTTCGATTATGCACACGACAGCAGTTTTTATATCGGCAACTGGAACTCTTCGATCAGCTGGATATCGGATGCCGTCTCAACCATGCCGGGGCAAAGCACCTCGGCCCCAATTGAAATGGACTTCTACGCCGGCTACAAGCATGACTGGTCGAAGGGCTTCATTTTTGACGTTGGCGTACTGCAGTACTACTACCCGAACTCAGGCCTGCCAGGCGGCGTCAATAACCCGAACACCACCGAACTGTACATTGCGCAGAATTTCACTGCTGCCGAAGCACTGACCGGTTACCTGAAATTTTCCGTCGCCGTCACCAACCTGTTCGGCACAGCCAACAGCGCGGGCTCCAACTACACCGACCTGACGTTGAACTATGACACTGGCGTCTGGGGTCTCGCGCTCAATGGCCACATCGGCTACCAGTACCTGGCCGGCAGCAGCCCAATGGGCGGATCCAACAATTCCATCTATTCCTACACAGACTGGAAGCTCGGTGTCACCAAGGATCTGGGAATGGGCTTTTCACTCGGCCTGGCCTATGTCCAGACCAACGCCAAGGACTACGCCTATGTCAACCCGCAAGGCAACAGTCTTGGCCGTGCCGGCTTTCTCGCCAACCTGACTAAAACATTCTGATTTCCCCGGGGAGAACCGCGTGAAGATGATCACCGCAATCATTAAGCACTTCAAGCTCGACGAGGTGCGCACCGCCTTGTCCGAGGTCGGAGTGTCGGGCATTACTGTCACCGAGGTGAAAGGGTTCGGTCGGCAAAAAGGCCACACAGAGCTCTACCGGGGTGCCGAATACGTCGTTGACTTTCTGCCGAAGCTCAAAATCGAGACGGCCGTAAGCGACGACATCCTGGACCAGGCGGTCGAGGCAATTCAAAAGGCCGCGCACACCGGCAAGATTGGCGACGGCAAGATTTTTATTTCACAGCTCGAGCATGTCATCCGCATTCGCACTGGCGATAGCGGCCCGACAGCACTTTAAGGAAACGCAATCATGTTGACCCTGACAAAACGATTCATCGCCGCCTGCGCGATGGCGCTCGCAGTCGGAACCGTCGGTCTGACGGTTTCGGTTCCGGCGCACGCCGAGGATGCCAAAGCTGCGGCGACGGCGACCGCCACGTCCTCAACCAGCGCCGCCGCAGCGCCAGCTGCCGCTGCGGTCGCTCCGACCCCCAACAAAGCCGACACCGCCTGGATGTTGATCTGTACCGCGCTCGTGATGCTCATGACGCTTCCGGGGCTGGCTCTGTTTTACGGTGGTCTGGCCCGCAGCAAAGACGTGCTGTCGATCATGGTTCAGTCTATGGCGATCTTCTCGCTGATCGCGGTGCTTTGGGCGGTCTACGGCTATAGCATTGCGTTTACGGAAGGAGGGGCGTTCTTCGGCAAGTTCGACCGGTTCCTGCTGTCGGGAATCACGCCGGACAGCGTCGCCGCGACGTTCAGCAAGGGCGTGGTGATCCCGGAATATGCCTTCATGGCCTTCCAGGCCATGTTTGCAACGATCACCTGCTGCCTGTTCATCGGCTCTTTTGCCGAGCGTGCGAAGTTTTCCGCAGTCCTGTGTTTCGTGGTGCTGTGGTTCACCTTCAGCTACCTGCCCATTGCACACATGGTGTGGTTCTGGCCTGGCCCGGACGATATCAAGGATGCCGCGTCGCTTGAGGCCGTCACCGCCAAGGCAGGCTACCTCTTCCAGAAAGGCGTGCTGGATTTCGCAGGCGGCACCGTGGTGCACATCAATGCCGCGGTCGCCGGCCTGGTTGGCTCCTACGTCATCGGCAAGCGCCTGGGCTATGGCCGTGAACCGATGAAGCCACACAACCTGGTGTTTGTGATGACCGGCGCGTCCCTGCTGTGGTTCGGCTGGTTCGGCTTCAACGCCGGCTCGGCGCTCGAAGCCAACGGTACCGCCACGCTTGCGTTCGTCAACACGCTCCTGGCCACCGCCGCCGCCGTGCTCGGGTGGACCTTCGCCGAATGGATCGTCAAGGGCAAGCCCTCGATGCTGGGCGCTGCGTCCGGTTGCGTCGCGGGCCTGGTCGCCATCACGCCGGCCGCTGGCTTTGTGGGCACGGCTGGCGCCCTTGTCATCGGCGCATTGGCTGGTGTTGCCTGCCTGTGGGGCGTGACGGGCCTGAAGCGTATGCTGCGGTCAGACGATTCGCTCGATGTGTTTGGTGTACACGGCGTCGGCGGCATTCTGGGTGCCATCCTGACGGGCATCTTCGCGGCGCCGTCGCTCGGCGGCACCGGAATCTTCGACTACGTCACCAACGCCGCCTCGACCGAGTACTCAATCAGTGGTCAGCTCTGGATTCAGCTGCAGGGCGTGCTCACGACCCTGGTCTGGTCCGGCATCGTGTCGTTCATCGCCTTCAAACTGGTTGATATTGTCATCGGGCTGCGCGTGCCGGAAGACCAGGAACGCGAAGGTCTGGACATCACTTCGCACGGCGAATCGGCCTACGAAGGCTGATGCAACAAGAAAGGCCCATGCGTTGACATGCATGGGCCTTTCTCTCGGGACATCAAAAAAGGTCCGCGCCGTCGCCAGCGCGGACCTTCTCGTTAAAGCAAACTGCTGGATCAGAAGCGGTAGCCGATGCCGACACCCACGGTGAGCGGGTTCAGGTTGACCGTACCAACCTTGCTGCCCCCAACACTGACGTCAGTCGCCATCTGAATCCACTTCAGGTCGACGTTGAACTGCCAGTTCTTGTCAATCGCGTAGTCAAAACCAACCTGTCCGGCAACACCGAAGCTGTTGTTCTTGATGCTGGCGGCACCGCCGAGGATGTTGTTGGTTTGATAGAAAATCGTGTAGTTCAGGCCAAGACCGACATAGGGCTTGAAGGCGCCCAGATCGGTAAAGTGATATTGCAGCATCAGTGACGGGGGCAACGCCTGGATGGTGCCGGCCTTGGTACCACCCACATTGATGTCAATGTTCTGCGGCCAGGTCAGAACGAGTTCCGCAGCGATGTTCTTGGTGAAGAAATACGTCAGGTCGATTTCCGGAATCCAGGTGCTGACCGCCTGGACTTTGGTGTTACCGGGGAGGGGAAGACCACCCGACTGACCGTTTTCAAAGCCGACATACACGCCGCGCACGCGAACCATGTAGGGGTCAAACGATTCAGCCGTCTGCGCCTGAACCGCGGCACCCGACAATAGTCCCAGTGCCAGCATGGACGAGCACAGTAGTTTCTTCAACATGACAACTCTCCTTTAATTGGTGTGTAAGGAGATGGTATTGCTGCACCTGCACAACGGAATTGATCTACCTCAATGGGTCAACAGAGTTACCCTGCGCCCAACATGGTTTATTGTGTTGTTGTTGTTTTTTTGCCAATAACAACGATCAGGACAAGCGCGCAAATCGAAGCAAACACGTAAAACATCCCCGGTCCGCCCAGTCGCATCAGGCCACCGGCGGCGATCGGACCCAGGCAGGCCCCGACCCCGTAGGTCATCAGGACAATCGCGCTCATCCCCACGCGCCGGACAGGTTCGATACTGTCGTTCGCCAGACCAGAAGCCAGGGCATAGAGCGTGAACTGCAGTACGCCGAGCGCGGCGGAAAACAACAGCATCACCCAGAAGGGCCAGGCGACCCACCCCCACATCAGCAAGGCAATGACGCAGAACAAGCTGGCGTTGACGCGAATCAGGCCGGCCCGACCCACCCGATCGGAAAGCCAGCCCATAGGCCATTGCGAGATAAGGCCCGCAATGACACCGGTTGCGATATAGGTTGCCACCTGATTGGTGGTCAGCCCCATCTTGACGGCAAATACCGCCGCCAGACCGTAGTACGACCCACAGATGGCGCCAGCCAGGAACACCGTGATCATCGGCGCGGGTACGTGTTGCAAGAAGTACTTCAAATCAAGCGGTGCCGGCATCTGCGCGGCGGGATGCCGCCGCGCAGTCAACGCGATCGGGATCAGACTCATCGCCTGGCATATGGCGGCAAACGTCAGCGGTCTGAGATCGAGTGTCGGGTAGAGCGTGATGGAAAGCTGCCCGAGCGCGGTTCCCACACCGGACATCACCAGATACAGCGACAGCACACGCCCGCGATGATGGTTTTCGGTCTGCTCGTGCAGCCAGCTTTCGGTCGCCATGAACTGCACCACCATTGCGACGCCCGCGACAAGGCGCAGACACACCCATGCCGGCACTTCCGTGATCAGGGTCTGGGCAAGAATCACGCATGTTGCGAGGGCGCCAGCCGCCAGGTAGGCCCGGACATGGCCCGCGCGGATAATTAATCGGTGCCCGATGCGAGCGCCGATCACCTGACCCAGGTAATACCCTGAAATCAGCAGACCAATCCAGACCTCGCTCACCGACTCAGCCGACAGGCGCAGCGCCATGTATGTGTTGATCAGGCCGGAGCCGATCATCAGCAGAAAGGTCGCGAAGTAGAGGGAAGCGAAGCCGCTGAGCGTGGCGATCATCAAAATGCCAGGTGACCGATATGCCCTGAACCGCGACGGCCTGCACAGTCACACCCTGGAACATCCAGGCCGGCAGCCAGGAAACCCAGTTGGTTTTTAAAAATCCAGCCGGATCTTGAGAAACCCAGCCGGCTCTTGGGGAATCCGGCCGGCGCACAGGGCGCCGGCGCTGGATTCAACAGGCAGCGATCAAATCGCCTTGAGCATCGAGGCTGCGTCGCTGACCTCGTACTTGCCCGGGCCTTCAACGTGCAAGACCTTGACAACGCCATCGTCGAGCAGCGCCGCGTAACGCTGCGAGCGAACGCCCATGCCGCGCTCGACCAGGTCGAGTTCGAGACCGAGCGCCTTGGCCCACTTGGCGGAGCCGTCAGCCATCATGCGAACCTTGCCGCCGACCTTTTGCTCGCGCCCCCAGGCACCCATGACAAACGCGTCATTGACTGCAACGCACCAGATCTCGTCGACACCCTTGGCCTTAAGCGCATCGAAGTGCTCGACATAGCTGGGCAGGTGTTTGGCGGAGCAGGTCGGCGTGAACGCGCCAGGCAACGCAAACACCAGGATCTTCTTGCCTTTGACCAGATCCGCGACCTGAAAGGCGTTAGGACCGAGGCTGCAGCCTTCGGTTTCGGTTTCAATGAATTCTGTCAGTGTCGCGTCGGGTACCCGATCGCCAACTTTAATTGCCATCTTCATGCTCCCCGGGCTTCAAGGGCAGCGACGGCTGCCACGATTGAACCCTGCGTGATACTTATCATAACCAGCGTAGCGTGGAAACACAGCCCTATAGCCCTGTTCGCCCTAGGGCTATGGTGCGTGGTGCAGATCAGCCAACCCGACCGTGGCCTGGCATGCTCCGACCGGCGCGTTGAATCACTCGTCCTTGACGCGATAGACAAGAACCGGCGCGTGGGTGGTCGACAATACCTTCGTCGTCACGCTGCCAAGCAACAGCCGCGAAAGGCCGCTGCGACCGTGACTGCCGATGAAAATGAGGTCGCAGTGATAATCCGACACGGCTTGCACGATGCCGTCGGAGATATTGAAGTTCGACACTGCGTGCGATGTCGCCTTGACACCCGCAACCTCAGCGCGGTCGGTGATGGCCTGCAGATATTTGTTCGCCTGATCCGCCGACGCTTTGTCATAATCTTCGTCGCTGATCGCATAGGCAGCGGCCATGCCATCGAATCCGATGGTCGCGGCAAAGGGTTGCGTGACATACAAGGCGACAATCTCGGCGCCCACCGACCTGGCGAACGTGATCCCGGCATTCGCGGATTGCGCCGACAACGCCGAACCATCCGTGGGGATCAGGACTTTTTTGAACATGGCAGGTACTCCTGTTGGCGCGCCCGCCCGAAGGCCGGGCGCAATGATTTAATCTGATGCTAATCGATATCGAACAACGACTCCAGCCAGCAGCAAGGAGTCGTTTCGCGGCAACGATTACCCAAACGGGTCAAGCGGCCGAGGTTGCTGCCCGGTAGAGCACCGTGCACCGTGTGCCGGTGCGGCAATAGGCCAGCACCGGCGCTGGCAGGACCTCAAGAAGCTCGGCGAAACGGGCGACATCGTCGGGCGTCATCGCGCCGCTGACGACGGGCTGATACTCGACGCGCAATCCCGCCGCACGCGCGGCATCCGCTACATCGCTGGCGGTCGGTTGGGCCGGGCCGCCCTCGAAATCCGGGCGATTGATAATCACGCTTTTGAAGCCGGCGGCGGCAACTGCCGCCATATCCTGCGCGGCCAGCTGAGGCGCCACGGCAAAATCCGCGGTCAGTGCATTAATCGGTATGGACACGTAGAACCTCCTCGGTCGGAATAATCCGGTTTGCGCAGAAATACCAAACGGGTAGTGTCCGGTATCGAATTGCGCGATACTTGTGACTTTATGCTAATCAGGGGCAAAAATCACCACACAGCCCCATTTGGAGACAGATGATGATACTCGTTGGCCGTTACGCTTCGCCATTCGTGCGCCGGGTCGGCGTTACGCTGCAATGGTTAGGCGTTCCATACGAACATAAAGTGCTTTCGACGGCCAAAGACGTCGAGGCGATTCGCGCGTTCAATCCGATGGCCAAGGTGCCTGTCCTGGTGCTCGACAATGGCGAGCATCTTGTGGACAGCAGCGCGATTCTCGACAGCGTGCTCGAGCACATACCCGGCCAACGACTCCTGCCTGCCAGCGGGGACGAGCGGCGCCGCATCCTGCAATTGTGCGCCGTGATGACCAACGGCCTCGACAAAGCTATTCAGATCATCTACGAACCGATGAAGCGGCCGCCGGAAAAAATCCATGAACCCTACCTCGAATCGCTGCGCGATCAGGTGCGGGCCGGCCTTGCCATGCTCGAAAGCGTCGCGGCCCAGGGGGGCTTGCCAGGTGGCGAAGATTCAACGCTTGCCGATATCACAGTCGCGGTCGGATGGCGCTTCCTGACCCGCACGATGCCACAAGTGGCTGACAAAATGGCGTTTCCACACCTTGCGGGTCTTTCGGCACGTTCCGAACCCCTGCCTGCATTCATGGCCTGTCAGCCAGAAGCCTGATGTAGTGTTCGACGCCAGGCGCATGCCCGGGATTCGCGGGCTTAAGCCCCGGGGCCGCGCACCGAATCCACCAGTGCGCGGCCGTGCGGTGGATGCCGTGTGACGAAACGGATTTTCCACGGCTGGTGGATGGTGGCCGGCTGCCTCGCCATCGCGGTGGTGGCCTGGTCCTTCGCACTGTACGGCCCCAGCGTTTATCTGTATTCGATCAGCCAGACGCGCGGATGGTCGATTGGGCTGATTTCTTCGGCGCTCACCTGCGCCTTCATTGTCAACGCCTTCGCACTTGGCGCGGTCGGCAGCCTGATCGGGCGGATTGGCCCGAAAATCATGATGACGGCAGGCGCCGCAGTGCTTGCCATCGCGTTGGCGTGCATCGGCCAGGCCAGCGAGGTCTGGCAGGTGTACGCTGCCTTCGCCTGCATGGCCCTGGGCTGGTCCTGCCTGTCGACCACGGCGATTTCATCCACGCTGGCACCCTGGTTCGACCGCCACCAGGGCAGAGCCGTTTCCACTGCTCTGCTGGGCGCAAGCCTGGGCGGCGTGGTGGGCGTGCCGATCCTGCTCTCGCTGATCGGCAAGTTGGGGTTCAGCACGGCAATGGTCGTGGTCGCGTTGCTGGTCGTCGCAATCATCTGGCCGATCAGCCTGATCGTAATGCGCCGGCACCCGCACGATCTTGGGTTGATCGCTGATGGTGTTGCACCAGGCCCTGCCGCCCGTGCCGTCGCTGCGCGAGCCTGGACGCGATCCGGTGCCTTACAGACTTTTGCGCTGCGCACCGTGACGCTCGCATTCGGTCTTGCCCTGATGGTGCAGATCGGATTTCTGACCCATCAGGTCACGCTGCTGCGTCAGTTGCTGGACGAGTCCAACACCGCGCTGACGGTCAGTTGCGCCGCGGCACTCGCTTTCGCCGGACGCCTGTTGCTGGCGAAGTTTTCAGATCAGGTTGACGTGCGCGTCACTGCGGCAATCGTGCTGGTCGTGGCGTGTGCAGGCCTGGCGGTCGTCAGCCTGGCACAGAGCGCCTGGACAATCGTGGCCGGAGTGCTGATCTACGGATTCACAGCGGGCAACATCACGACGCTGTCACCGCTCATCGTGCGCAGAGAGTTTGGCGCCGCCTCTTTTGGTGCTGTCTTCGGCATGACCGCGATGCTGATTCAGTTCATGTCGGCGATGGGTCCGGCATTCTTTGGGACGCTGCATGATTGGACCGGCGGCTACGCGATTCCGGTGGGTATCGCGGCGCTGATGAACCTCGCTGCAGCGCTCTGCGTGCTCGCGGGTCGCAAGTCCGCCGCCGCGGTTTTATCGCCCCAGGAGTCGGCTTCGCCTTAGCACGCCAAGCCGCCCAAGCAGTCAACCCCGCCGCTACAACCTGCCTTGCTTCATCAGGGCGCATGGTTGACGCCGCGTGCGCAACGAGGGCACTATTGGGTCTCACCGGCGTCGCGATACGGCGCAAGAACACATAACGAACAGCAACGGAGACAAAATGAGTTGGGCTACCACCCAGGATCAATATCGCCTTCATTACGAAGAGGCCGGAACCGGTACGCCGATCCTGTTTGTGCATGAATTCGCCGGAGACTGGCGCGCCTGGGAGCCACAGATGCGGCATTTCTCCCGACGGCATCGCTGCATCACCTATTCCGCGCGCGGCTACCCGCCGTCGGATATTCCACAGGATGGCAACGCGTACTCACAGGCACACGCGGTGCAGGATGCCCTGGCCGTCATGGATGCTGCCGGAGTCGACAAGGCACACATCGTCGGCTTGTCGATGGGGGGGTTCGCGACCATTCACTTCGGACTGACTGCGCCTGACCGGGCCCTCTCCCTCACGGTTGCGGGGGCCGGCTATGCGACAGAAAAGTCGACCCAGGAGCATTACCGCGCCCTATCGCGCGAGACCGCGCGGAAATTCGAAACCATTGGCGCCAAAGCCCTCGCAGAGACCTACACGCTGGGCACCACACGCGTGCAGTTGCAAAACAAGGACCCGCGCGGCTGGCTGGAATTCAAGACCCATTTCGGCGAACACGACAGCCTGGGATCCGCACACACCATGCGCGGCGTGCAGGCATCGCGTCCCTCGATCTACGACTTCGAAGCGCAATTGCGGCAGTTGAAAGTTCCCATGCTCGTGATCAATGGGGATGAAGACGATCAATGCCTGTTGCCGGGCCTGTTCCTGAAAAAGACCGTGCCCGCCTGCGGCCTGCTCATGCTGCCCAAGACCGGACACACCATAAACCTGGAGGAGCCCGACTGGTTCAACCTGTTTCTCGCTAACTTCATCGCAACCGTCGAGGCGGGGCGCTGGGGTGCAAGGGATCCGAGATCGCTGTCCAGTCACTAAGCGCGCCCTGCACCAGCGGGGTGCGGCATGGCATGCGCATGGTGCAAACGCGATCGACACGAGCGACGCAATGCTGAGAGCCTGGCTGGCTCCTGCGGTTCACGAGTACCAGAAAGCAGTGAAGCAGTGAGGCAGTGAGGCAGTGAGGCAGTGAAAGTGAAGCAGTGAAGCAGTGAAGCAATGAAGCGGTGAAGCAATGAAGCGGTGAAGCAGTGAAGCAGCTAGTGCAGTGTTCACCGCTACCAGCACTTGAAACCGTGCCTTTTGGGCCATGGCGGCGTTGCGAATCCTCGCGATTCCTGATGGTGGAAACAGCTGGCATGATTCTTGATAGTGGTTGTGACGAGTCCAATCTGTGCAAATTAGCCCAAGGGGAATTTCAATGTCGTCAATCTCTCGCCGTCGCTTCATCCAACTTGCCGGTGCCGCATCAGCGCTTGGCATCGCCGCGCCGGCGATCAGCCAGGGCGCAACGAAGGTCACGTTCACGACCTCGTGGATTCCTGAAGGCCCCAACCTGTTTGCTTACGTTGCGCGTGACAAGGGCTTCTGGAAGCAAAACGGGCTCGACGTCTCCGTCGCGCGCGGATCGGGCTCTGGCGCCGCCGCGCAGGCGGTCGGCGCCAATTCGTTCATGTTCGGAATGGGTGCCACGCCCACGATGATGGTGCAGGCCGCCAAGGGGTTGCCGATCACCTGCATCGGTCAGCTCAACTACGATGCACTGATGGGCGTCGGGGTGCTGTCGAGTTCGCCGATCCGGCAACCCAAGGATCTTGAAGGCAAGAAGCTCGGCGCCAGCGTCAGCTCCGGCGAATATCCTTTCCTTCCGCTTTATGCCAGGAAGGCCGGATTCGATCTATCCAAAGTCGAGCTCGTACAACTTGACTCCAAAGTGCGTGATCGTTCACTGATCGAAAAGCTGGTCGATGCGGTGGCCGCATTCGGGTCGAGCACCATCCCTTCGCTGGCATCCAATGGCGTGGACGTGCGGTTCATGCTGTTCAAGGCCGTCGGACTGGAGTTCTACGGTCAGTCGCTGATTACACAGCCAACGCGTGTCAAGGCCGACAGCGCGCTCTGCCAGGCATTCGTTAACGGTGCCATGCAGGCGATCCAGTTCATCATGACCCAGCCGGCGGAAGCGCTCGCCATCTTCCTCAAGGCCAACGATGAGGTCGCGATGACGGCATCCGGGAAGGAATACGCGCGCATCGGCCTTGGGCTGACCAACCTCACGAATCTGGTTCCCGAAGTCATTGACCACGGACTCGGCTTCGCGGATCCCGTCAAAATGAAATCACAGGCAGAACTCGTCGTCGAATACGCGGCGGGCCAGGGTGCAAAGGTTCCCGAGATGTCATCGCTCTTCACCAACGACTTCGTCGGCAAAGTCAGGCTATCGGAGGACCAGCTCAAGCTTGCGCGGGCTGCCGTTGAACCCTTCCGCAAGTACGTCGCGTAAGCATGTCGGGCGCCTATATCGCCGCGACAGGGGTTGGCAAAACCTACCCCACGCGCAGCGGGCCGCTGCATGCGGTGGCCGATGCGACCTTCGAAGCCGAGGAGGGGCAGTTCATCTCGCTGCTCGGCCCGAGCGGCTGCGGCAAGAGCACTCTGCTGATGATGCTGGCCGGGCTCGAAGGCCAGAGCAAAGGCACATTGCAGCTTGCCGGAAAGCCGGTTTCAGGACCCAGGCGTGACACCGGCATTATTTTCCAGGACGCCACTCTGCTGCCCTGGCGCTCGGTGCTGGACAACGTCATGTTTCCGATCGAGATCCTGAAGCTGCCCCGTGATGCACACCTTGCGCGTGCGCACGAACTGCTCGCCCGCGTCGGTCTGAAAGGATTCGAAGAAAAGCGCCCACACGAACTCTCCGGCGGCATGCGCCAGCGGGTCGCAATCTGTCGAGCGCTGGTGCATGACCCGAAAGTCCTGCTGATGGACGAACCGTTCAGCGCACTCGACGCGATCACGCGCGACCAGATGAATGTGGTGCTTTCCGACATGCTCGAGCGTTATCGCAAGACCGTCATCTTCGTCACGCACAGTATCCGGGAGGCGGTCTATCTTTCGGATCGTGTCCTGGTGATGGGCGGGAGGCCCTCGAGCATCATCCTGGATCTGCCGGTCACATTCACCCGACCGCGACCGTTCGCGATCGAGGATACGGCGGAATTCGGTGCCCTGTGCCGTCAGTTGCGCGAAACCATCGAGCAGGCCCACGCCAGCACAGGCGCCAGTGCACTGGACACTACGCGAGCAAGCGCAGGAGCAACCCATGGCTGAGAACGGCCGCCTGGGCGGCATTGGAACCGAAGCGGGAACCATCGTCGGCGTGGCTCCTGCCAGATCGATTGCGCGCGACGGCGTGCGCGGCATCGTGCTGCCGATTCTGCTTGCGGCGGCGGTGCTGATCGCCTGGGAGCTTTGGGTTCGCTGGGCACATATTCCCGCGGTCATCCTGCCGGCGCCCTCGGCAATCCTCGATATCATGGTCCGGCAGCACGAGATCCTGCTGCGCCACGCGATTCCCACCGTGCTCGAATCGGCGGGGGGATTTGCCTTGGCGAGCATTCTGGGAATCGGACTCGCGGTCTGGCTGAGCTATTCGCGAACCGCGCGCGAGGCACTCTACCCCAATCTGGTGTTCTTCCAGCTGATCCCGAAAATCGCGCTCGCGCCACTGTTCATCATCTGGCTGGGTATTGGATCAGAGTCGCGGCTCGCGTTCTCAGTCTTCATCAGCTTTTTCCCAATCATCATCGCCACCCTCGCGGGCTTCAACAACGTCGACCGCAACATGATCCGGCTTTGCCAGTCGCTGACCGCCAGCGAGTGGCAGACCTTCAAATCGGTCAAGTTCCCGAGCGCCCTTCCCTACATCTTCAGTGGAATGAAGGTTGCCATGACGCTTGCCATTATCGGCGTGATCATCGGCGAATTCATCACGGCCCAGCGCGGACTGGGCTATCTCATCGTGTTTGCCACAGCGCGGGCGGAAACCGGCGTGGCCATGGCGGCGATCGTCGTGCTGTGCGGTGGCGGCCTGCTGCTGTACGGCGTTGTGGCGCTTGCCGAGGCCATTGCCCGTCGTCGCTATGGCACATCGGCAAGCTAATCACCACGGAATCGAACCACATGGATCTGCGACTCAAAGGCAAATCAGTCCTCATCACCGGTGCCTCCAAGGGCATTGGGCTCGCCACGGCAGAGGTCTTCGCCGCGGAGGGGTGCGACCTGCACCTGACCGCACGATCGGGGCCCGCTCTTGAAGAGCACAAGGCGCGGCTTGAACGCGACTTCGGCGTACAGGTCACCACCTATGCGCTCGACCTGGCAAAATCCGAAAACATCGCCGAACTCGCGCGCCTTGCGGGCGACGTCGATATCCTGGTGAACAACGCCGGCGAAGTGCCCTCGGGCCCGATCGAATCGCTTACGGAAGAAAGCTGGCGCGCCGGCTACGACCTCAAACTGTTCGGCTACATTTTTCTGACCAAGGCGATCTATGCACGCATGAAGGCGCGCGGAGACGGCGTGATCGTCAACGACATCGGCAACTCCGGCGAGAACTGGGACGCCAACTACATCGCTGGCAGCACGGGCAATGCCGCGCTGATGGCCTTCACCAAAGCGCTCGGCGGCCAGAGCATGGATTTCGGCGTGCGCGTTGTGGCGGTGAACCCTGGGCCGGTCGAAACCGATCGCATGATCAAAATCAACAAGCGACGCGCCCTTGACCTGTATGGCGACGAAACCCGTCATGTCGAGTTGCGGGCGAAGTATCCGGGAGGCCGGCCGGCGTCGCCCGGCGAGGTCGCGGACCTGATCGCGTTCCTCGCATCACCGCGCGCGGGTTACATATCCGGAAGCATCGTCACCATTGACGGCGGCATTGCATCGCGCGGATCAATCATCAAGGAGAAAGCATGAGTTGGGCCACAACCGACGACCACATCAAGCTGTATTACGAGGAGGCCGGCAGCGGTACGCCGATCGTGTTTGTACACGAATTTGGGGGCGACTGGCGCAGCTGGGAACCGCAGATGCGGCACTTTGCCCGGCGCCACCGCTGCATTACTTTTTCTGCGCGCGGCTTCACCCCGTCTGACATTCCGAAAGATGTCGACGCTTACTCGCAACGCCGCGCGGTGCAGGACATTCTGTGCGTCATGGATGCCGCGGGCATTGACCGCGCCCATATTGTCGGACTTTCGATGGGTGGATTCGCCACCCTGCACTTCGGGCTGACGGCTCCGGAGCGCGCCCTCTCGCTTACGGTTGCCGGCGCGGGCTACGGCGCCGAAAAGGAACACGAAGCGCACTTCCGCAACCTGTCGCTTGAAGTTGGCCGTCAATTCGAGACGCTCGGCAGCAAGGAATTCGCCAAGACCTACTCCGTCGGCGCATCGCGCGTGCAATTTCAGAACAAGGACCCGCGCGGCTGGCTCGAGTTCGCCACACAACTGGGCGAGCATGACAGCGTGGGTTGCGCCAACACCATGCGGGGTGTGCAGGCGCGCCGCCCGTCGATCTACGATCTGGAAGCCGACTTGCGCAAGATGACGGTGCCCACCCTCATCCTGGTCGGTGATGAAGACGATCACTGCCTGCAACCCGGTATCTTCATGAAGAAGACCATCCCCGCAAGCGGCCTGGTCGTCATGCCCAAGACTGGCCACACGCTCAATCTGGAAGAGCCCGAGCGGTTTAACCGCGACGTCGGTGAATTCATTGCGACTGTCGAGGCCGGACGCTGGGGTGCGCGCGA
>JADZBO010000255.1 GCA_020851995.1 Burkholderiaceae bacterium
ATATTGGCGGCATCGATTTCGGCGACTACAAACCCGGCACGGTCAACCGCCGGATCCAGCGTCGCATGACGGTTCGCCAGGTACTGTCGCTGGATGCATACTTCGAACTGCTGCAGCAGGATCGGGCTGAACTCCAGACATTGCGCCGCGAGCTGCTCATTCCGGTAACGAGTTTTTTTCGCGATGACGAGGCTTATGAAGCCCTGGCCCGACAAGTCGTGGATCCCATTGTGTCGGCTAGTGAAACCGGCCAGCCCATCCGGATCTGGTGCGCCGGCGTCGCGACGGGCGAAGAAGCCTATTCAATCGCCATGACCTTTCTGGAGGCGTTTGATCAATCCGGGCGCTGGCCCACGCTCAAGATATTCGCCACCGATGTCGAGCAGGTCAATGTTGAAACAGCCGCGTCCGGGACATATCCCGAATCGATCGCCGCCGAGGTGGCTCCGGAGCAGCTCGAACGGTTTTTCACCAAGCGCGGCAACCAGTTTGTCGTGAAGAACGAGTTGCGGCAATGCATCGTATTTGCCCGCCACAATCTGCTGGTCGATCCCCCGTTCACAAAGATGGATCTGGTCGTGTGTCGCAATACGCTGATCTATTTCCGGACGCAGGCGCAAGAGCGGGTTCTGCGACGGCTGCAATTTGCGATTGCCCCGAAGGGCTATCTGTTTCTCGGTTCAAGCGAATCGCTGGGCGAATTGCAGGCAGATTTTCAGACAGTCGATGCCCGTCACAAGATCTGGCAAGTGCAACGCAGGGGCTCCTTGCCGCTGGATTTCACCCGGGGCTCCGGTGCTGGCCACGGCTACTCCGGCTTAACGCCAGCCCGGCCTGCGGCCCTGTCGCCGGCCCGGGCACCGGGAAGGCGCGGCAGCACAGCAGTCGATCAGGGATTCGCGACCTTATTGAGCGCCTTTGCGCCGCCGCCGGCGATCCTCGTCAATGCCTCGCACGAGCTCGTCCATTCGTACGGCGACGTCAAACGCTTCCTGATCGTCCGCGAGGGACAGGCGAGTCTGGACGTCAACCGCATGTTGCCCGATGCTTTGGTACCGGTCGCATCGGCACTGTTGTTCAAGTCGGCACGCGAGGATACCCGTGTGGTGTCCGATGTGGTCAGGCTGGCGCCCGAAAATTCCGGCACTGCGACGGACCAGACCAGTGTTCGTCGCAGTGTGCGGCTTGCCGCCTGGCCCGTCGGCGAGGTCGACGACCAGCGCCTGACCCTGTTGACGTTTGAGGAAGTCGTCAATGTCGACCGGGGCGAAGCTGAGCCAACAGTGGATGTCAATTCGGAAACCTCTGAACGCCTGGAAGTGGTTGAGCACGAGTTGGCGGCAACACGGGAAAGCCTGCAGGCGACGATTGAGGAGCTGGAAACCTCGAACGAAGAGCTACAGGCGACCAACGAGGAAATGATGTCCTCGAACGAGGAATTGCAAAGTTCGAACGAGGAGTTGCAGTCGGTCAATGAGGAACTGAATACGGTCAACGCGGAATATCAGGAAAAAATCGAGATCCTTAACCGGCTGAACGCGGATCTGGACAGTCTGGCCCGTGTCGTTTCGGCCGGAACGGTTTTCGTCAACGAGCATCTGCAGCTGACGCGCTTCAGTCCGGATGCCGCGCAGATTTTTCGTCTGCGCGACACGGATATCGGCAGGCCGCTTGGCGATCTGACACATGCGCTGGACTACCCGGACTTCATGAAAGATCTGCAGCGAACGCTGGATGATTCCTCGATGTTTGAGAAGGACGTTCCGGCGCCTGATCAACGTCACTATCTGGTCAAGATGCTTCCCTATCGGATTCCCTCGTCCTCGGCCAGAGGTGTGGTGATCAGCTTTGTCGACATGACATTCGTGCACAAGGCCTCGCAGCTGCAGAGCATTCTCGACGGCTTGGCCGAACATATCGCGGTGCTTGATGAGCAGGGGACCATTCGGATGGTCAACGCCGCCTGGACCCGGTTCGCACGGGAAAATGGTGACCCGGGCATGATGCACAGCGGACCTGGCACGAACTACCTCGCGGTTTGTCAGGAAGGCGCTGTCCTTGAAGGTGGTGATTACTCCAGTCGCGCAGCGATGGGATTGCGCGCGGTGCTTGATGGCCGGACTGAGCACTTTTCAATGGAATACCCCTGCCATTCGGAGCAGGAAGAGCGCTGGTTCGTGCTGAACGTCAACCCGTTGCGAGGGACTGCCGGCGGCGTTGTGGTCAGCCACGTTAACGTGACCTCATGGCGGAAGGAACACGTGTCGTGATGAGCGGGGCCGAAAAGGACGAGACCGTAGAGCAACTGCTGGCGAAAATTTCGGATCGGGAATCCGCGCTTGAATTGCAGCAGGAGGAGTTGCTCGTCGCCCAGCAGCGATCGGCGACGACGCTTGAGCGCTATCGTGCCCTGTTTGATGCGGTTCCAGTGCCGGTGCTCGTGGTCGACCGACAGGGGTTGACGGTCGACTGCAACCGGCTCGCACAAGAGTGGCTGAATATTGAAGAACGGCCAGTCCTTCCGAGCGACAAACTGGTGCGGGCCTTTGACCGCAGTGCGCGGCCACAGTTGCTGCGCATGCTGGATCAAGTGGCGATCGATGCCGGCACGGTGTCAGGGCGGCTGACGCTGAGCCTGGCGAGCGGAGCGGTTTGTCACGCGGACGTCCGGGTACAAATGCTGCCAATTGGCAGTCCGGCTGACTATCGGCTGGTGACGTTGATCGATCGCACAAGCAGCCATGAGCATGAGCGTGAACGGGGATTGTTTTATGCCCTGCTCGACAGCACGGATGACCTCATGGTTGCGACGGATACGCAGGAAGTGATCCTGCTTGCCAACCGGGCGCTACTGAACCTGTATGGCCGGAAGCTTGATCAGGTCATTGGCCAACGGCGCGAGGACTTGATGTCGATTCAGGACACAATGACGCATTCGCGGATTGATCGCGAAGTCCTGAAAAGCGGGCTTGCTGCCGAAATCGAGGAAACCTTGCGTTCTGAGAACGGTACGCAGGCGCGGATCTATTCGACGCACAAATTTCCCCTGCATGACAGCGAGGGACGGGTGTTGGGCGTCGGCGCGATCTCGCGAGATGTGACCGATGACCGTGAGCGCAGAAGGCTGCAGCAACTGAGCGAAATCGTCTTTAACCAGGGCTCGGACGCCATTGTGATCACGGACGCCGACCATCGGATTGTGCGCGTCAATCCGGCTTTCGAGCGCCTGTCGGGATTTCAGCTCGGCAGTGTGAAGGGACATACGCTCGCGGTCCTCTCGCCGGGACTCCGAACGGATGAACTCTACGAACGGATCTGGCACTCGATGGATGAGTCTGGCAGATGGTCTGGCGAGATGACGCTGAGCAACTCACATGGCGGTTTGTTCACCGTCTGGATCAGTGTCAGCGCGCTTGTGGACCAGCGGTCCCGACCCATGGGCTATATGCTGCTCATGTCGGATCTCACGGTGTTACGTCAGGCGCAGGCAGAGGTCGACCACCTGGCCCACTTCGACACTTTGACGGGTTTGCCAAACCGCTCGCTCGTGATGGATCGCCTCGGGCAGCTGCTTGCGGGCGCACGTCGTCGTCATCGCTCGTTTGCGGTCGTTTTCGCGGATCTTGACCACTTCAAGGAGGTTAACGATAACCTCGGTCATCATGTCGGTGACGAATTGCTCCAGATCATTGCGCGTCGGCTCACCGGCGCCATCCGTGGCCAGGACACGGTCGGTCGGATCGGTGGCGACGAATTCATTATTCTCCTGCCTGAAGCCGACCACGCGGCGGCGCTGGCGGTCTCGAGGAAGATCGAAACTGCCTTGCGCGAGCCGGTCGATTTGTCCGGTGTCGCCGGCTATCGGCCACAGGCTTCGATGGGCGTCGCGGTATACCCGAGAGATGGCGAAAGCGTTGACCTGCTGATGCGCAACGCGGATTCGGCCATGTATTCGGCAAAAGGTCTGGGCAGAAACCAGATCCAGAGCTACACCGTTCGCATGGGCGAGGAATCGGCGCACAATTTTGATGTGTTGACAGCGTTTGACGACGCGCTGGCGATGGGCGAATTCAAAGTGTACCTGCAGCCGAAATTCAGGATGGAGGATCTTGCGCCGATCGGGGCCGAGGCGTTGGTTCGCTGGGAAAGACCGGGCAGGGGCTTGCTGTTACCGGCGACCTTTTTGCCCATACTTGAGCGATCCGGCATACTGACCAGGCTGGACCAGTGGATGCTCGAACGCGTGGCGCAACTGGTGGGCCGCTGGCGTGCGCGGGGCGTGTTCCCGGTGGACTGGCGGATATCCGTCAATCAGTCCGCCATTGACGTGCGCAAGCCCGATTGGCTCGACCAGATTGACGCGATCGCAGCAAGGACGGCGACCGCGTTTGATTTTCTTGAAATTGAATTGACGGAAAGCGTGCTGACGCAACCGACGGATCAGGTGCTTGGGAATCTGGCAGGGCTCCGTACAAGGGGAATCCAACTGAGCGTGGACGACTTCGGGACCGGTTATTCGAATATGTCCTATCTGAAGTCGCTGCCGATCAACGTCATCAAAATCGATCAGAGTTTTGTGCGCGATATGGTGAAGGACCAAAGTGACCGCGCTCTGGTTGGCGCGATCATTGCACTGTCGCACAACCTGGGGCACTTCACGGTCGCAGAAGGGGTGGAAACGCAAGAGCAGCGCGCGGCACTCCTCGAACTGGGCTGCAAGACGGGTCAGGGCAATCTGCTGAGTTCGCCGGTGAGTGTCGAGGACTTCGAGAGCCGCTTTCTCGTTGCGACATGACCGGCGGGCGGGTGTGGTGAAGTTGCGTGCGCGTTGATTTCCGTGGGTTTCTGTTGATCGTTCAGACGGAAATTTTGATCAGGCGCGCGGCACCCGGTTGTAGAATAAATCTGTTGCCTCGGAGCCGCATCGATTCCCCGTTGCGCAGGTCAGGCAGTGCGCGCCGTCAGGCTGCGAGTTTCCGGATTTTCTGAAATGCGAAAAATGCTTTTGAAACCAGCAACGGTGTCGGTCCTGACGTTGCTGATGACTTCCGGCCTGGCGCTCGCCCAGCCGGCTCCGGCGGCAGCATCGGCAGCGGTATCGGCAGCGGTATCGGCAGCGGGCCCGGCGCCCGCAGTTTCGCCGGCGTCTGCCACTTCGCCCGCGCCCGTCTCTTCGCCAACTCCCGCCACTGCGCCGGCACCTGCAGCCGCGCAGGCTGTGCCAGCTGCTGCGCCTTTGGCAGCGCCGATGGCTGCCCGCATCGAGCAAGGGAAATATCTCGCCCGAGCGGGCGACTGCATCTCCTGTCACACTGCGCCGGGTGGTCAGCCTTTCGCCGGCGGGTTGCGGTTGAACACTCCGTTCGGATATCTGCTTTCACCCAACATTACCCCGGATAAGGAAACCGGCATCGGCGACTGGTCGTCGGATGACTTTGCACGGGCAGTGCAACGCGGCGTCAACGTGCGCGGACACTATCTGTACCCGGTCATGCCGTTCGATTTCTATACCAAGGCATCACGTGACGACATTGACGCCATTTTTGCCTATCTGTTAACGGTTGCGCCGGTGCGAAACCAGGTCGCCGTGAATCACCTCAGCTTTCCGTTCGATATTCGCGCGTCGATGGTCGCGTGGCGCGAACTGTATTTCAAGGAAGGAGCCTATAAGCCGGACCCGAAGCAGTCCGCATCGTGGAACCGCGGGGCTTACCTGGTCGAAGGGTTCGGGCATTGCAGCGATTGCCACTCGCCCAGGAATCTGCTTGGCGGTATCGAGCAGTCCAAGGATCAGACGGGCGCTGTCGTTGACGGATGGTTTGCGCTCAACCTGACTTCTGATATTGCGACAGGGCTCGGGTCGTGGTCAGTCGCGGATATCGCCACGTACCTGAAGACGGGTGTTTTGGCGGGCAAAACGACGGCGCTTGGGCCGATGCAGGAGGTCATCCAGAACAGCACCAGCCACCTGACCGACGCAGACCGTACCGCCATGGCGGAGTACCTCAAGTCGCTGCCGCCAAACTCCTCATTGATCACCGGACGGACAGGTCCGGATCCGACCAAGGCCGCAGGGGCAAAGCTCTACCTGGATCGCTGCAGCGGTTGCCATCAGGACAAGGGCGTGGGCATAGCAGGAGTCATTCCGCCGCTGGCTGGCAATCCGGTGCTGCTGGCGCCAGATCCGGCGGACGTCATCAAGCTGATTCTGGGCGGTGCCGCGGCGCACGGCCAGATGATCGCGATGCCGGGGTTTGCCAACCAGATCACGAACCAGGAAGTGGCCGAGATCTCCAACTACGTACGCACCAGCTGGGGCAACACGGGGGCACCCAATGCGACCGCGGAGGGCGTTGCGAAATTGCGCAAGACCCCGATGAACTGACTTGAAGGTCATGCGCCTCCCGACTTTCCGCCCAGCGCGCCTGTGGCGGGTCGGGGCAAGTGACCCCCACGGACGCCGTGTCGGCAGCGACAACCTGGCATCCCGATATCAGCCGCAGCCAACAAGCAAGCTGATTCCCCGGCATTCGGTATGATCGGGTCATGGATGCCAACACGCTGAATCTCTATACGGTTGCCGCGGGGCTCAGTATCTCTCTCTGCCTGGTCATGGCGATTTTTGCGCATTTCCAGGCAAGTACGCCGTTGATCGGTCGCTTTGCTCTCGGCCTGATGGTGCTGACGGTTGGCTTCTTTCTTGCCGGTATCGGCCCGATCTTGCCGACCTGGATGCGGGTGGTGGTTGGGAACCTGGTGTTGATCAGCGCCGGGCCGATTCTTCACACCGGCGTGATCGCCTATTGCAAAGGGGCAAAACCTCGCGCCGACATGTTGGGATGGGCCATCGTCGCTGCAACGGCCCCTGCCTTCTGGTATCTCGGCCTGGTCCATCCGAATGGGTCCTATCGCTCGGTGGTGTTTTCGCTGGCCGTGGCCCTGGTCCATGTCCGAAGCGCGCAGGCGCTGGTGCGTGCTGGCCTGAACCGGCTGGGTGGCGCGCCGACGTGGGCACTTGCCGCGCTGTTTTGTACCCTGGTGGTCTGGATGATTTTGCGCTGCGTGTATTTGCTCACCAGCGATTTGCCGCCTGCGGAGATGCGGGCTGCCAACCCGACTCAGTGGCTGACTGTCTTTGGGTATATCGTTCTTGCCTCGCTGACGGCCATCTGTGTGATGTGGATGGAGGTCAACCGGCAGCAGGAGACAACCCCCAACGAAGCGCAACGCATCGGTCCCTTTCTGGCGTTTCTGGAATATTTCCGCAATAAGCTGTTGTTGCTCTGGTCGGCGGTCATCGTGATGATGTTCGCCATCATTGGCGCGCTGTCGATTTCTTACGTCAATTTTCACGATTACGAAAAGGCGCGCCTCACGCAAACCGGGGAGACGATGAACGACGCATTTGTCGAGCACACCCAACAGGTGATCGCGCAGACCGAAATGATGCTCAACGCAGTGAGTGCTTTCTATCTGCGCACCCATTCGATTCCTGAAACGCAAGCCTTCATCCGCAACCTCGGCTTTGATTTGTCGGTTGTGGAAAACATCTACCTGCTTTCGGCGGATGGCAGGGCAGTGATCACCCACGACCCGGCCACGCTGAACCGCAGCGTCGCGGACCGCGATTATTTTTTACATCATCAGGCGAACCCTGATCTGGGGATCCGCGTGTCTCGCCTTGAGCGTGGTCGCGTCACAGGCAAGGTGTTTTTCCGAATCTCGCGGCGCATGACGGGACCGGATGGCAGATTTGATGGTGTGGTGCTGGCCAACGTTCGTTTCGAATCTTTTACCGGCTATTTTCGCGATCTGCTTGGGAGGGAGGTCAATTTTGCTGCGCTGCTGGATGTGGCAAACCGGTCGGTGATCGCCAGTGTGCCGGAGATTGCGCCGCAACGGAGGGAACAACCCGTTGATTCGCCCCTCTGGCAAGCCCTCGACACGGCATCGTCCGGCAGGATGACCGGAGGCAGTTTCATTGACGGAACGACCGTAGAGTCGGTTTACAAGATGGTTCCAAAGCTGCCCTTAGTGATGATGACCGGATACCCGCTTGCAGCCCTCGCTCAAAGCGTCAACGACCGGCTCGCGCACGTTTCGCTCATCGCGGGCACCTTTCTGGCCTTCGTACTGATGCTGGGGGTGTTGTTCACCCTCGAGGCCAAGCGCCGCGATGAGCAGGACCGGTTCATGTCGATGCTCAACCATGAATTGAAAACGCCTATGTCGGTGATTCATATGCTGTTGGGGGCGGGTGGGGTGCCGGAGCCGGTGAAGGCACGGGTGGAGCGTTCAGTCGCCGACATGAATCTGATCATCGAGCGTTGCCTGCAATCGGACCGATTGCGGTTCGGGCGTGTGCGCTGGTCGCCTGAGTCGTGCCAGGTGCAAAGCATCCTTGAGCAGGTTTGTGCCCAGAGCGCCGAACCGGAGCGAATCCGGCTTGAGGCCAGCAACCTGCCTTCATGCACCACGGATGCGCAAATACTGCGCATGATCATGGGCAACCTGATCGACAATGCCCTCAAGTACGGGATGCCAGGCACGCCAGTCACTGTGCTGGCCGCAGCGGGCACGCGTCGCAAGCGCAAAGGCATTCTCATTGAGGTGGTGAATTCGATCGGCGCCGCAGGCGCACCGGATCCGAAGCGGGTCTTTGGCAAGTACTATCGCGGCGAACGGGCCCGGGGCAAAACCGGATCCGGGCTTGGGCTGCATATTTCGGCAGGGTTCGCCTCAAAACTGGGTGGATCCATACGTCTTCAATCGACCGACACGGAGGTCAGGTTTCACCTATGGGTTCCAGGCTGAACATCATCGTGGTCGAAGATCATGACGTACTGCGTGAGGTCACCGTGGAGGCTTTGCGCGCCATGGGGCACGACGCCCGGGGTGCGGACTGCGCCGAGGCGCTGGATGACGAACTGGCTGCGTTTCGGGCTGATTTGCTGGTGCTGGACCTAGGGCTTCCGGGCGAGGACGGCATCAGCCTGGCTCGGCGAATCCGTACCGCGCAACCCGACATGGGCATCATCATGGTGACCGCACGCCACCAGCGTCAGGATGTGCTCGAGGGCTATGCCAGCGGTGCGGATATCTACCTGACCAAACCGACGTCGCCGGAGGAACTTGG
>JADZBO010000256.1 GCA_020851995.1 Burkholderiaceae bacterium
CGGGCCCAGAACGATCACGTCAGTCAGGGAGTTTCGGAAAGAAATCGCGCAGATCCGGGAATCCGGGCTCGCCTATAACCGCGAGGAAAGTCTACCCGGCGTGTGGTCGGTCGCCGCGCCTGTCCTGGCGCCGTCGGGCGAGATCGTGGCCAGTGTGACGACTTTGTTTCCCCGCGCGATTGTGAACGATGAGGAACTGTTCCGCATCGGTTCCGCAGTGAAAGACGCCGCGCGAAAAATATCTCGACGCATCGCTGATGAAGGCGCGATCGCTGACACTGTGGAGGCCAGTTCGACAAGATCGCGATAGCCCGCGCGCCAGCATGGCGCAGCACACCCAATTCATGTTTCAGGAAATGAGAGGCAAAAGGAAATGCAATCCGATCACAATGGCCAAGCTGGCCAGCCCAGAAAATGTCTGCAAACCGAGCGTGATGGCGACGTGATGATCGTGCGGCTTGCCAGTCCGGAAAACCGGAACTCCCTGACCGCCGCGATGCGGCAGGAAATTGGCAACGCTGTTGCGCAGATCGATGCCGACCCCTCCGTCAGGGCGGTATTCCTGACCGGCGATGGGCCGTCGTTCTGTGCCGGCGGCGATCTGGGCATGCTGCAGAACAACTGCAAGCCCTGGCAGGTGCACAGACGGTTCCGCGGCTTGAGCCAATGGCTGATTCCGCTGATGACGCTCGATCGTCCGGTGGTGATCGGCGTGCGCGGTCACGCCGTTGGCGGCGGCATGGGACTGGCGCTCGCGGGGGACGTGCTGATCGTTGGGGACAGCGCGAAGTTCGTGGCCGGCTTCTTTCGACTCGGGGTTATCCCGGATGTGGGGATGATGTATCAGTTGCCGCGCCTGATCGGCATGGCGCGGGCCAAAAACTTTATCTTCGGCAACGAGACCATGGATGCCGCGCAGGCTGTTGAATGGGGGTTGGCGAAAAAGAAGGTCGCTGACGACCAGGTGTTTGAGGAAGGTCTGGCCGAAGCCAGGCGTCTGGCCCAGGGGCCTGCGGAAGTGATGGGGCTTGCCAAGATCCTGATGGCCAGAAGCTTCGAGAGTTCGATGAATGAAATGTTTGCCTACGAAGGCTTCGGACAAGTCATGGCCATGTCCAATCCCGAGTTTCAGGAAGGGTTGACTGCCGCGATCGAAAAGCGTGCAGCCAGGTTTCCGGAAGCCGTCAGAAAATCAGATCGATACTAGGAAAGAACCCCCATGGCACTCAATCCACTCATACCGGTCTCCAACGCCGACTCTGCGTTTTATTGGGAAAGCGCGGCAAAAGACCGCCTGGTGCTGCGCAAGTGCAAGGCATGCGGCGCAACGCACTTCATGCCGCGTTACATGTGCCCGACCTGCTGGTCGACCGACCTCGAATGGATCGATGCCTCCGGCACTGGCGTGGTGCATAGCTATTCGATTATTCATCGTGCCTCCGCCCCGGAGTTCCGCGATCGGGTGCCCTATGTGCTGGCGATGATTGACCTGGCCGAAGGGGTTCAGATGATCACCAACATTGTCGGCGATGACGCACTGTCAGTGCAGATCGGCGATCCCGTGCAGGTGTGTTTCGAGGCCAGGGGTGAAACTGCCAAGGTGCCGCAGTTCCAGCGTGTTGGTGGCTCAGGCTCAGGCTCCGGCTCAGGCGCAAGTTCAAGCTCAGCCGCAGCTACCGGTGGAGCGCCGAGATGACCAAAGCGAATGCAACTGCGCCCGCAACGACGAATGCGGATCTGAAGGCCTTGCGCAACAAAGTGGCAATTGTCGGCGTGGGTGAATCCGAGATTGGCAAGGTGCCGCACATGAGCGGACTTGGGCTCAACGCGCAGGCCGCGATTCGTGCGCTTGAAGAGACCGGGCTGCGGGTCAGCGACATTGACGGCGTGCTGACGGCGTATTCCTTTACTGAACCGTATTTCATGCTGGGAACGGTACTTGCGGAATACCTCGGCATTCGGCCGAGGTTCAACTCGTCGATTATCGCGGGCGGTGCCTCGCCGGCGGTCATGGTCAAGCACGCGGCCGAAGCGATCGCGATGGGCCAGTGCAACACTGTGCTGATCTGCGCAGGCGAAAACCGGGCGACCGGGCAAACCCGTGATGAAGCGGTCTCGGCGCTCACGGCAGTGGGTCACCCATACTTTGAACAGCCCTATGGCTCGTCGATTCCGGCGTTCTACGCGATGATCGCGCGGCGCTACATGCACCAGTACGGATTGACGCAGGAGCAACTCGCGTCGGTCGCGGTCAATAGCCGCACGCATGCACTCCTGCATCCGAACGCGCACATGAAGACCCCCCTGACAATTGAGCAGGTGATGGCGTCGAAGCTGATCGCGGATCCTCTGAAAATCTATGACTGCTGTCTGCTTTCGGACGCGGGTGGCGCGATCATCGTGACCTCGGCCGATCGGGCGCGAGACCTTAAATCAAAGCCGGTTTACCTCTCGGGGGTGGGCGAGTTCCACACGCACGAGCACCTGATGTGCGCGCCGAGTCTGACGGATTTTGGCACCCGGCAGTCGGGTGCCACGGCCTTCGAGATGGCGGGTCTCGGGCCAAAGGATGTGGATGTCGCCGAACTCTATGACTGCTTCTCGATCGTACCGGTGACCGAGCTTGAAGATCTCGGATTCTGCAAACCGGGTGAGGGCGCCGAGTTGTTCGTCAGCGGCAATGCGCGCATCGGCGGCACGCTGCCCGTCAATACGCATGGCGGCATGATGTCGCATGCGCACGCGGGTGCAGCCGGAGGGCTGTTTGGAATCATCGAAGCAGTGCGACAACTGCGTGGCGGACTCGGCGCGCGGCAGGTTGAAGGGGCTGAAATTGCTCTGGTGCATAACGAGGGCGGGATTCTCTCCTCGAACTGCACGGTCATTCTGAGCAGCACGACCAGTCATTAAGCAGGCGAGGTGCAGTAAATGCGGTGCATTTGATGTTCGTATTTCATGGTTCGTATGCCATGACGCGCATCTGAATGACCAATAAGTCTTACTCAAATAGCAGAAGAAAATATCCTTCAGGAGGAGCGAAAAATGGGATCAATCAACAGAAGACGCTTTGTCGGCGGAATGCTTGCCTCAATCGGAAGTGCTGCCTTGCCAGTCGCGAAGGCGGCCGATTACCCAACCAAGCCCATAAGGCTCATCATTCCGTTTGGCGCGGGTGGCCCGACGGATACGCTGGGCAGGGCGCTTGCAGAGCGTCTGACTGCACAGTTTGGACAAAACGTGGTGGTGGAGAACCGCACTGGCGCGGGGGGCAATATCGGCACGGATGTAGTCGCAAAAGCGACCCCCGATGGTTACACGCTGCTGTTGACGACGAACGGGCCGCTGGCCGGCAACCTGACGCTATTCAAGCAGCTTCCCTACGATCCGCTCAAGGATTTTGCGCCGATCACGTTGTTCACCTACCTGCCCAACATGCTTGCGGTGCATCCGAGCTTGCCCGTGAACAATTTTGCCGAGTTCATCGAGTACGTCAAGGCCAGGCCTAACCAGCTGAGTTTCGGCTCCGGCGGTAACGGTACAAGCTCACACCTCGCAGGGGAGTTGTTGAAGGTGATGACGGGGATTCAGATGACGCACATCCCCTACAAGGGCGACGGCGCGTCGATGACGGACATCATCAGCGGGCAGATTCCGATCGTTTTTTGCAGTGTGCTTGCCGGCATGCGGTACATCGATTCGGGGCGCATCAAGGTGCTCGCCGTGACTTCGGCCAAGCGGGTGCCCGCCATCGGCAACGTCCCGACGATTGCAGAGTCCGGTCTTCCCGGCTACGACCTTGCTGCGTGGTACAGCGTGATGGCGCCGGCGGGCACGCCGCGCGACATCATCCAGAAACTCAATTCCACCATCGTCGGCATTATCAACACGCCCGACTTCAAGGCAAAGATCGAAGGCATGGGCGGAATACCGGTCGGCAGCACCCCTGAGGCTGTCACGGCGATCATCAAGGAAGACATTCCCAAGTGGGCCAAACTGATCAAGGAGTCCGGGGCGAAGGTGGACTGAAGCTTTGACCAGCGGTTGCAGTGCCCTCGTCGGGTGATTGAAGACACAACAAAGGAAGCACAATGTTTGCAGGCGATGTATTGAAAGGGCGGGTGGCGCTGATTACCGGCGGTGGCGGCGGCATCGGCCTGGAAATCGCGCGAAAGTATGGACAGTTGGGGGCGAAGGTCGTGATCACCGGGCGCAGCCAGGACCGCCTGGACTCGGCCGTCGCGCAGTTGCGCGCCGAAGCCACTGATGTGCTCGCCCTGCAGGGCGATGTGCGGGATTATGCAACGGTCGAGTCCTGGATGGCGGGCGCGGTGGGGCATTTCGGGGCGCTCGATATTCTGGTCAACAATGCGGCGGGCAATTTCTTCTGTCCGACCGCAGAGCTTTCGCCCAAC
>JADZBO010000257.1 GCA_020851995.1 Burkholderiaceae bacterium
CCGTCGCGCGGCTGCCGATATACCCGTAGTTGTAGGTATTGCCGTCGGTGAGCTGGATCGAGTAGTAGCGCTTTTTCGCTACCGCCGGAACCGAGATCACCATGGGCTCTGCGCGCAGATCCATCCATAGCATCGAATACGGCGTATCGCTGTTGGGCGTGACAACCGCGGTGTCTTTGTAGGTAAAAACACGGGCTTCATTGCTGAGCGTATTGAGCGGCGCCTTGTACTGTCCGGAGTTCTTGTCAACGCTGAATTCCTGCATCACCGCGTAGTTCATCACGATCGGCAAACCGTAGATAAACGCCTCCTCGGCGATGGCCTTGACTTGCTCGACGCCTGGCACCGCAGGCCCAGGAGCCGGGGCTGCGGCGACTGCGGTCGCCTTGCCCGAGTCCTTCTTCTCGGCTGCGGCGATCGGGTCATCTTTCGGATTGCAGCCGGCAAGCAACGCAGCGGCGCTTGCGCCAAGCAACATCGCCACAAGACGAACGGATTTCGCAGTGTTCATGGGTTCAGCACTCCGTGGCTGGTCGGTTCGGCATCAAGGCTTCGATTTTAAGCCTGAAGGTCCTCGCGCGGGGGGGGGCGAAGGCGACTTGCAACGAAAGTGCAAAGAACCACCCCTTCAACCTGACAATCGACCGTGGGACTCCCGGAAATGACCGTGGGACCACCGTAAATCCAACTCCCGGACGATTACTTTGCGCGGGAAAGGATACCGGAGAAAAAAGCACCGGTGGTCGCCCAGAGGCTTCGCCAGGGAATGGTGATGGTCGTGGGCACCGCCATCGCTTCCCAGACCGCCAGCGGTGAAATCGTTTCAACGTCGACGTAATCGCGCGCGCCCTCTTCGATATCAAACTGTGTCATTTGAGCAATCCCCAATCGCAAGACCCGCACGCGGCTGCGCGCGAGATGAAAGCCCAGCGAGTGTCGTCAGAGCTTGTGAAGTGCATTCTGCTCAGAGTCGCATTAAATGGGAACTACATAATGATTAAATGCTAATAACCCGCGCACATTAGCGTTCGCGACACAGTCCAAACTGAGCAACTGCCTGGTATCGTCAGGATTGCCGACATGATCCGCGTGCACGCGTCCAGCCGCAACGCCTTTCGCCTGCTCAATCAGAAACGAACTTTTTAGTACCGGTCGCGAATGCGTTCGACCGGCAGGTCCTTTTCGAGGCGCCGCTGATGACATCACCTCAGACAAGGTTTTTTCATTTTTGCTTTCTTTTGCTTTCTTTTGCTTCCCTTTGTCGGGCGCCGCCGACTTTCATGACTTTGCTGCCGCTGTGTCTCTTTTCTTGTCTCTTTTCTTATCGCTGTTCTTGTCGCTGTTCTTGTCGCGTTTGTTATCTGCGGCTCCGGCCTTGACCTCAGCGTGATAGCGACGGCGGATTTCGGCCAGGTCGACCGTGGGTGCCGGCAACCCCAAGTGCATGTCTTCCAGCGTGTCGGCGATGATTTTCGACACGGCCAAGTTGCGAAACCACTTGTTGTTGGCGGGGATTACGTACCATGGCGACTCTTTGGTCGAGCAGCGGTTGAGTGCATCCTCGTAGGCGACGGTGTAGTCGTCCCAGAGGTCGCGCTCGGCGTAATCGCTGGCGCTGATCTTCCATTGCCGCGCCGGGTCAACGAGCCGTTCTTTAAAACGGGCGAGTTGCTCTTCTTTCGAAATCGCCAGAAAGAACTTGAGCACCACCGTGTCGTTTTGCTGTGTGAGCAGGCGCTCCCATTCGTTGATGAAGTCGAAGCGTTGTTGCCAGGTGGACTTGGGTACCAGCTTGTGCACCCGCACCACCATCACATCCTCGTAGTGCGAGCGATTGAAAATCGACACCTGCCCGCGACCTGGGGCGTGCGGGTGCACGCGCCAGAGAAAATCGTGATCCGCCTCCTCCGGCGTGGGCTGCTTGAACCCGTGGACACTGACCCCTTGCGGATCCATGGCACTGATCACGTGCCAGCAAGTTCCATCCTTGCCGGCGCCATCGATGCCTTGCAGGACAATCAGCAAAGAGCGGGTCCGCGACCCGTAGAGCTTGCGCTGCAGATCGCTGATGCGCGCCAGGTTATGCTGCTGTTCGGCCTTCGCTGCCTGCTCGGATTCGTAATGACCATGAAAGCCGGGATCGAAGTTCTTGAAGCGAAATTTCGATCCGGGGTTGACTCGCAGCGTTGCGCGCAGGCTCATGGATAATCTCCCAAAGTCTTAGTCAAGGTGCGTTACGGCAGTTCACGCGGCAATCAGCGCCTCGCCGGCGGCCGTGTGCGCATCCTGGCACTGCTGCACTTTCCAATCACCGAGTTTGGCCCGCGTGGTCACACGCGTGCGGTGCTCCCCGGGCGAAATGCACGATTTGTCCTCCAGTGTAGTTTTTGACGCGATCAGGCACTTAAAACCGTGCCGTCAAGCATCGAACACTACAGTAGCGTCTGCAACACCGGCGGGCCTATTGAAACCGGCTGACTTCCGCCGCCGTATCCCGAATCGCCTTGGCCTTCGCCGTGTTGGCCTGGCCGATCGTGATCTGGTCCGTCAGCAACTTGACGTAAACATCGTCCATCGTACTGAAATACCGGGCGAAGACCGCGTAGTAGGCCGTGCCATCGAGTCCGGCAAAGAAAGCCTCCCGGCACTTGAGGTTTTCGGCCAGGTATTCCCGCAGGGCAAGTTTCTGTTGCCCACTCAACCTGGAGGTCGATGCCATCAGTTTTTCGTTTGTCGCGGTATCGCGCGAGAGAAAAATAATTTGCTGGGAAACGACTTGCCCTGACGGCGTCACAAAGGACTTCGCTGAGCACTCCGTGGCCACGCGGTCTGCCTCGATGAACCGTTGCTTGTCGGTCCTGCCCTCAGCGCTTGCCTGATCAGGCCCCGAGGTGGATTGACAGCCCACCAGCGCAAGTGCGCCGATGAAAGTCAGGAGGCTGGTACGAATCTTCATGACGCTACCTATCGGAATTATTTTCCGGTTGTGAGCCGGTGCTTAACATTCAGGAAAATTCCCGGTGCTCTTTATATTCAGTCAAAAAGCTGCGCTTCACATTCAGAAAAAACCGAGCATGACATACAGCAATATACCGTCAACTTGCTCACCCCCCCACCGGTGTGCGGATCATGCCACTGATTGCAAACGCAAATGTCGCCAGCGCAATCCAGGGTCCAAAGGGAAACTCAGACTGCATCAGACCCTTGCGCCCGCTGAGCGCCTGAACTCCTGCCCAGACCAGTGCCGCCAGCGAGGCGATGACCAGGATCCAGGGCAGCGGCCATGGACCGATCCAGGCACCGATGGCCGCAACCAGTTTGAGGTCGCCGAACCCCAGGCCTTCACGCTTGCGCACCGCCAGAAATGCCTGCGCCAGCAGGTACAGGGGCAGATAACCCAGGACGGCGCCGGCAATCGCCAGTTCGGGTCCAACAGTGCGGGATGCAGGCCACAACTGAATCACCAGCCCAAGCCAAAGCAGCGGCAAGGTCAGGATGTCCGGAAGAAAGGTGGTCTTGAGATCGATCGCCGCCAGTGCAATCAGCGCCCAATAGAAGATGGCCCAAACGATCAGTGGCACGCCGGGGCCGAGTCGCCAGTAACACAGACCAAACACCGCGACCTGCAGTGCAACCACGGCGAATGAGAGAATCCCGGCAAGACGAAACCCGACCAGGACAGACCAATAAGTCGTCAGATTCGATTCGGCGCGCTCTTCCTCGGCCAGGCGCAGTGGCACCCAGACCACCAGCGCATTGACCGCCCAGCAGGAAAGCGCGACAAAGAGCAGCAGGAACACCAGGTTCGCCGTCATTTGCTGAACAGCGCACTCATCTGCATGAACGCGGGTCCAATCAGGACGATCATCAGCACCGGAAAAACGAACAGGATGAGCGGCAGCAACATCTTCACGGGCACCTTGGCCGCCTTTTCCTCCGCACGCTGAATCCTTTTGACTCGCATCATGTCCGACTGAATGCGCAGCGACTCTGCAATACTCGTGCCGAATTTGTCGGCCTGGATCAGCATCGAAACGAACCCGTTCAGATCCTCCAGGTTGGTGCGCAACGCCATATTCCTGAGCGCAGTCAACCGCCCGGCCCCAGCCCGAATTTCCAGCGATGCCAGATAGAATTCCTGCGAGAGCAGAGGGCTGTTTCTCACCGAATCCCGCGCCACGCGGTTGATGGCGGCGTCAATGCCCAAACCGGATTCCGTGCAGATAATGAGCAGATCGATGAGATCGGGCAGTGTGTCCTGCATCTGCTGAATTCTGCTGGACGTGCGCCAGCGCAGGAACACATCGGGCAGGTAGTATCCCGATGCCGCGACGACAACGACATAGGAAGTCAGCTTGATTCGCGACAGATCAGGTCCGAATTTCCAGAGAAACACAAAAACGATGGCCGGCACCACGAAGGTCAGCAGACTTTTGATCGCATAAAAAATCCTGACGTCGTTCGCGCCACGCAAGCCCGCCCGTATGAACTTGAGCTGCACCGTGGAGTCCTGCCAGCCCTGCGCTGGCAGCGACAGTTTTGACAGCGAATTGATGACCGCGTCAACGCGCGTCAACGAACCCGCACCGCGATGCGTCTTCGGTTTTTCCTCCACCGGCGGTGCGCTGGCGCTAAGGACCTGGGCCAGGCGTTTGCGCGCACGGATCGTATCAATCACGCGGCCGATCAGCACTACCAACAAGGCAGTGCACAGGAAAACTGCGAACGCGGTCAGATACAGGCTCAGGTTAAGGTTCAGCATGATTGCGCCATTGCGCCTAAACCTTGATTTGCGCGATCTTGTACATGAAGGCTGCGCCAAGCGTCAGCATGACCGCGCTGGTACGCAGCAGATCGTGCCCGGTTTCGGAAAACCACAGGAGCGCCATGTATTGCGGATTGAGCGCATTCATGACCGCGCCCAGCAGTATCGGCAATCCGCCCAGCAAGTAGCCGGAGAACTTTCCTTCGGAGGCCAGGACACGCACTTTTCCCTTGAGTTTGATGCGCTCGCGGATCGTCTTTGCCAGGCCGGCCAGCAACTCGGTCAGGTTACCGCCGGTTTCTCGCTGAATGACGACCGCAATCGTAAAAAAGGACAGGTCCGGGCTATTGACCCGGGCGTTCAGATTAGCCATTGCCTCCGGAAACGCGATTCCGAAGTTGATTTCATCAAACGTGATTTTGAATTCCTTGCCGATGGGGTCAGGAAGTTCGTCTGCCGCCATGCCCATGGAAATGGTCAACCCGTGGCCCGCACGCAAGGACCGCGCGATAAAGTCGAGTGCATCGGGAAGCTGGTCCTCGAACATTTCTCGCCGCTTGGCCGCCAGGCGCGCAAGATTCAGGACAGGGAGTGCGCTTGCGATCGCAAAAATGGCGAGCGAACCCAACAGCCCCTGGCGACTGAACAGGATAGATGCCAGGGTCACAATGCCACCGAATCCGAGCGACAGGAGCAAATACTCGGCCGGCTTTTTGGGACTGCCCGCTCTGATCAGCAAAAGCGCAAACTGTGGCATCGCGATCAACAGGTCATCGAGCCAGTCGAGAAACGACGACTGCCCGACCACGCGGCTGCGCAGGGAACCCTCAGCCTCGACAGAGCGAAGATCCGCCGCCTCGCCCGGAGTGAACCACGCGAGCGCATCCCCTGCGCCAAGACCCACCATCGCCACTGGCTCAGACCTGTTGCGCAGCAACATCGCCTCGTAGAGCGCACCGCCCGTGTGGTAGTACGCGAGCGGCTCACCGCGCCTGCCCTTGTCCAGATACTGGATTCCGTGAATCGTCTGGCCGTGTAGCAGCAGCCTGTGCGCCGGAGTGCCGTTAACCTCCGGCCGGTCAAGCACGCGCGAGATACCGTAAAAATTGCGGTGATGAGCCACATCCGTGTTCAGCGATGCGGCAACGACCAGCACGCTTGCGCCCACCACAATCACCGACAACCGCCCATACCCTCGCAGACGCGAGGCCGTGCGCCACCAGCCCAGCGTTTGGCCAGACCAGCTCGCAATTGCCGTGGCCATGATCGCCAGGGGGTACTCGGCGAGACTGCTGAAGACTGCCGGCGCGACGACGCTGACCAGAATGCCGCCGATGCAGCCGCCGACGGCTATCGCGAGGTAAAAGGACGTCAGTTGGCTTGGATGGGGTCGCAGACGATAGAGCTGACGGTTGGCGATCAGACAGAGCAGGTAATACACACCCAGAGTCGGCGCGAGCACCCAAGCCCCAAGGGGAAGGAGTTGTCCGCCGAGCAGCGCGGCAAGCGAGATCTCAGGCAACCACGCCTCAAGCCTTTGCTGCTCCGTCGAGGTCTGGTCGCGAAAGGCAAAAATGAAACTGCCCAGATACAGCGCGAGGGGAAACACCCACACCAGGGGGAACGCGCCGATTTCCGCCGACATCTGATTGGTGACGGCCAGCATCAGCGCAGAGGTGGATGCGCCCAAAAAAATCCAACGGGCGATTTGCGGCCAGGCGATACCGCCCGCCGCGGCCCGGAGCCCGGCGGTCGGCAGGCGCAACGGCATCGGCCTGAGCAGGATCCAGACCGCAATGGTGACAACAACATACGCCACATAGCCGACGCTCCAGAGCCAGCGCTGGACGCCAAGGCCAAACAAAGGTTCCACCAGGAACGGGTAGGCAAACAGGGCCACCATCGCGCCCAGGTTCGATATGCCATAGAGGAAAAACGGCTGGGCAGAGCCGTGTCGCACGCGCGCGCTAAACCACCAGGTTTGTGCCACCACGGCCGTAGTGCTCAGGATGACGAATGGCAAAGAAATCTGACGCAGCAACGCACTGATCAGATCGATCGTCGGCGTGTCGGACAGGCCAGCAACTTGCAGCCCAAGAGGCCACTGAAGCGCTGGCA
>JADZBO010000258.1 GCA_020851995.1 Burkholderiaceae bacterium
CCGGAAGCGTCAGATAGCCCTTTTTATCTGTATCGAGCTTATCGAAGACTGCCGCGATCCGGGGCATACCGGCCTTCGCTTCTTCCAGAGTCAGTTTTCCATCGCCGTTCTTGTCCGCCGCCTTGAATCGGGCCGTCACTTCGCTCGCGTTGGCGGGAGCCGGCAGATCGGTGGCGGACACCGCTGTCAGGTTCGCACTGATTAAAAGAGCCAGTCCGGTGCGGGTCAGAAATCTGCGATTCAACATGAAAAATTCCTCATTGCGATTAGGTTCGTGCGGAGCCGGAGCATCGTACAACACGACTCCTGCATCACCTTGAGTTTCGCACGATCGCATCGCGCCGCACTGCACCCACGCCTGCCCGCTTGTGTTCCGGGCGCCCTCAGGTCCTGAGTTTGTACCCGGTTTTGAACGCCCACCAGACGAACGTCAGGCAGCCAACCAGAAAACACAACGTCATGCCAACGCTCACGACGATCTGAACATCGGCCACGCCATAGAAGCTCCAGCGAAAGCCACTGATCAGGTACACCACCGGATTGAACAGTGTGACGGTCTGCCAGAATGGCGGAAGCATATTGATGGAATAGAACGCGCCGCCCAGGAAAGTAAGCGGGGTGACCACCAGCGTGGGTATCACCTGCAGTTTCTGAAAATTATCCGCCCACAGGCCGATGATGAAGCCAAACAGGCTGAAGGTCACGGCCGTCAGTACGAGGAAGGCGATCATCCAGACGGGATGGGCGATTTCGTACGGGACGAAAATGCGCGCGGTCACCAGAATCAGAAGACCCAGCATGACCGACTTGGTCGCCGCCGCACCCACATAGCCGACCACCGCTTCGCCCCAGGATACGGGCGCTGACAGAAGCTCATAAATGGTGCCAGCCCACTTGGGCATGTAAATGCCGAACGAGGCGTTCGAGATGCTTTCGTTAAGCAGGGACAACATGACTAAGCCCGGAATGATGAACGCGCCGTAGCTGACACCATCGATGTCACCCATGCGCGAGCCAATGGCCTTGCCGAACACGATAAAGTACAGGGAGGTTGTCAGCACGGGCGCGGCAATGCTTTGCGCCAGTGTGCGGAATGTACGCGCCATCTCAAAACGGTAGATGGCGCGAATGCCATGAATATTCATGCGCTTTCGACCTTCGATTGGCGAATCAAATTGACAAAAATATCCTCCAGCGAACTTTCGCTGGAGCGCAAATCCTTGAAATCGATGCCATGCTCGTTTAACTGACGAAGCAGCGCGGCAATCCCGGTTTCTTCCTTTTGCGAGTCAAAGGTATAGACAAGGGTCTGTCCATCCTCCGAAAGTTCCAGCGTCTCGTTTCGCAGTTCAGTTGGGATGCGGGTCATGGGGTGACGCAGAGTCAGGGCCAGTTGCTTTTTCCCGAGTTTGCGCATCAGCACATCTTTATCTTCCACGACAATTAATTCGCCCTTGCTGATGACGCCGATGCGATCAGCCATTTCCTGCGCTTCCTCGATGTAGTGCGTGGTCAGAATGATGGTGGTGCCCTTTGCGCGCAGTTCGCGCACCATCCGCCACATATCGTGACGCAGTTCCACGTCCACGCCCGCGCTGGGTTCATCCAGAAACAATATTTTCGGCTCATGCGCCAGTGCCTTGGCGATGAGGACCCGACGCTTCATGCCGCCGGACAATGTCATGATTTTTGCGTTGCGCTTATCCCAGAGTGACAAGTCGCGCAGCACCTTTTCAAGATATGCCGCATCCGGGGCCTTGCCGAACAATCCGCGGCTGAATTTGACGGTCGCCCATACGGATTCAAATGCATCCGTGTGAAGTTCCTGCGGCACCAACCCTATGGACGCGCGCGCCGCACGATAGTCCCGCAGGGTGTCGTGGCCATCGGCGCTGACCGTTCCCGAAGTGGCATTGGTGATGCCGCAGACGATGCTGATCAAGGTTGTTTTGCCCGCGCCGTTTGGCCCGAGCAGCGCGAAGATTTCACCGCGCCGGATATCCAGGTTGATATCCTGAAGCGCGCGGAAGCCACTCGCGTAGGTCTTGTGAATGCCGCGCAGGCAAACGATCGGATCGTGGTTATCAGAAGCCATGGATGCGGACGGGAAGAAGCAGACGCGGCGTGCGTGGCCACCGCGTTTTCATGCCAGCACGCTCATGCATGCACCAGCAAAGGAAAAGGATACCATCGCCCACGCAACCGGATCAGGATCCCCACCGATTCCTTCAATCGCGGTATTCGCGCGCCATGCGGTCGAACGCATCCTTCTCGATGTCAAAGGCCTGCACCACCCGCGGATCAAAAAACTGACCCTTGCGACGCATGATCTCGGTGACCGCTTCATCATGGGTCCATTCGCGTTTATATGGTCGCGCGCTGCGGAGCGCATCGTACATATCGACCAGAGACATGATGCGCGCCTCCAGGGGGATCGACTCGCCCGACAGGCCGCGGGGATAGCCCGAACCGTCCCACTTCTCGTGGTGTCCGCCGGCAATGCGAATTGCCACCGAAATGACATCTTCGTCGTCTATCAAATCGGTATCAGCGGCTTTCAGAACGGATTCGCCAAGGGTCGTGTGGGTTCGCATGATGGCCCATTCATCATCGGTCAACGGGCCGGGCTTATGCAAAATATGATCCGGGATGCCGACCTTGCCGATATCGTGGAGTGGCGCGGCGTCGAAGATCAGATCGATCCTGCGGTCATCGAGGTCTTCCTGAAAATGCCCCAGCGCGCGCAAGCGCTGCGCAATGCGACGCGCGTAATGCTGGGTGCGCATGATGTGGTTGCCGGTTTCGTTATCGCGCGCCAATGCCAGTGCATTCAGACTGGCGAGCATCTGCTGGCGGGTCTGCTCCTGAAGAGTGAGCGCGCGATCAAGAGTGACCTCATAAGCGAGGCTGAGCCGCACCATCAGATAAAGCAGATGTCGCAGCACCGCGAAAGCGAGGGTTGCCAGCAGCAACGCCGTATTGACCAGAGCCGGATCTCCCATGAGCCGGAAATCGAACAGATACGCAGCGGGCAGGCGCAAACCCCACGCAAGCGCGCCACCGACGAACAGGTACTGCATCACCACCAGTTGCTGGGATTTCAGACGGCGTGCGGCGAATCGAGCCGCCGATGCGGCCCAGAGTGCAGCGCCAGCCATCGAGACCAGCGCAGTGAAATGTTGAAACTCCTCCTGCCCGAAAAACTGCGCCACGCAATAAATCAGCACAACAACGGCAAAGGTGTATTCAGCGCGCCGATCCCGCGGAGCATCCCGATCCGCAAGGTAACGCAGGCTGGCCCCGAACAGCAGGTTGGAACCGGAGATCAGGGTGATTGCAGCGGCGTAGCCCAGCCAATCCGACACCACGGGGCGGGCCGCGACCAGAACCAGCCCTGCGGCAATCGCCAGGCATCCGTTCATCCAGTACAGGGCGGACCGGTCGTTCTTGCCGCGGTAGGTGGCTGCCAGCATCAGCGCCACGAACACGGTCATTATGGCGACAAGAATGAGCAGCGTTGTGATATCAAACATATACCGTGATTTTAGTACAACCGGGGATCGCCTGCATCTGTAAATAATTCTAAAATGCTTGTAATTGTTAATATCTTTTACGCAATAGCATCGATCTTCGATTAACTTGCAACTGAATGACACGACGCGGATCCCCTTCCAGAGACCAGAAAGCCCGCCCGCCGGGTGTCAATCGACAAGCGATCATGTTGCATTGCAAATACAATTCAGACATGCGCGCAGGTCCGGTGTGGCGCATCCACACGCCGTATGGCCCACACAAGCGCGCGAGCACTCGCAATTACGAACCCCACGAGCAGTTACGAACCCCACGACCCTGGAGCCACGATTGAATCACCAACATCAGTCCCCGTTCTCGCCGCGCGCGCTGCCGTCGTGGAGATCACTGCATTTCGTACCGGCCAACGTACCGAAGTACGTCGAAAAGGCGCTCACGCTCGAGGCCGATGCCATTCACCTCGATCTTGAGGACAGCGTACCGTTGCATGAAAAACCGACAGCGCGCCTGATGGTGCGCGAGACGGCTCGCCGCCTGCATGAAGAAGGCCAGTTCGACGTGGTAGTGCGCGTCAACCGACCCCTGTCGCTCGGCGTAAAGGACATCGAAGCGGCGGTTTGCCCGGACGTCTGCGCCATCACCCTGACCAAAGTGCACGGCGTGTCGCATGTCAAGTTGATGGACGAACTCATCAGTGAGTGCGAACTGCGCGAAGAGATGCCGATCGGTCAGACCAAACTGATCGTCGTGGTGGAAACCGCCGAGGCCTTCCACAACATGGCCAATATCGCAACAGCGTCGCCGCGCATCGTCGCGATGATGCTCGGAAGCGAGGATATCGCGCTCGAATGCGGCTTCGCCCCGGTTGACGAGGTGCTGCTCATGCCCAAGCAGCAGATGGTGATGGCCGCGCGCGCTGCAGGGATCCTGCCGTTTGGTTACATCGGCTCGATTGCGAATTTCCGCGACACGGAACAATTCCGTGCCATGGTGCGCCGCTCGCGCCTCTTTGGCTTTGAGGGCGGCACATCGATCCACCCGCTGCAAATTCCGATCCTCAATGAAGAGTTTGGCGAGAAGCCAGCGGACGTCGAATTCGCCCGCAAGGTCATTGACCTTGACGAGAAAGCGTCAGCCGCAGGGCGCGCATCATTCGAACTCGACGGCAAAATGATTGACATCCCGATTGTCGAACGCGCCCGGATGACGATCGCACGCTTTGAAAAGCACGCCGCCCGTGCGCGTGCCCGCAAATCGAAGGGCTGAGCGACGACTGCGGTGTGGGGGGCCTCGGACCCGAAAGTTCGTGGGCTTTTCGAAAACCTCGGGTTGACCCCTTATTGCGTACCAAGGTTTTCATGTATGCTTGTCGCACTCGCAACCCGGTAAAAAAATAATACCGTCGGGCCAGCAGCATAAAAATATTTTTATAAGCAAGATCGGGAGACTCCAATGAAAGGTGTATTCAGGAAGTGCGCGTTCGCCCTTTTCGCCTCGGCAACCCTTGCCGGAGCAACGGCGATGGTGCCCGCAGCGGCGCAACAGGTGATCAAGCTCGGCATTTCGGCTCCCATGTCCGGGGCCGCCGCAGTCTGGGGGCAGGGCCAGGAATGGGCCGCCCAACAGGCCGCCGAAAAGGTCAACACCGAAGGCGGTGTCACCGTGGGCGGCAAGAAGTACACCTTCGAAATCGTCGCCTACGACAATAAATACAACGCCGCCGATGGCACCAAGGTTGCACAGAACCTGATCAACCGCGACAAGATCAAATACGTCGTGGGCAGCATCGGCACCGCACCGATCCAGGCGCTGCAGTCGCTCTCCGAGCGCAGCGGCGTCCTTCTGTTCACCTCCGCCTGGGGCAAGAGCGTCAAAGGTCCGCAGTTTCCGCTCACCTTCACGCAATCCAACACGCCGTTCGAGATCCTCGAACCGCTGTACAAGTACGTGCTGTCCAAGAACCCGAACGCCAAGACCGTGGCAATGATCAACGCCAACGATGCCTCGGGCAAAGAAGTCGAAGTCGTGTCGCAGAAGGTCTGGGCAAGCCTGGGCGTCAAGGTGCTGTCCAGCAACTGGTATGAGCGCGGCACGACCCAGTTTCAGCCAATCGCGGCCAAACTGACCGAGCAGAAGCCCGACATCATCGACCTGGGCGTCGCTCCTCCGGGAGACGCCGGCATCATCCTCAAAGAACTGGGCGTGCTGGGCTGGAACGGCGTGAAAGTTCTGCCGGTCGGCACCAGCGCGACGCAGCTTGTCCAGATTGGCGGCGCTGCGGCCAACGGCACCTACATGGGCTATGCCGGGGATTATGCGAGCGCATTGTCCTCGCCGGCTCAGCAGGCACTGAACGCCGGAATGCTCAAGAAGCTGAAAGAGCCGCTGAACCCGCTTCAGGTCTCTGCCTACGACTCGGTGCTGGCCCTGAAAGCCGGTATGGAAGCGGCCAACAGCCTCGATCCGAAAGCGATCGCGGCTGCCCTGCCGAAGATCATTTTCGAGACGTCCTATGGCAAGACGGCGTTCGGTAGCCAGGCCATCTACGGTTCGCCGCAGCAAATGCTGGTGCCGATCATGATCACGCAGGTCCAGGACGGCAAGATGGTCGAGCTCGCCCGGGTGATTCCTGATGAGCTGAAAGCACGCCTCGCGGCCGGCAAGTAATCGTCCCCTGACCAGACGACGGCCCGGGAGGCATCACTTTGGAAATTTACGGGCAGTTGCTGGTCAATAGTCTGCAGATCAGCGCAGCGTACATCCTGTTTTCACTGGGACTGACGTTAATCTTTGGCGTCATGAAGGTGATCAACTTTGCGCATGGCGAGTTCTTCGGGCTCACTCTGCTGTTGATGGCTGTCGGTGTGCCGATCCTTGCGGGCGGCAACCTTTCCCTGCCGGTGGCCTACGCGCTGGCAGGTGTACTCGCGATCGCCGCCACGCTGTTGCTGGGCTGGTTTCTCTACCACTTCGCGTTCCGCAAGTTTCAGCGCGACATGATCGGATCATTCGTGCTGTCAGTCGGGCTCTCCCTTCTGCTGCAAGGCGTTTTTCTCGAGGTCTATGGCGGAGTGCCCATCAAACTGCCTGACCTGATCGAGGGGAACATGCAAGTCCTGGGCGGTGCAGTCACGACGCAACGCTTCATCCTCACGTTGATCGCATTGCTCACGGCTGTCGCGATGTGCTGGGCGATCGCCTCGACACGACTGGGCAAGGCGCTGCGCGCGGTTGCCGAGGATTACGAGGCCGCCAGGCTCCAGGGCATTCCGTATCGACGCACCGCTTTGTACGGTTTCCTGATCGCCACCTTCCTGGCGGCCATCGCCGGCGCGCTGCTTGCGCCCGTGACAGTGATCAGCGCCAACGTCGGAAGCGATTACCTGATCAAGGGGTTCATCGCGATCGTGATCGGCGGACTGGGCAGTATCCCGGGGTCCATCATCGGAAGCATCATGATCGCCGTCATCGAAAGCGTCGGAGGCTATTACTTCGATCCTTCCGTCGCAACGCTGGCAATGTTCGTCATTACGATGCTCGTCCTGCTCATCCGCC